>NZ_JAVRCC020000074.1:0-31467 GCF_034530975.2 Nostoc sp. DedQUE07 | reverse complement strand
GATTCTTAATTGGTAGCAGTGAGTTGATTTTATTCACGGCTGAGAATCAGAGGTTTTTTACGCTTTGCCTTCTGATTTTTAATTGGTAGCAGTGAGTTGATTTTATTCACGGCTGAGAATCAGAAGTTTTTTCGCTTTGCCTTCTGATTTTTAATTGGTAGCAGTGAGTTGATTTTATTAATCGGGGCAAATGCGCGTAATTTGTGAAAGCCTCGCTGCATAAGGATATTATTGAAAAAATAGCCTCAATTCTCAAACGCTCAAACCCTTGCTATTGAAGGATTCTTATACTTTAGATGCGTTTGATCTAGTTTATTTACTTGATTTAGTAACGCCAATTTGCTAATATCCTCTCTTATACATAAATTTATTAACCTGATACTTACACTCTGGATTAAGGCTTCCAAGCTAAATTTCCTTTTCTATAGGAGAGTCCAATGTCTTTTAGAAGTGCGCCTTTGGACTGGTTACAAGGTCTAGGAATTGCCATTGGAAGTGGGTTCATCGCCTTTTATGCAAATATCTCAGTTGCCCAAATCACCCCAGATGGCACTCTGCCAAATAATTCCAATGTGAAATTACAGGGCAATACCAGGATTATTAAAGGTGGAACCACAAGAGGGGGTAATCTGTTCCACAGCTTTGGGGAGTTCTCTGTTCCCAATGGCAGTACTGCTTTGTTCGATAATGCACCCGATATTCAGAACATCCTGACACGAGTAACAGGCAAGTTAATTTCTAATATTGATGGTTTAATCAAATCTAAGGGCAGAGCCAATCTGTTTCTAATTAATCCCAATGGGATTATTTTTGGTAAAAATGCTAGTTTGAACATCGGCGGTTCGTTTGTCGCCACAACAGCCAATGCCATTGGGTTTGGCAATTTGGGATTTTTCAGCGCCTCGAATCCAGAAGCACCTTCAGCCTTGTTAACAGTAAATCCAAATGCCTTATTATTCAATCAAATTGCGGCTTCCCCGATTCAAAATATTTCAATTGCGCCAGCAGGAACTCGTCTGGACGGTGAAGATGCAATTGGTTTACGTGTCCCAAATGGTCAGAGTTTGCTGCTAGTAGGCGGCGATATCAAGATGGATGGGGGTCAGTTGAATGCTTTTGGTGGACGAGTTGAGTTAGGAGGATTATCTGCTGCTGGGACGGTAGGACTCAATGATGATGGGAGTTTGAGTTTTCCTGTGGGAGTGCAGCGAGCGGATGTATCGCTGACGAATGGTGCCAGAGTTGATGTTATCTCAAACGGAGGCGGTAGTATTGCAGTTAATACCCGTAATTTAGAGATGACGGGAACAAGTTTCCTTCGGGCTGGAATAGCAGAAGGTTTAGGGACAGTTGGTACTCAGGCAGGAAATATTTCGGTTAATGCCACGGTCGCAATAAACCTTAACACTAGTAGTGAGATTACTAATCTGGTGCAATCAGGAGCAAATGGACAGGGAGGTGATGTCAGTATCAGTGCAAGCAACTTGCGGCTTGAGAGTGGGGCACAGATAAATACTCTTACATATGGTGCGGGCAAAGGGGGAAATTTGAGGGTTGATGCCCAAGATGTGCAATTGATTGGTACAAGCGCTGATGGTCAGTTTCCCAGTGGCTTGATTGCTGATGCCGAGCCAAACTCAACAGGGGATGCGGGTGATCTTACGCTCAGAACCAATACCCTGCTAGTGCGAGATGGAGCACAGGTAAATGCTAGCACTTTCGGTGCGGGCAAGGGGGGAAATTTGAGGGTTGATGCCCAAGATGTGCAACTGATTGGTACAACCCCTGATAGTCGGTTATTTAGTGGCTTGTTTGCTACTGCAGAGCCAAACTCAACAGGGGATGCAGGTGATATTACGCTTAAAACCAATACCCTGCTAGCGCGAGATGGGGGACGGGTAAGTACTGCCACTCGCAGTGTGGGCAAGGGGGGAAATTTGAGGGTTGATGCCCAAGATGTGCAACTGATTGGTACAACCCCTGATGCTGAGTATAGCAGTGGCTTATTTGCTCAAGCAAACTCAAAGTCAACAGGGAATGCGGGTGATGTTACTGTCAAAACCAATACCTTGCTAGTGCGAGATGGGGCAGCGGTAAGTGCTGCCAGTGCCGGTGCGGGCAAGGGGGGTAGTTTGACTGTTGATGCCCAAGATGTGCAATTGATTGGTGAAAACGCTAATGGTGAGTTTGCCAGTAAGTTAGCTACTGATGCACGCTTTAATAATCCAAGAGTGGATGCGGGTGATCTTACGGTGAGAACTAATACTTTGCTAGTGCTAGATGGGGCAGAAATAACCGTGGGGAGTTCTGAGAACAGAACAGCAACTGCAGGCAACATGACGTTAAATGCTCGCTCTATCCGTTTAAACAACGGCTCACTTCTCGCGAATACACGCAGCCCCAAAGTTGACTCGAATAGGGAACAAGCGACAATTAACATTAATTCAAAAGATTTGATCATGACTCGCGGTAGCAAGATCATAACCAATGCCACAGGAGAAAACGTTTTTGGCGGCAACATCAATATTAATGCCGATGTCCTGGCTGGCTTTCAAAATAGCGACATCACTGCCAACTCTACTGATTTTCGTGGCGGTAATGTCAAAATCAATACTAAAGGTATCTTTGGCCTACAGTTTCGGGATATAGGTTCTCTTCAAACAAGCGACATTACCGCCACAGGGGCAACTCGCTCCTTGAGCGGTAATGTAGAAATCACTAGACCTGATATCGACCCTACTAGCGGTTTAATCGAACTCCCTACTAATCTAGTTGATGCTTCTAGGCAAATTTCTACCGCCTGCACACCTGGAACTCGGCAATTCCAAAATACATTTGTGGCAACGGGACGCGGCGGACTACCCATGAGTCCTACTGAACCATTACAAGATTCAAGTACTGTGTCTGCGTGGGTAAAATTAAGACCAAAATCAGAAAACTTGGCAAACACAACGCCTGTGCCACAACCAACAGCAGTTTCAACTACTCCCATTGCTGCTACAATTCCAATTGTGGAAGCTTCTGGCTGGGTAATCGATCGCAAGGGAAACATAGAATTAGTAGCACAAGTTCCTCAACTCAACCCCCACAGTCCTTGGCAAACACCTGCTTCCTGTTTTGTATCTCAGGGAGGTGTGAAACATGGCAAAATTTCAGCTGCCAAAGCGAGTAATTAGATTTGCGGTAACTCCCGTACTCCTATTTACCCTTGCTGTTTTCCTGACTATTATCCCTAGTACATTCGCTAAACAAATCCAGACAAATTCACCAAACGAGTTTCACATCCAAACCAATAAACCCCCAGCGACAAAACCACAGGCACTTCTTGAGCAAGGAGAAGGGCTTTATCAAGCTGGACGCTTTACTGAAGCCGTAATTATTTTACAACAAGCTGTCCGTATCTATCAACAAGAAAGCAATAACCTCGCACAAGCCGCAGCGCTGACTAATCTCTCTGTTGTATACCAGCAACTCGGCTCCTGGAAAGAAGCTTATGCAACTATTGACAATAGCTTAAATTTGCTTGGCTGGGATGAGATAAATCAAAAGTTAAATGTCAACAATCCAAAATCTGAATTGTTAGAAATTCTGGCACCAACTCTAAATATTCAGGGCGAATTGCAACTATCACAGGGACAAACTGATGCATCTGTGAAAACATCACAAGAAGCAGAGCAAATTTGGAAGAAATTAGGTGACAATGCTGGAGTAACGCGCAGCCGGATTAACCAAGCACAAGCTCTACGAGTTGCTGGTTTTTACCGCCGTAGCTTAGATATATTGAATGAAGTATCCCAACAATTAACTTCCCAACCTGACTCACCCGTAAAAGTAACAGCTTTGCGATCGCTTGGCAATGTCTTACAACAATTAGGCGAACTAGAGTCATCCCAGACAAACTTACAACAAAGCTTAGAAATCGCTCAACGTCTGCAACTGCCTCTAGAAATTAGCTTGACGGAATTTAGTCTCGGTAATACTGCTAGGTCGTTAAGTAATATTAAAGGTGCGATCGCTCATTATGAAAATGCTGCCAAAATTGCACCAAACTCTCTGTCCAAAGTTCAAGCCCTGATTAATCGGCTGAGTTTGCTGGTCGAAAACGAACGCATCACTGAAGCAAAGTCATTAATACCCACAATTCAATCTCAACTCCCGAATCTGCCTACCAATCAAGCTGGTATTTATGCACGGATCAATTTTGCTCAGACTTTGACCGCAATTGGTAACAAAAAAGACATTGCAGAGATTCTGGCAACTAGCGTTCAACAAGCCAAAATCATCGGCGATGAACGTGCCCAATCTTATGCACTAGGCAGCTTGGGAGAAGTTTACGAGCAGAACCAACAATGGCAAGAAGCACAGGATTTGACGCAGCAAGGGTTGTTTCTGGCTCAAAAAATCGATGCCTCAGATATAGCTTATCGCCTTGAGTGGCAGTTAGGACGCTTACTCAAAGCACAGGGAAATATCGAAGCCGCCATATCTGCTTATGATGCTGCTGTAACAACTCTTCAATCTCTTCGCAGCGATTTAGTCGCGGTTAATCGAGACGTGCAGTTCAATTTTCGCGATCGCATAGAACCTCTTTATCGACAGTCTGTAGAGTTGCTTTTACAAGAGAAAGGACAAGGAAAACCAGATTTAGATAAAGCACGTCAGCGAATAGAGGCCTTGCAAGTTGCAGAACTCGACAATTTTTTTCGAGAAGCTTGCTTGAGCAACCAATTTGTGGTGCTAGACAAAGTAGTAGACCGCAACAACCCGAATACTGCTATTTTCTATCCGATTATCCTAGATAACTATTTAGAAGTTATCATCAAACTTCCTAAGCAACCGTTGATTCATAAAACTTCTCAAGTCAACCGTCAGCAAGTAGAGCAAGTTATTACAGAAATACGAAAGACAATAGTCCAACCCGATGCCGATCATAAATTTAAAACAGTTTCTCAACAACTTTATAACTGGTTAATTAAACCAGTTGAAACAGACCTTAAAAATAGTAAAGTTAATACTCTAGTCTTTATTCCAGATGGGTTGCTGCGAAATATCCCGATGTCTGCATTATATGATGGCAGAGAGTATTTAGTCCAAAAATACTCTGTAGCTATTAGCCCCGGACTGCAACTATTTACTCCCAAACCTCTAGGACAGAAAAAATTAAATGCCCTTGCTGGAGGACTATCACAACCACCCAAAAATGAAAAGTTTGCACCACTTCCCAACGTTAAGGTTGAACTGAAATTCATTCAGGAATCAGGCGTATCGACAACTACATTATTAGATAAAAATTTTACCAGTACAAATTTAGCAAAAACCATCAACGCTCAAGCTTTTAGAGTTGTTCATTTGGCAACTCACGGGCAATTTAGTTCTAAAGCAAAAGACACTTTTATCCTAGCAGCTGATGGACGCATCAATGTGAGTGAATTAGATAGTTTGCTCAAAAGTAGAGAGCAAAAACTAACAGAGCCAGTTGAATTACTTGTTTTGAGTGCTTGCGAAACAGCAGCAGGAGATAACCGAGCTGCATTGGGATTAGCAGGAGTTGCCCTGCGTGCTGGTGCGCGGAGTACTTTAGCCTCCCTATGGCAAATTGGCGATGACTCTACAGCTTTATTTATTGATGAATTTTACCGCCAGTTAGTGACTGGTAAAACTACGGCAGAAGCTTTACGCTTTGCTCAATTAAAATTACTTGAAGCTCCTGAATATAACCGTCCGATGTACTGGGCACCCTACGTTATAGTTGGTAATTGGTTGTAAAAATCTAGGTTTATAGATACTTTACTGGATATGAAATTATTAGCGGGTTGGTAATTTTATTAGGGGCATCGTAGCAAGATTATCCAAATTGATTGATTGCAATAAACTTTGCCAATCTTTTTCAAGATATGCATCATTATAATTAGAAATACGTATTTGTGCTAGCATATCTAAAGCGTCAAACCAAATCCCTTTTTTAGCATAAATTATAATTTTTTTTCTAGGCTCATTTGCGGCTTCTAATTGTTGCATAACACGAGCATCTAAATTGATTCTTTTAATGTCCCCTTCTACATATACAGGAATGCTTGCTGTCTCTTGGTTACAACGTACTTTGAAATACCAGCGATATGTATTATCTACTTTTAATGAAGCAGTACTAGCGAGAGAAATACCAATGATGCTTGGCTTTGAAGGTAGGGCGATCGCATTTCTATAAACATCATTTTCGGCGCTATCCTGTAAGCTAAATTCAGCACTTGAATTAGACAAATTCTTAGTGTAGGGAATGTAAAACCAAAACGTAGGCCGTTCTAAAGTGGTTAGTCCTTCTACAGTCCCGATAATTGATTTGTTTGTCTGTTTGCCAACCTTTTGTTCCTCTTGAAATGGTACTAAGGCAGTGAGCGGGGTTGAAACCGCAGGACAATTATCTCGACTACCCATTCCTGTTCTACGCCCAGATACAGGACTTAATGGAGCAGGTGCTTTTGGCAAAGTAAAAACTGGTCGAGAAGTAGGTTGTTGAAGTGAAGCAGGTGTTTTAACTGGTTGTGCAGGCTGTTTATTAGTAGTTGGTTGTTTAGCTCGATCTATTACTTGTGCAGAATATTGAGTAGTGCTGCTCAAAATCAAAGCAGTTGTTAAGATCCATTTCATTGACTTAATAGGTACGATTTTTGCTTGTTGCTATCGTCATCATAAAGGTTAACGTAGCATTTTGTGAAATCGATCGTTACCATTTTTTTTGTATGCGATCGCATTTTATTTGAATTGAAGCTACATATATTTACCCCCCGGCTACGCCGTCCCCCCAAGGCATCGAGGGGACTACAGTGGGGTCTTTTTATGTGCATCTTCATACAGAATTGGTATTACGCGATCGCATCCAAGAATTATTCGACCAACTTACTTTTGAGCAGGTGATTTCTGCCTCTTCTTATAATTTTATCCTAGAAGCTCTTTTCTATGAAGATGCATAGAATCCTTGTCGATACTTTTGTAACCACCTTGTTACGGTTGAGCCATCTCTACCCAGTCGTTGGCTTAATTCCTTATGCTGTCTAACTTGTTCTGTTTTTATCCACCACATCATTTGTAAACGTTCTTTTTCAAAAGCTGTGCGAGCCTTCTTGAGACTTTTGGACAAATACTCAGCACTCTCCGATATTTCTACGTTGAAAGGACGTGCCATCGTTTGCTTTTGCTCTTTAATCTTCCATGTTTTTTATTCTATATTTCTATGCAGCCTCATATAGAATTGGTATGACTAACTAAATATTGGAGAAGGGAATTTGAAAAATCAGCAATTGGGTAATTGGCAAACCACAGTTTTGGGAATTGTGTTAGCAATACTGGTGATTATTGGGCTAAATTCCTTTATCATTATTAACCCAGGACAAGCAGGAGTAATCAGCATCTTGGGTAAAGCCAGAGATGGCGCTTTATTGGAAGGTATTCATTTAAAACCGCCTTTTATCACCGTGATAGATGTATATGATTTAACGGTGCAAAAATTTGAAGTACCAGCAGAGAGTTCCACTAAAGATTTGCAAAATTTATCTGCAAGATTTGCAATTAACTTTCGCCTCGATCCGATAAAGGTAGTTGAAGTTAGAAGAAAACAAGGAACATTAGAGAATATTGTTTCAAAAATCATTGCCCCTCAGACACAAGAAGCATTTAAAATTGCCGCAGCTAGAAGAACAGTAGAAGAAGCGATTACCAAACGAAGTGAGTTAAAAGAAGACTTCGATAATGCGTTAGGCGATCGCTTAGACAAATATGGGATAATTGTGTTAGATACTAGCGTAGTTGATTTAGCATTCTCACCAGAATTTGCCAGAGCAGTTGAAGAAAAACAAATTGCTGAACAACGAGCGCAAAGAGCCGTTTATGTAGCACGGGAAGCCGAACAAGAAGCGCAAGCAGACGTGAATCGCGCCAAAGGTAGGGCAGAAGCTCAAAGACTTTTAGCAGAGACACTCAAAGCCCAAGGAGGGCAGTTAGTTCTGCAAAAAGAAGCCATTGAAGCTTGGAAGACTGGCGGCGCTCAGATGCCGAAAGTCTTGGTTATGGGTAATGACTCAAAAAATGGCGTACCCTTTATATTCAACCTTGGGAATGTCCAAAATCAACCGTAAAAGGGAAGTGGGCATGAGACTGCAAGGTCTAAAATTATGGAATTTGCTCTGACCTCAGACAAATTCTCCAATACATTGGACTATTTCCAATTCAAAACCTAAAATCCAAAATGGTATAAGTTGGGTTAGTACAGATCAGTGGAAACGTTCCATTTCATTACAGCCAGAAAGCCCAAAATTCAAGCATGAGTGACTTTTGCCTTGCGGTCCTAGTCCCAACTCAAACACCACAGAAAAGCTAACCAGATAATAGTCGAAGTTTATGTCAACCTCCAATCCTCAAAATCTCACTGCCGAAGAAGCGAAAAAATTACTGAACAAATTCAACTGTCTAGACATTGCCCCTATCCTCAACTCATCAGAAAAAGTAGTAATTCGTAATGCCTTAATTTTGCTCACCAAGCTTACTGATTACCAAATTTTAGGAATTTGTGCTGATACGGCAGAAGAAGGAATATTGGCAATGAAAACCTATTCTCTGGCTTTGGGTTATGAACCGCCAAACAATTTACTTACACCCGAAGGGCCAGTTTATATCAAATTAAATGGCAAAAACGGCTTGTGTTATCTTGATTCCTATGATGGACATCATCGTGGTGTATTAGTATCTTGCCAGTCTTATGACGAAGATGGAATCAACGAAATGTATGGACACCTTCCCTTGGATTTATTTGTATAGAGTTTTGCGAATGTAGGTAAGGCAAATACCTTACCTACTCACTAATGAAAAATAATTAATGACTTCAATCTTATGAGTATTATTACACTACAATCAGTAAAAAAAGACTTTGGTATCAAGGAAATTTTAAAAGATGCTAGCTTTAGCCTTGATGCTACCGATAAAGTGGGATTAATTGGTACTAACGGTTCAGGTAAATCAACTCTATTAAAAATGATCGCTGGGTTAGAATCCATTGATAGCGGTCAAATTTTAATTAATTCCGGTTCTAAAATTATCTACTTACCTCAGCAGCCAGATTTAGATGAAAATCACACAGTTTTAGAGCAAGTTTTCGCTGACAGTGGCGAACACATGGCTTTAGTACGCGAGTATGAAGAACTTTCTGATAAATTGGTTCACTATCCAGATGATAGTCAACTGATGTCTCGCCTTTCTGTGGTGATGCAACAGATGGATACGACTGGTGCTTGGGAATTAGAAACTAATGCCAAAATCATTCTGACAAAATTAGGAATTTCTGATTTTGATGCCAAGATAAGTACTTTATCTGGAGGCTATCGCAAGCGCATTGCTTTAGCATCAGCTTTGCTATCAGAACCAGATGCTTTGCTCATGGATGAACCGACAAACCATCTTGATGCTCTTTCTGTGGAATGGTTACAAAGTTATTTAAATCGCTATCGCGGTGCATTGTTTCTGATTACCCACGATCGCTATTTTCTAGATCGCGTTACCAACCGGATTATTGAAATCGACCGAGGCGACATTTACACCTATACAGGTAACTACTCATATTACCTCGAAAAGAAAGCTTTAGCTGAAGAATCTGCCGTCAGCAGTCAACGCAAACACCAAGGCTTATTGCGCCGCGAGTTGGAATGGCTCAAAAAAGGCCCAAAAGCCAGAAGTACCAAGCAAAAAGCTCGAATTGACCGCGCTCACGCTCTGCGGGATACTGAATTTAAACAAGTTCAGGGTAAAGTTGATATTTCGACAGTCGGTCGTCGCATTGGGAAAAAGGTTATTGAGTTAGATAACATTTCTAAGGCATACAATGGACGCACTCTGATTAATAATTTCACCTACGAATTTAGTCCAGAAGACCGCATCGGCATTATTGGCGCTAACGGTGCTGGTAAATCCACTTTAATGGATATCATTACTGGACGGATTAAGCCAGATTCCGGCATTGCGGAAATTGGTACTACAGTTCACATCGGTTATTTTAACCAGCATTCGGAAGAATTGCTCACAGCCTTAAACGAAAATCAGCGCGTGATTGACTACATCAAAGAAGAAGGAGAATTTGTCAAAATTACCGATGGTACTCAAATCACCGCTTCGCAAATGTTGGAGCGGTTTTTGTTTCCTGGTAATCAGCAGTATGCCCCAATTAGTAAACTTTCGGGTGGGGAAAAACGCCGTTTATTTCTGTTGCGGGTTTTGATGAGTGCGCCTAATGTCTTAATTTTAGATGAACCGACAAATGATTTAGATGTTCAGACATTGGCAGTATTAGAGGATTATTTAGAAGATTTTGTCGGGTGTGTAATTGTAGTTTCTCACGATCGCTACTTTCTCGATCGCACCATCGACACAGTATTTTCCTTTGAAGAAGGCGGTAATCTGAGGCAATATCCAGGTAATTACTCGATTTATCTGGACTATAAGAAGGCTGAAGAAGCACAGCAACAAGCTGCGAACGCTAAAGAGAAACCCAAAAATGCCGAAGTCCAAAATGGTGCGGCTTCACCCAAACAGGTAGAGAATACCAAGCGGCGGAGGTTATCTAATTGGGAAAAGAAAGAATTTGACCAGTTGGAAGGTAAAATTGCCGAGTTAGAGGCCCAGAAAGCGGAAACCGAGAAAACACTGGCGAATGTCTCACCGGGGAATTATAGCGAAGTGCAAAAACTCTATAATCAGGTGGAAAATCTCAAGCACGCGATCGATGTAGCGACTGAACGCTGGTTAGAATTAGCTGAAATAGAGTCTTGAAATTACTAGCTAGCAAGCCACGGCGTAAATAAACCGCTCATTCAAAATCAATGAAATGGTTACACTGTATTCATTCAGGTACGTTTGCCACTAGCTTCTTAGTTTAATTATTAGGGTTTTGCCGAGCTTTTTTACCAAATAAACCAGACATATTTAATCCTGTCACCAACAATGCCAGAAGTCCTAATCCATTCAAAATTGGGTAGATTCCTTGCAGATGAAAGATTTCGCCTGTATGGATACTTAACAGGAAGCTAGCTGGAACTCCTATACCAATAGACCACTCGCGGACAAAGGTTGTTAATATTCCAGTCAGCACGGTTAACATAAGTGGCACAGATAGGATGATGCCAAGGATACGATGATACTTACGAAATGAACGTTTCATGGTATTTTTCCAGTGGTAGAAACTTTTTCCCAATACGCTAATGTAGGCTCAATATCACCTGAAATGCAAATGAAATGAGAAAAATCGAGTTTTTTCAGACAAGACTCGAACTCAGCAATTGGTGTGAGGAGTCTTGATAGACTCTGTTCTTAAGAGGATGTTTGAAAAGTCACGATTGATGTATTAAATATTTTTTACCCCACCCTAACCCTCCCCTTTACAAGGGGAGGGAACCGGATTTTTCTTGTTTCCCCCCTTCTAAAGGGGGGACTAAGGGGGGTAACAATGCAATTAAAATCACAGCCAATCACTTTTCAAACAACCTCTAAGGGAAAGCACAGCAAATAAAAAACTCGGAAAGAGAAAATATTGGTTCTTTCCGAGTTTTTTACCTTGATAGCATTAATATTTGAATGACAAAAATATTAGGTAATATTTTTGTTGATAGTCAACGTAAAATATGAACGCTAGTACAAGTCGGCAAAAACAAACCTACTATTTCATTACAGCCAGAAAGCCCAAAATGAAAGACTTTTGATTTCCGCTTTGCGGTACTAGTCTACACAAACGAGTTTTGATGAGGAGTTTAGAATGAATCGTTTTAATCCAGTATTAATAGTTGCTGCAATCAGCATGATGACTTTGGTTGGATGCAATCAGGCTGAAGAACCTACTGCACAAACGCCACCTGCTGGGAGTTCTATCTCTGATACAACAGCCACTCCGGCTGCGACAACCACCCCTAGTGCAGCAGCCACTCCGGCTACAACAACTGAATTTCAAGGTCTACAGGGTGTTGTTACCAATACTAAGACCGCAGTTGAGGCGGGAGATTTTACCAAAGCGAAAGGGGAATTTGATAAATTTGAAGATTTATGGTCAAAGGTTGAGGATGGAGTCAAAGCTAAATCTCCTACTACCTACAAACAAATTGAAGATAAAGCCGATGAGATTGAGGCAGGACTGAAAGCCTCTGCACCAAATAAATCGAATTTGTCTACAGCTTTAGGGGTTCTTAACAAGGATGTTACTAGTGTAGCCAAGCCTTAAGAGCCAAATACATAGACTGAGTATTTGTTGGCTAGTTTGCTAGTAGTACGTCAAGTTGAAATTGATAGATAAGCAAGTTTGTAGTAAGGACTTTAGTCCTGATTATTTTAAGCACTAAAGTGCTTACTACAAGCTATCAAAATTAACTTAGACATTGTACACCCCTTCTTTGCTTGCGAAGATATGAGACAAAGCGTAACTTTGATGGGATGGGGTTTTTCTTGTTTGGATCGCACTTCCACAACACGCTACTATCTCTGATAAACTGCGTAGTTTACCGCACTTCGACAGGCTCAGTGACCACCGTAGGCATCGCCTCTGCTTAACACACCCTACCATTTCATCTTTTACTTTTGAGCTTTGGAGAATCGTTTTTCTCCCTTTTATCCTGCAAGCTACGAATTTTAACCAGCACTGAAATATATTGTTGAGTCATCCAAATTAACGCCTCAATGGATGAGTTATCTTGCTCGATTCGGCTTTTAGCTTGTAAACCAATCAAGAATAGTTGCATTGCCAGCAACAAAGCAATGGTTTTACTGAGAATATGACGCTTAATTTGCATTTGTTTGTACCCCAAAGAGTTGTTAAATACAGGTTCTCTTTGGGGTTGTGCCCTGATGCAAATACCCTAATCTTGCTGAAAATGCCTTAGAATCTGGATTACATGAGTTTGGGGTGGTAGTTTCAATCTGGGGTAGCCCCAAATTTCTTACTCAATTTTTTGGATGTAATGCCACGAATTACCTATGGGCCTCAAATTCAAAAGCGAGTCAAGCGTCTGCTAGAGGCGTTGCTTTGTTTTGCCGATAGAGAATTTGAGGACGCTAACTTTAAAATTGAGTTCGACTGGAAAGAAGCAGACAGCGCTAACCCCAAGCTGACTGTGCAGACTACGTTGGTAACATTGGAGTTGCTGACCCAAAAAGATAAATATCCTGGCAAGTTAACTAAAACGCAAATTCGAGAAGCGCTGAATTTGCTGAAGGATTTCTTGAAGATTCTGGAAGATAACCGTCTGCAAACCAAGGGTGTTGACGAATGGCACTTTACACTCAAGCTATGGTCAAGAGATAGGGAAAAGAACTTAAAACAATTTGATGAAGCTTGGGAAAGTAGTAGACCAGAGAAATCGAAATTAAATAACCCCTCTCCAAACCTCTCCCCCACAGGGAGAGAGGCTTTGAATTTTTCCCATTCTCTTGTAGAAAAGGGGGTTAGGGGGTTAGGTCACACAAGTATATTTCAAGCGCCACCTTTACCTACATACTTTGTAGAACGCCCAGAATACAGCGATGATTTAAAGACTCGTCTTTTAAATGGTTCATCGTCTGATAGTCGCACTTTGGTAATTACTGCAATTCACGGTTTGGGTTCGGTGGGCAAATCTACTTTAGCTGCGGCTTTAGCTCATGATGTAGAGATACAATCTCGTTTTTGTGATGGCATTCTTTGGGCAACATTAGGTCAACAACCCAATGTGCTGGCTTTACTTAGTGGCTGGGTGCAAGCATTAGGAGACTATAGCTTTAAACCTACAAGTGTAGAAGCAACTTCTATGCATTTGCGGACTCTGCTTTACGACAAGGCTGTGTTGCTGGTGGTGGACGATGCTTGGAATACCGAAAATGCACAAGCTTTTAATGTTGGTGGGGCGCGTTGTCAAGTTTTAGTAACTACTCGTGAAGGTCACATTGCCGATGCCTTAGCAGCCAACACCTACAGCCTGTATATCATGAAACCAGACCAGGCAATGGAATTGCTGACGAAGAAATTAAGACGCGAGATTACAAGCACAGAACGTCACTCAGCAGAAAATTTAGCCAAAGGCGTTGGTTATCTTCCCCTAGCATTGGAACTTGCAGCTGCCGAAGTTGCCTGTGGTACGACTTGGAATGAACTGTTGGCGGATATTCAGCAAGAAGTAGCCAGATTAACAAGTTTTGACCGACCGGAAACCGAAGAAATTACTGATGAGGCTAGTTTAAAACGCCTGAGTTTAACCGCATCATTAAATTTGAGTGTCAAGAGAATGCCACCAGAAAAGCAGCAGCATTTCTCTTGGTTAGGGGTATTGCCGGAGGATGTCAACATTAATAAGATGATGGCGGCAACGCTGTGGCAAATGGATAAGCGTGATGCTGCCAAGATGTTGCAATATTTACGGAATAAAGCATTGCTATTAACAGGAGTACCGCTTGCTGATGGTATGCCTACCTATCGCTTACATGACTTATTCCACGATTTAGCTTGTAATTTGTTAACTGCTCCCTCTGTGCCAAAGCGCCCAGGAGATTTGGCTGGGTTGGGTTTAAACCTTGCTGATGTTCACGCTGCTTTTTTAAAGAAGTATCGGCAGAAAACACAGAATGGTTTATGGCATACTTTACTCGATGATGGTTACATTCATCAGCGTTTAGTTTGGCATTTGGAAAAGGCTGGACAGTTTGAAGAGATTCACCAGTTATTGCGGGAAGAGTCTGCAACTGGAAGCAATGGCTGGTATGAAGCGCGAGAACAATTGGCACAAACTGGCGGTTACATCACAGATGTTGCTCGTGCTTGGGAACTAGCAAAAGCAAATTGGACTGAAGCAACCTTGCCGCAAGTGGTGGGTTGGCAGTGTCGCTATGCTTTGATTACTGCATCTCTTAATAGTCTGGCAGCTAATTTACCAGCAGAACTGCTGGTTGCACTAGTTAAAAACAATTTCTGGACTCCTGAACAAGGACTGGCTTACGCTCTACAAAACCCAAATCCTAATCAGAAAATTAATTCGCTGACAAAACTAGTCGCCTATTTGCCACCAAATCTTCAAGACTTAGCACTGCAAAAGGCACTCTTTGCCGCCAGGGCAATTCAGGATGAAAGATATCGCGCCGATGCCTTGAGTGCATTGGCCGACAAACTGCCAGAGTTGTTGCCAGAAGCTCTAGAGGCAGCGCTGGGGATTTTGAATGAGAGGTATCGCGCCAATGCCCTGAGTGCATTAGCTGACAAACTGCCACCAGAGTTGTTGCCAGAAGCACTCTCTGCCGCCAGGGCAATTCAGTCTAAGACATCTCGCGCCGATGCCCTGATTGTATTAACTGACAAACTGCCAGAGTTGTTGCTACAAGCACTCGAAGCCGCCAAGGCAATTCAGTCTGAGACATCTCGCGCCCTAGCCGATGCCCTGAGTGCATTAGCCGACAAACTGCCACTAGAGTTGTTGCCACAAGCACTCGAAGCCGCCAGGGCAATTCAGTTTGAGACATCTCGCGCCATAGCCGATACCCTGAGTGCATTAGCCGACAAACTGCCAGAGTTGTTGCCAGAAGCACTCGAAGCCGCCAAGGCAATTCAGGATGAGAGATATCGCGCCGATGCCCTGAGTGCATTAGCCGACAAACTGCCACCAGAGTTGTTGCTACAAGCACTCGAAGCCACCAGGGCAATTCAGGATGAGAGATATCGCGCCGATGCCCTGAATGCATTAGCCAACAAACTGCCAGAGTTGTTGCCAGAAGCACTCGAAGCTGCTATGGCAATTCAGGATGAGGAATATCGTGCCCTAGCCCTGAGTGCATTAGCTTCCGGTCTGTCACAAATGCCAAATGCCAAACTTTTTCCTCTCTGGCAAGATACACTTGATAAGTTGTGCCTTCGCACTCGCCCTAATTTACTGCAAGATATCAAGGTATTATTTCCAGTTATCTTTGCATTAGGTGGTCAAGCAGCAACGGCAGAACTTGCCCGTGCTATTCAGGATGTGGCGCGATGGTGGAAATAATTTGTAATTCGTAATTCGTAATTCGTAATTTAAGAGAGTTAGATTTAACTTGCCTCTGTAGCCTGATTTTGGTCAATTGGTATAAGGGGATGCAATATCTATAGTTTTAAGCGAAGTGCGATCGCCTTTTACAACTACTCAACCCAATTCTCTCTGGTGTCGATGATTGAGCGATCGCAATTAATCATAAAATCATCAGAGAAATTGTCTAGACTGTCGATGAGAGATTGCCAGGGGTTATCTTTGGCAATGAGAACAATAGCGTTACCAATTTTTTTGATATAGACTTCTGTGCCAGTGAGTTGAAAATCTTCCGGTAAAATAACAACTTGGTGAATGCCATCAGTGCTGAGTTTGGCGGTGTTCATGATATTACTTTTCGGCATTGCAGTTGCTCATCGTTAAACTATAGATGTAAGCGACTATCTAAAAGTTAAGCAATGCGATCGCTTCTATTTTAGCAGCACCTACAGAAGAGTGGACTTATCGTTCTGCTAACCACGACTGTAAATCAGCCACACTGGTAAAATCTAACAATGCTTCACTCAAGTCTTCCAGAACAGGTAAAGGTAAACCAGTGATGGCAGAACGCATTTCTGGAGTCAGTTCGCCAAATCGCTTTTTTAGCTGTCGCATAACTAAATTCACTGTTGCTTCCTCGCGCCCTTCTTCCTTAATTTCCCGATAAACTCGCGTTTCCTTGAGTGTGATTCCCAGCATCGACTCTACCTCGCTTCTACTTAATTGCTCAAACTTGTACACCATAATTGTCGTAATCATCTCTATTATGGCGCGACTTGTGGGTGATGATACTTCTTGCCGAGTTCTAGTTAATAAATATCTGGCTTGTTCTGGTGCTTGTTCTTCGTTAATTGTCGTTAATACCATCAGCGCTACCCATAAAGGTAAGGTACGAATATCCCCTAATTCATCTAAATATATTCGATGCACTTGTCCGCCATTGAGCAATGAGCGATGGGGATAAATCTGGCTTTGTTCCAGACTGCGAGATGGGTAAATTATGACTACTTGCCAATCGCTAAATCTCTCACGGTTGCGGTAAAAATATAGTGAGGACTCAGCAAATACTCTTTCGTAAAGCTGTTCATCTTTTTGGAATTGGACTTCACAAAAATACACTACTCCTGCACCTGCATTTTCTGGTGGGAGGAATACGCCGTCAATTTCAAATTTCGGTTCTTTAACTGCTACTGAGTCAAATCGATAGGCATTAGCATTTGTTGGCGGATTGGTCAATAATTCAAATAATAACGTGGGAGATTGTTGAAATAGTTTGTAAAATATCGAGTCTCGGCGCATGAAGTATTCTTATTTTGCTGAACCGAGTCCACACTACCATAGAAATTTTGAGTGATTTTGAAAGTTCTAACTTCGTATGATAATGGCAATCGCCCTTCCACAATAAGCGATCGCACTATCTCTCACAAACTGCGTAGTTTACTGCCGTAGGCATCGCTTATATCGATCATTTTCTACAGAATACTCGCGATCGCTTTTCCATAAACTGCGTAGTTTACCGCCGTAGGCATCGCCAAAGCATCCAGTGTTATCGTAAAGAATATTAGAAATTAATTACCAAGGCAGATGACTATTACTGTCAACGTCGCCCAAGCAACTGCCAAATTTAGTGAACTTCTGAGTCAGGTATTGCTCGGTGAAGAAGTCGTGATTGCTGAACAGGGGATTCCAGTTGCACGTTTAGTTGCTCTTATGAATACCAGTTCTCCTCGCATTCCAGGCTTAGATAAAGGTAAAGTGTTTATTGCACCAGATTTCAACGATCCTTTACCAGAAGAAATCTTGAGTGATTTTGAAAATTCTAACCTCGTTTAATAATGACTTTCTACAGACTGCGATCGCCTATATCGGTCTTTCTTACAGAATAAAGCGATCGCTTACAAGATTTTTCCCTACGCACTCCCCAACTTATGGGAGCAGCTTCGCAACTTATGGAAGCAGCTACAGAACTTACGGGAGCTGCTACAGAACTTACGGGAGCTGCTACAGAACTTATGGGAGCTGCTACAGAACTTATGGGAGTAGCTACACAACTTATGGGAGTAGCTACACAACTTATGGAAGCTGCTACATAACTTACGGGAGCAGCTACAGAACTTATGGGAGCTTATAAATACCTACATTTAGTAATTAAGTTCCGAAAAATTACTGTTATAAATCAAAAACTTTAGTAAAAAAAATTGCGAGGTTTACTGAACCGGAACGCAGTTTAATTGAGGCAAGCTAGCTCTAAGAGCATCTTAAAGGAGTAATTTTATGTCTCGTAAAAAACGCACATCCCGTGTTTTAGAAAAAGCTCAGTTAAGATCCGCCGGACTAAAATCGATTGTTCCAAGCGTCAAATTTGATGAAGATTATAGTCTAGAAAAATTAGTTGAGTCAATCGACCAGTTACGCAGCAAAATTGATGTTTATAATACTGCTCTGTCTGTGGTTGACTCTTCTAAAACTGAAATTGAAGAGATGGAAAAAAACTTGAGTCAGCTTTCTGAAAAAATGCTGATGGTGGTTGCGATCAAGTACGGCAAAGACAGCCGCGAATATGGGATGGCGGGTGGTGTTCGCTATAGCGATCGCACCCGCAAAATCAGATCGAGCCGCTTGAAAAATGTTGCAGAACAAGCATCTGATGAAAATGCTAAAACTGCATAAAATGCAATTTTAAAAAATCCTACAGAAATTGTTTCCAAAGCACCACCTCCGACTTGAGAGTGTTGAAATAACTCAAATAGCTATCTGAAGGCGAGGTATGACAACAAACTTTAGTCGGCGTGAATTTATCTTGCTGGGTTCAGGAGGGTTTACTACCAGCTTACTGCTGCAAGCTTGCAGTAATCCGACGACACCAACAGCGACAACAACGGGTGGTGCTAAAGGGTTTAAAATAGCGATCGCTAATCGTGCCCAAGCTGCAATGCAAGAGTTTGACATTCGGGCGAATGGGATTGATATCAAGGTAAGTCAGCTTTCGGGAGGAAATCAACAAAAAGTGGTGTTAGCGCGAGAACTGGCGCAAACACCAGCTTTAATTATCGCTATGCAACCCACAAGAGGGTTAGATGTGGGGGCGACAATAGCCGTCCAGTCTCGAATCTTAACAGAACGCGATCGCGGTGCGGCAATTTTGTATATTTCTTTCGTTGCTGAACGCATTATTCATCAACAGCCTCTTATTTATATAAATAAGACTTGGAACCAAATTCTAGAGGTATTAAATGACTGAAGAAGAGATGAAAAAGTTACATTGTAAAATTGATGCTGGAGTCAAAGCAGCAATTGCAGCAGCAATAGAACGACATCGTAAACTTGGTCAATCGATTAGTATTATGAGAGAAGGAAAGGTTGTAACTTTAACGTCTGATGAAATTACAGCGATTCAAAATCAGCAGAACAGTTAGAACAAAATTTAAAACTGAAAATGATATTTATAAATTGTTCAATTTGAATTCAGCTTTGAGGAGTTAATGAACTGCATAGGAAATCATATCTCCAAACCTAACGATCGCAACTAATCGCATAAAATTCCTGTTACCAATCCTATCACCGCTAATTGCGTTGGTGCAGCCTGCCGTAGGCATCGCCTCCGCTCTCATCGTCGGTGCTATCCTCATGCTAGTTGCTGGGGCAAATCCCATCACTGCATACAGCATCCTATTTCAAGAATCTCTCTCTACCTACTTTGGATTTAGATGAGGCTGTTCAGGGGTGGAAAGGCTTGAAGTTAAAATTATGCCAGGGGATTGAAAGTGCCGGTCAGTTCTACAGCGAGCTAGTCTCCACAGTCAGCAACGCCGATAGCGTTGCTGATGGTGAGCCTTACTGGAACGGATATCTAGGCAAGTGGCAGGTTTGGCTTAAGTTTGGCATTTACCCTTTCCCCTAAAAGTGCAAAAATATATTTTTGCAAGAGGTCTAATGTAAATTTTTCCACTAAGTATTCACAAGCGGCAATCACATAGCGCTTTTATGAAAACAGATTTGTTCCTCTCCCTCATTCTGAGAGTAGACAATATAGTTTTCATTAGGCAATCACAGTAATATTTGCATGAGTAATAATTGCCTGATTCGAGAATTGGGCTATTTGAACTTGTGCTGTACCACCAAGTCCATCTTTATCAAAGAATAGGTTGCCTGTAGTTTGATTGTAGATGAAGCGATCGCTTGCTGTTACAGCATTAGCACCAAGTCGAAATAAGCTAGCCTCAAGAGAAGTATTTTGAGATTGGCTAAGTCCAAATTCTGCCTTGGAAACAAAGATAGTATCATCTCCAACAGTAAAATCAGCAATAATATCATAGCCTCCAATGCGTGTATCAGTCAGGTAGAAGCTATCTCGACCAATTCCACCAGTCAATACATCTTTACCAGTTCCACCACTTAGTAGATCATCGCCTACACCACCGAACAAGGTGTCATTGCCAGTACCACCAATTAGGCTATCATTACCATCAACTCCATTCAACGTGTTAACACCAGTGTTTCCAGTCAGGATGTTATTCTGGCTGTTGCCAATACCATTGATTGCTCCGGTTCCAATCAAGGTCAAGTTTTCCAGGTTATTTCCCAACACCCAACTAACCGAAGACTTGACTAAATCAGTGGCTGCATCTAAGTCTTCAGTAATACTATCGTTCAGGTTGTCTACAATGTAAATGTCATTGCCAACTCCACCATTAAGATTGTCAGTCCCTGCACCTCCATCCAAAGTGTCATCGCCTGCACCGCCGAACAAGGTGTCATTGCCTGAACTACCAATAAGGCTGTCGTTGCCATCAACTCCATTCAAGATGTTAGCGCCAGTATTTCCAGTCAGGATATTATTGAGACTGTTACCAGTACCATTGATTACCCCACTTCCAGTTAGGATCAAGTTTTCTATGTTATCTGCTAAAACCCAACTGACGGAAGACTTAACTAAATCTGTACCTGCATCTAGGCCTTCAGTAATCGTATCGCTTAGGTTGTCTACAGTGTAAATGTCATCACTGACTCCACCATTGAGATTATCTATTCCCACACCTCCATCCAGGGTGTCATTGCCAGAACCGCCGAATAAGGTGTCATTGCCGTCACCACCAATTAGACTATCGTTGCCATCAGATCCATTCAAGGTGTTAGCAGCAGTATTTCCTATGATGATGTTATTAAGGTTGTTACCAATACCATTAATTGCTCTACTTCCAGTCAGGGTCAAGTTTTCTAGGTTATCTGTTAACAACCAACTTACCGAAGACTTGACTAAATCTGTGCCTGCATTGACGGATTCAAGAATAGAGTCGCTGATGCTGTCTACAGTGTAAATGTCATTACCGATTCCACCAATCAAGCTATCATCTCCTAAACCTCCATCCAAGGTGTCATTGCCAGAACCACCGAACAAGGTATCGTTGCCGTCACCACCATAGAGATAGTCATTGGCATCGCCACCGTCAAGGATATCATTACCCGTACCACCATAGAGAGAGTCATTGCCAGCACCACCATAAATGTTGTCTTTGCCTGTTTCTCCATAAAGGCGATCGCCACCTTCGTAGCCGAAGATGATATCATCAGCTACGCTTCCCGTCAGGGTATCAGCTGAACGCGTACCAAATAAAGTATTTTCGCTGACATCTTGAAGTCTAACTGTGACAGTTTCTACGCTGCTAGTGCTAATGCCGTCGCTAACAGTAACTTGCAACTCAAAAGTGGGGTTAGTTTCAAAGTCGAGGTCGTCGCTATCGTTGACAGTAATTTCTCCAGTGCTGGAGTTGATATTAAAGCCAACCTGACCATCGCGATCGCTATCCAAGTTACCATTAATAATTGTCCAGTTAGAAAATGTGCTGCCATCCACATCTGTTGCAGCTATGGTGCCAACCACCGTACCATTGGCAATACTTTCATTAATGCTAAAACTTTGGCCTGCGGCGATCGCAGGAGCATCATTCACTGAGTTAATAGTAAGTAGCAGCTTTTTAGAAGTGCTTCCCCCTGTATTTCCATCGTTCACAACAATACTAAGGCTATCAGTACCATTGATATTGGCGTTACCTTTGTAAGTCAGTCCAGCAATATCAGCGAGGGTGGCATTAATTTGACTAACAGTACCAGTGAGAGTGACATTACTGCTACTGTTGTTGTTTATACTGGTTGAGGTTAAACCACCGACTACATCACTTTTTATTGTAACTGTACCTTTGGTTGCTGTGAGAATAACGCTAAGAAGCGAATTTCCGGCGTCAACATCATTAATCGCAATGCCAGGAATTGTGACTGAAGCATCTTCATTGACAGTAACACTAGGTAAATCAGAAATAGTTGGGGTATCATTAACAGCAGTAACATTAATTGTTCTAGTCACCGCACTACTAATACCACCATCACCATCTGTGAGGACAACTTCAATAGTCCGAGGAGTGGTTGAGGGGCTTTCAGATACATTAACGTAAGTAATATTCCGCACTAAAGCTTCGATGGCAAAGGGTGTTGCATTGGCATTCAAGCCAATTACCAAATCTTCAGTGCCAATACCTCCAGAGAAAGTACCGATTTGCAGAGTACCGTACTTGATGATGTTGCCGTTGAGGTTAATTTGAGTAATGTTAGTGCCTTCGTTACGGATCGCAAGACGGTCATCAATGCTAACACCGTTTTTGATGCGAACAGTCAATTTGCCATTGTCGAAGTTAACAGAATCTGGGTCTGTAACTTTGACATAAGATTCTGTAATCAAAATGGCAGCAGCGTTTTCTGTATAATTAGCAGCATATCCCGGCCAACTGCTGATTATTGGAGCATCACTCACACCAACTTTCAAAGTGACCGTGGCAATATTAGAATCAGCAATGCGATCGCCTGCTCGATAAGTAAAGGTATCAATGCCTTTGAAGCCAGTGTTAGGCGTGTAGTTAAAAGAACCATCAGGATTGAAAATTAAGCTCCCATTTTGCGTCCCGGACACCAAAGTTGCTTTTAGAAGTGTTTTCTCGCTATCGGTGTCATTTGTCAGGACACCAGGAAGTCGATTCCCAGTTGTTGCATTGTATTGTATTCGTCCCCGATAGCTTTCGTTTATAGGATCGCCATCGCCATTTTCTCGGAATGTGGCATCAAAGCTGACAATTTGGCTATCAACACCATAAATAATTTGATTGATAGTAAATTCACCAGTCAAACTGTTATATCCGCGTCCATCACCACTTACGTCTAAACCAGGCTGATTAGTCGCTTGGAATGGGAAACGCGCTGCACCTGTGTATGTTGTACCTGTTGTGAGTGGGGCGTTAAATGGAGCTGCAAATGAAAGATCCCACCACTTGCCGCCACTTCCAGGTTCGCTGTAGGTAATTCGTATCGCGTTATTGCTACTGGTGTTTGTTGAGTAGGCGCGTGAGGCTCCAAAATTACCTGTGAGCGGAGTATAGCTATAATAATCGCTTTGACCGATATAGTTACCGCGATCGCTATCTAAAATCAGCGCTGTAGTAGCAGCGGCAGTACTAAATAAGGTATTTTCTGATACCAAATAGCTATCGTTTGTTGCCACCGGTGCTTGATTAGCGCTAATCGCTGTACTCGTAACCTTGATATTATCAATACCAATCCACTCATCTTCCCCATTGGCATCAGTTGTAATCAAGCGAATTTGCACTTGTGCTTGATTGTTAACTTCCGGTGGTAACAAAACG
This sequence comes from Nostoc sp. DedQUE07, assembly GCF_034530975.2. NCBI lineage: Bacteria > Bacillati > Cyanobacteriota > Cyanophyceae > Nostocales > Nostocaceae > Nostoc > Nostoc sp. DedQUE07. The sequence continues at coordinate 7,739 of NZ_JAVRCC020000074.1, read as the reverse complement.
CTTAAGCGTGCTTCTCGTGCATCGTAGGAATAGGGTGTTGTGGCGTTATTGGAAGCATCAGAGACGAAACCTGCTGGCAGATTGATGAAATCCCCTGTATTACCAATGCGATACTGGACGGCAAGAGGTTGAATTGCATTGCGTGTTGAGGTGTCAATGTCTTTGAGCGTGAAATTTAACTGGACATTCTGACGCCCTGTAGCGTTTAAATAAAATACCAAGTGCGGTGCTGTAGCTGTTGATGAACCTCGCAGGGCAATAGTTGGGTTGCTTTCATAGACAAACTCCGCCACACCAGCATTTGCGTAGGTACTGGGATTGGTCTGATTTGCATTAACATCAATCGGAGTTGCAGAACCATCAGCAAGCACTGTTTGTGGGTCAACGCCAACACTGCTGACTAAATTATCGCCTCGAAATCCTCTGATGCTGGGTATGTTCAGCCAATCATCATCAGTGGTAATTAAACTTGTGTTTGACCAGTCTTGACTAAAGTCGCTCAGTGCGAGTTGATGATAAACAGGAGCAATCGATTTGACTGTGAGCAAGGCGGTGTCCGTGGCGTTACTAAAGGCAGTTGTACCACCGTTGCTTGTGGTGTCGGCAAGATTACCATTGAGACCACTAGTTCTATCCCAAGCTCGGAAGGTAATAGCGTTAGCAATATCACCATTAAAATTAGCATTGGGCTGGAAGTAAATGCGGCTATAAGCATCTGCTACTAGCAAACGAGCGCTACTTTCAGAAACCGGCCCTAAAGGATTCCAGACTGTACCACTGTTAGTGCTGTACCACCAAGTACCGTTAGTAGTGTTAGCGGCAGTAATGGCTATACCTGTTAAACCGCCACTATTGGGGTCAGTAATATTACTATTTATACTAACTATGGAAGATATTAAAGTTCCAACTGCTCCGGAGGGTGCGCCTGCATTTTCATTGACTGCGCTTAGGGTAACAATAGTATCAGATAACGCAGGTGCTGTATTCGCAGGCGCAGTTGGTACTTCGTTAGAAACACCGAGGAAACGTGCTACTGCAAAGTAGCCATTGACATTACCTACAACAACAATCTTCCCATCTGATTGAGTTGCAAGGACATGAGTCTCATCATATTTACTCTTAAGCGAAGTTGTAACCTTACCAGCTGTGCCAAAGCTTGTATCTAAAGTTCCATCAGGGTTGTAAGCTAATAGAACAGTAGTGCGATTAAGGCTTTGAGTATCGCTTTCTACATAGCTACCGACAACAATTTTGCCATTTGGCTGAATCGACAAACTAGTACCACGGTCACCAGTGCTAACGCTAAGAGGAGCAATAACTTTACCACCATTGCCAAAGTTAGAGTCTAGAGTGCCGTCCGTATTAAAACGGGCAATAGCAAAGTCTTCTTGATTAGAACTATTCCATACATTCCACACATATCCAGTAACAACAATTTTGCCGTCTGACTGAATTGCAAGACTTTCGATATTCTCAAAAGAAGTACCTATCGCGGCCAGAACTCTACCACTATTGCCAAAGCTCGTATCGAGACTACCATTGGTGTTATAGCGTGTTATGGCAAAATCATTGTTATTGCCATTGGAAGCTCTTCCTCCAACTACAATCTTACCATCAGGCTGAATCGCAACAGCATAGCCATTTGTGCCATTTACCTTCCCACCATTACCAAAGCTTGTGTCTAGGCTGCCATTGGTGTTGTAGCGTAATAGAACATAATCTGGATTACCATTGCCGATGTACCCCGCTAAAATAATCTTGCCGTCCGGCTGAAGTAAGACGTTATGACCGAAGTCTTCACCAAAGTTGGTAATAACTTTACCGCCATTGCCAAAGCTGCTATCTAAGCTACCGTCAGCGTTGTAGCGGGTGAGAGCAAAATCTGGTTGGCTCGGTTGGGTACTGTCCCCCCAACTATAGCCGCCAACAATAATCTTGCCGTCGGACTGAAGAGTAACACGATAACCAAAATCGCTGGAAGTACCTACTATATGAGTAGTAACTGTACCACTATTGCCAAAGCTGGTATCTAAGCTGCCATCAGGATTATAGCGTGCTAGAGCAAAGTCAGGGGCACTGACGTTATTGTTTTCCATGTAAACATAACCCACTGCCAAGATTTTGCCATCCGGCTGAATTGCAACACTATAGGCAGGCCCGCCATAACCAAATTTGGTAGTGACCGTACCACCATTACCAAAGTTAAGGTCGAGGTCACCAGGGTTCTGTACGAGTTTGATAGTAATGTTTTCGTTTGTACTGGTTGCAATACCATCACTGACGTTGACTTGCAGATTTACAGTAGGGTTAGTTTGGGGATTAAGGTCATCAATATCATTGATAGCCAACTGTCCGGTATTGGGATTTATACTGAAAGCTTGATTGCCGTCACCATCTGTATCTATGTTCCCCCCGGCAATTGTCCAGTTAGAGAAAGTAGTGTTGCTATCAACATCCGTAGCCGTCAATGTACGAATAATTGTGCCGTTGCTAGCATTATCGGGAATGGTGAAAGAAATGGGTGTAACTACAGGTGCATCATTGACAGCATTAATCGTAATTGCAGCTGTGTCAGTAGTACTACTAAAAGCAGTGGAGCCGCCATTAGTACTTGTGTTTGCCAAGTTTCCATTTGTTCCACTAGTTTGATCCCAAGCACGAAAGGTGATGGCGTTGCTGATGATGCCGTTGAAGTTAGAGGAGGGACGGAAATAAACGCGGGTGTTAGCATCTGCCGCCAACAACCGGGCGCTACTATTTGATACTGTACCCAAGCTATACCAGTTTTGCCCATTGTTAGTGCTGTACCACCACGAACCGCTGATGGTGTTCGCAGCAGTAATAGCTATACCAGTTACTGCCCCAGTGTTGGAGTCGCTGACGTTTGCACCAAGGCTTACTAATGAGGAAACTAAGGTGCCCACTGCTCCGGAAGGTGCGCTCGAATCTTCATTAATTGAATTGAGGGTAACAACAGTGTCAGTTAGTGTAGGAGCATTATTAGATGTGGTAGCACCAGGGGTAAAAGAGTAATTCAAAGTAATATTACCCGTACTACTTTGATAGCCATCTACAGAAATGTGATAAGTTGTTCCAGCAGTAACTGTAAAGCTCACCTTACTAGCACTAGTTCCATTACTGTCGTCGTTGTCAGCAACCAGGCTCAAACTATTAACAGCATTGCCTGTGTAAACACTAAGGTAAGTATCAAAGCCACTATTTATAGTATCAAAAACAACGTTTCCAGAAGCGGCAGCAGTCCAACTCCACCAGACTGAGTTGGTGGTTCCTGATTGAATTAACTCGCCTGATTCGCTTGTGGCTCCTACATTATTGCCTGTACTACTGCCTGAGTTACCAGAAAGTACAATACGGTTAGCAAAGTTGTCATTAAAGGAAGCTAAAACGAAGTTGTAAGTCTCTAATATTTCTGGTTTAAATATCTGAACAGTTGTCACCTCGCCTCGACTGATTTCCAAATTCCAGTCTCCGCCTAAAGCAGCATTCCCTGTGAGATTGGCAGAAGCAGCAATGCCAGCTTTTGTCAACTTGTGCAACTTCTCAATGAATTCTTCTCCAGCGTCTCCAGCAGCAACGTTACAGCCATAGAGTAATAGAGATGGAGAAACGCAGAGATGGGAAGACCAGGTTTGTAGTTCTTGAGCGTAGCGTTGCAATGTGCTGAGGCTAAGTTGGGTGTTACCTAAGTAGAGGCAACCAGGGGAGCCATGAGAGATGATGTGTACACTTTCAACTCCACGGCGCTGTGATAGTACTTCGGTAATTTGTTCTACCCCATCTTGGTAGCGATCGAGGATAGCTACCTCTACTTGTGATACTAAATTTTTCAGTAATAATTCGTAATTAATTACCGAAGAATCAATGAAAATAATGTTTTTATTTTTCATGTCCACTGTATTATATTGATAGTTGGAGTTTTGAGTTTTAATAACAATTAAAACTCAGGATTAAATATGAAACATTGAATGATAAAAAACCAGAAACTATTGACCAGCAATTTATTCAATAAATTAGCCTGATTTTTTATCTTTATAAAATGACAATCCATCAAAAAAGATAGCGATTATGATAGTAATATTTTCTTTATATACTGTCTGAATTGCATCGATGTATTTTCTGAGATATTGTCAAGATATTGTAAAGATTTCAGAAAAGAGAGTAATATTTATTACTTTAATTTTCAAAAATGACCAAAGCTGTCCCATGACAATTAGATTTTTCAGCACGGGGTCTTGTTTTAAGTTTTCCCTCAGCAGAGGCTTTTCTACCAAAAGGAGATGCTAAATCAATCTTAAAACCAGATTTGCGAACAACTTATCATTCCGATTACCTATACTGGCCTATTAACACTGATCGCATCGCTCTAGGGCAAAGGAGCAGAGGGGCAGAGAGGAAAGATGCTTCAGGGGAAGATTTACTGCAAGTTTCTGCTCTGCTCCCCTGCCCCCCAGCTAGCTCTTGAATAAACTCAGTTACTAGTTTCTCACTAGTCTGTCTGAATCAATCTTCAGACTCAGGACTTAGGACTCAAGACTTTGTTCCGTGGTAATATCAGTCACACGAAATCGCAAAAAACCGTGGCTACTGTATTAAAATCTCATCGGGCATCAAGAAGGCGTAAACATTCAGCGCATCCTCTCCAACGTTTGCTTGAGTATGGACACCAGTATCGTAAACAAATTTGGCTGGCGACTACTTATTCTATCCTCAATAAGTTTTTCGACTTAGCACCACCCGGTTTAATTGGTATCGCGGTGGATGTGGTAGTCAAGCAACAGGATTCCATAATTGCCCAGTTAGGGGTACGGGATGTCTTTGGGCAATTTTTGATTATTTCCTTCCTGACTGTCATCATTTGGATACTAGAATCGGTTTTTGAGTATGCCTACGCTCGACTTTGGCGAAATTTGGCTCAGAATATTCAGCATGACTTGCGTTTGGATGCATACAAACATTTGCAAGAGCTGGAATTGGCTTATTTTGAAGAACGCAGCACTGGCGGTTTAATGTCTGTCCTCAGTGATGATATTAACCAATTAGAGCGGTTTTTGGATGGAGGAGCAAATGATATCATCCAAGTTTCTGCAACGGTTCTAATTATTGGCGCTGCTTTCTTTATTCTGGCTCCTAGTGTAGCGTGGATGGCTTTGTCTCCGATGCCATTTATCCTCTGGGGTTCTTTTGCCTATCAACGACTGCTTGCACCTCGCTACGCTGATGTCCGCGAAAAAGTAGGTTTTCTCAATTCGCGGTTGTCAAACAATATCAGCGGAATCACTACTATTAAAAGCTTCACATCTGAAGCTTATGAAGCCTATCGTTTGGAATTAGATAGTGACGCTTATCGTCACAGTAATTCTAAAGCAATTACTCTTTCTGCTGCTTTTGTGCCGTTAATTCGGATGCTGATTTTGGTGGGTTTTACAGCATTACTTTTATATGGCGGAATGGCAGCAGTTTCGGGAGCCATGTCTGTAGGTACTTACAGCGTATTAGTGTTTTTAATCCAGCGCTTGCTGTGGCCTTTAACTAGATTAGGCGAAACTTTTGACCAATATCAAAGGGCAATGGCTTCTACTAATCGAGTCATGAATTTATTAGATACTCCTATCGCCATTCATACAGGTGATGTGGCGTTACCTGTAAATGAGGTACGCGGGGAAGTGCAATTTAACAATGTTTATTTTGCTTATAAAGATAGATTTCCAGTAATTAAGAATCTGTCTTTGGATATTCCGGCGGGGAAAACTATTGCAATTGTTGGTTCTACTGGTTCTGGTAAAAGCACTTTAGTCAAACTCTTATTGCGGTTATATGAAGTGCAAGCTGGAAACATTACTGTTGATGGCATTGATTTGCAAAGTTTGAATTTGCAAGATTTACGCCGTTGTATTGGTTTGGTGAGTCAAGATGTCTTTCTATTTCATGGCACTGTAGCAGAGAATATTGCTTATGGTAGCTTTGAAACTACAGAGCAAGAAATCATCACGGCGGCGAAGATAGCCGAGGCACACGAATTTATTATTGAATTGCCCGAAGGTTATGAGACAATCGTCGGGGAAAGAGGACAAAAGTTATCTGGTGGACAAAGACAACGGATTGCGATCGCCCGTGCAGTCTTAAAGAATCCCCCCATTCTGATTTTAGACGAAGCTACTTCGGCGGTGGATAATGAGACAGAAGCAGCAATCCAGCGATCGCTAGAACGGATTACAGTAGATAGAACTACAATTGCGATCGCTCATCGTCTTTCCACTATTCGCAATGCCGATTGCATTTATGTCATGGAACATGGGAAATTAGTAGAATCGGGAACCCATGAACAATTGCTAGAGAAAGACGGTATTTATTCCGGCCTCTGGCGCGTACAGTCAGGTTTGAGATAAATTTCGCCTATTGTCTGTGTCTTCATTACGAATTATTTATGTTTTTTGGTAATAGTCAACCAGAATCAGGTGATACTAAGTGGCGTCGCCAGTTGGATAAGTTTGTCAAAGCAAATCAGCAAGAATTGGCGGCGCTGTTTTGGGGATTATGGTTAGCAAATGGTGACAGTCAGGGTACTGTTGGTATTGATTTGCAACCAACGCCGCATTTTGTTTATTGTCCGAAAGAGCAGATAGAGAATTTAAATAATAAGGTTGATAATCGGCTTCAGGAAATTTTGGGAATTGTGGAGAATCACAAGCCGGATGTGGAAGTTGTGATGATTGGGATTGGGAAGGGGGAAATTAAGTTAATTCAGTTTGCACCGGAACCAGCACCACCGATTTGTTTTGAGCAAGCTGGGAAGGATGTGGATGGGTTATTGGATGTGCTGGAAGAGAGAATGAGGGAGGAGATTGTTTTTTAACGCAGAGGGACGCGGAGGGAAGCGCAGAGGAACGCGGAGAAAAGACTCTATTTATACCGCTCGCTGTGTTGATCTGCCAAGAAACGTTATATTTAGGTAAATAATTTATGTCAGGAAACGTAATGGCTAGCGTCACCATCACCACCAAAGGAGAAGTAATTATTCCTAAAGAAATTAGGGATTATCTTAATATTGATATAGGTAGTAAGGTTGATTTTGTCATTGATGAAAATGGGACAGTTAAACTAATTCCACTCAATGTTCCTGTTCAAACTCTGTCCGGCATTTTACATCGTCCGGCGATGAAAAGTGCAACTTTAGAAGAAATGGAAGCAGCAATCCAAGAAGGCGCAAGTGATTGGAGTTGATACGAATATTTTAGTGCGCTACCTCACAAAAGATGATGAAAAGCAGTGGAAACAAGCTGCTGAAATTATCGAAGCACGAGAGCAATGTTTTGTAGCAAATATAGTTCTTTGTGAGTTGGTTTGGGTTTTACGGGGAAAGCCCTATGAATTTAGTAAGGAAGAAATTAGCAACACTATAGAGTTAATGTTGCAATGTTCAGTGTTTGAGTTAGAAAATCGCTCTTTAGTTTATCAAGCATTACAGCAATTTCATTAGGAAAAGGCAGATTTATCCGACTATTTAATCGGCGCGATCGCTCAACATAATAGTTGTAGTTCAACAGTAACTTTTGACAGAAAGTTAAGAAGCGAACAGCGATTTAATTTACTTGAATAATGCTTATTTTGCAATCGGCGTAGGTGTAGCCCGTCGCAGACATCGCTCTCCATTATCTACGAACACATATCCCTCTTCTGTCACTTTCCGACATAAGCAAGTAGTAAATAACTGAAATTAT
>NZ_JAVRCC020000073.1:0-32902 GCF_034530975.2 Nostoc sp. DedQUE07 | reverse complement strand
TAACCCAGCTTCCAGAGACGATCGCTAAATTAACCAATCTGACGCAGCTTGACCTCCGTAAGAACCAAATAACCCAGCTTCCAGAGGCAATCGCTAAATTAACCAATCTGACGCAGCTTGTCCTCAGTGACAACCAAATAACCCAGCTTCCAGAGACGATCGCTAAATTAACCAATCTGACGCAGCTTGACCTCCGTAAGAACCAAATAACCCAGATTCCAGAGACGATCGCTAAATTAACTAATCTGACGCAGCTTGTCCTCAGTGACAACCAAATAACCCAGATTCCAGAGGCGATCGCTAAATTAACCAATCTGACGCAGCTTGTCCTCAGTTTAAACCAAATAACCCAGATTCCAGAGGCGATCGCTAATTTAACTAATCTGACGCAGCTTTACCTTAGTGGCAACCAAATAACCCAGATTCCAGAGGCAATCGCTAAATTAACCAATCTGACGCAGCTTGACCTCAATGGCAACCAAATAACCCAGATTCCAGAGGCGATCGCTAAATTAACCAATCTGACGCAGCTTGACCTCCGTAACAATCAAATAACCCAGATTCCATTAGAAATTCTTAATTCAAGTAATGCAAAAGAGATTTTTAATTACTTGAGGCAAATTAGCATAAGTGAAACTCGACCATTACACGAAGCCAAACTCTTACTCATCGGACAAGGTAGCGTCGGCAAAACATCCCTTATCGAGCGACTAATCCGCGATAAATATGATAAAAATCAACCCCAAACCGACGGACTCAATGTGGAAACTTGGAAGGTGCGGGTAAATAGCAAAGACATCCGCCTGAATGTTTGGGACTTTGGCGGACAGGAAATTTATCATGCCACCCATCAGTTTTTTCTGACTAAACGCAGCCTCTATCTCCTCGTTTGTAATTGTCGCACCAGCGAAGAAGAAAACCGCATCGAATATTGGCTGAAACTAATCGAAAGCTTCGGCGGACAGTCCCCCGTGATTATCGTTGGCAACAAAAAAGACGAACAACTCCTCGACATCAACCGCAAAGCATTACGCGAAAAATATCCTAACATCCAAGCGATTATCGAAACCTCCTGCCAAGACAATATCGGCATTGATGAACTTCGCACCGCAATTTTGCAGCAAATCGCCAACCTCAAAGAAGTCTACGACCTTTTACCCCTGACATGGTTTGAAGTTAAACAACAACTCGAATCCATGACCGAAGACTTCATCAGCTACAACCGCTACATCGGCATCTGCCACCAAAAAGAGATTCCCGAAGAACAAAACCAAGAGCAACTAATCGACTTGCTGCATCGACTCGGCTTAGTTCTCAACTTCCGCGATCATCCCATCCTCAAAGATACCAACGTCCTCAAACCCAACTGGGTGACAGAAGGCATTTACACGCTCTTGAGCGATGAAAACCTCAAAACCAAAACCAAAGGCATTTTCACCCCCGCCGATCTCACCCGCATCCTTAATGCAGAGCGATATCCCACCAAGCGTCACGGCTATCTAATCGGGCTGATGAAAGAATTTGAGCTTTGCTTTGCACTAGAATGTTATCCTCCACAATTTCTGATTCCGGGACTTTTGCCTAAAGACCAACCAGACAAAACAGAACTCGACAACGAAACCCTGGAATTTCAATACCATTACAAAGTTCTCCCCGAAAGCATCATTTCCCGCTTCATCGTCATTACCCACGAAAAAATTCATAACCAAATCTATTGGCGCAGTGGCGTAATGCTGCAATATCAAGAAAACAACGAAATCTACAACATCGCCCGGATCAAAGCCGATCCCGAAGACAAAAAAATCTTCATCACCATTAGCAGCCGCCAAGAAACCCGGCGCTTATTTCTCGGCATTCTCCGCGATGTCTTCCAAAAAATCCACAAAAGTCTTCCCAATCTCGAAATCACCGAATGGGTTCCCGTCCCCAATCACCCCAAACATCCGCCCCTCGACTACCAAGAACTCCTCGGACAAGAATCAATGGGTGAAAGCACAATCACCATAGGCAAACTAAGATTAAAACTCGATTTGCGTCAACTTTTAGATGGCTATGAATCATTAGAATCGCGTCGAAAATCACAAAAAAGAGATAATGATTTAGATGATAGGACTGCATACGAAGATATGCGAGATATTGCTAAACTAGCTGTAAGCAGAAAAATTAAAATTAATAATAATAATAAAGCCGAGGCAAATGCTGTGTCAGAAAATCCTCAATTCACAAACAACCTTCAAGGCGCAAACATCGGCAACTTTGCCAACCAAGTCAAAGACAATGCCAGTCAGCAAGCCTCTAACTTCACCCAAACAAGCGGCGCAAACATCAGCGAAATTCTGCAACTAATCGGCAACCTGCGCCAAACTGCCGCCCAATTCCCACCAGATATCCGCGATGACATCATCATTGATATTGATGATGTAGAAGTAGAAATTCAAAAGCCAGAAAAAGAACGCAATGTACCCAAACTCAAAAAGCGTCTACTAGCTTTACTAACTGCTGCTAGTGTAGCTGCTGGCGCGATCGCAGGTATGACAGACTTTGCAAATAATGTTATGGAAATAGGAAACAAATTAAATATCGAACTAAAGCTTCCCTCTGGTAAATAGACTGTTCTAACTCCAGGGGCGATGCAACCTATTCTAAATTAACAATCACGGCATAATATCAACTTGCATCTGCTGCTGCCAACGTAGCAATTCTATTTGAGATTGTGAAAATTTTTGTTATGTTCGTTCTTAGTCATTTGTCCTAAGTAGATTGCAAATGACAAATGATATCATGTCCGCCAAATTACTCATAATAAAAGAACCCCACCCCCAACCCCTCCCCGCCTGCGGGGAGGGGAGACAAAGCACAGCTTTGGCGGGGTGGGGTTCTTCGGGTTTAATAAGCAATCAAGCGGACATGATATGACAAATGACAAATGACAAATGACAAATGACAAATTATGCGGCTTATATTAGTTGAGGATGAAGCAGATTTAGGTGCAGCAATCAAACAAGTCCTGAGCCATGAGGCATATATAGTTGACTGGTTTCTAGATGGTAATCAGGCATGGCAATATCTAGAAACTGGCTGGACTGAGTATACCCTGGCGATTTTTGATTGGATGCTGCCTGGAGTTTCGGGGATAGAGTTGTGTAAATGGTTGCGCGATCGCCAATTAACTCTACCTGTATTAATGCTAACGGCTAAAGACCGGATGGAAGAAAAAATTATTGGTCTAGATAGCGGTGCGGATGATTATTTAGTTAAACCGTTTGATATGGCAGAACTGTTAGCAAGATTGCGAGCATTACAACGGCGAGCCTCTTACGTCGGAGCAACGCTGACACCTCAAGTCCAACCCCGACGCTTACAAGTAGGTTGTCTGACGCTCAATTACAGCACTCATCAAGTTATTCGTGAGTATGTTCACGGAGAAAAGCAAGTATTTTCACTAACTACCAAGGAATTTCAATTATTGGAATATTTCATCAGGCATCCTAACCAAATTATCAGCCGCGACCAAATTATCAATCAACTTTGGGAAATTGGTGCAGAACCAGTTAGCAATGTCGTAGCAGCACAAATTCGCTTATTGAGACGCAAATTAGGAGAAGAAGACAGCGAATCTTTAATTGAAACTATTTATGGTGTGGGCTATCGCCTAAATATTAAACCTCTTGAGGGTTTTACCCCACCCTAACCCTCCCCGTATGTATTGGGGAGGGAACAAGATTTCTTATTTCCCCCCTTTATAAGGGGGGACTAAGGGGGGTAAATCCAGGGTTTGTGTGTACACCGTAGCCAATATATCGGGGGATCTATTCATGCTGCTGATTTTTGCTAACTTGACAGCAATACTTTCAGCAAGGGTTTAAAAATATGGAACGCAATCCCATTTTCCACCAAACTCGGTTGCGGCTTGCGGCTTGGTATACCCTTGTCATGGGCGGTATTTTAGGGCTATCTAGTTTGGGAGTTTATAGTGTGGTTGCCCATACCTACTATGAAACCATCGACCAGGGATTGCAATCAGTTGCAAACGCACTCCGAAAAAGTATTGAACCGGCTTGGCAACAACCCGGACAATTACAACGCCTTACTAAAGAATTTTCTTTAGAATTATGTGTGGCTCAGACTAATTGTTTGCCTAAAACAACATCCATTAAAAAATCAATAACAGAGGCGGCAAATCCAGTTAATTACTATATCCGTTTATTGGATCGCTCAGGAAAACTTTTTGCTAGTGGAGGCATGGAATTTGACAAGTTACCGATTGCCTCAACATTACATAATTGGCAGATATTAACAGATTACTCTGGCACTCGATACCGCGAAATCACTTTACCTTTGTATACTCAAAACCAGGTTTCGGGTTATCTACAAGTAGCGCGTAGTATCACTGATTTAGACCAACATCTTACTTATTTAAGATTAACTTTGGTATTGGGATTGCCAATTTCTATGATTTTCGTTGGTTTGTCTAGTTGGTGGTTGGCAGGAAGGGCGATGCAACCTGTATATCTTTCTTACCAACAAATGCAACAATTTACTGCTGATGCTGCCCATGAGTTTCGCACACCTTTAGCAGCAATGTACTCTACTATTGAAGCTGCTATCAAGTTACAGCAAGAACCAAAAGCCAATGGGGGAATTTTAGATGTACTCAAACGCCAAAATCGGCGCTTATCACAATTAGTTGGAGATTTGCTGTTATTAACGAGGATAGATCGAAAACAAGTAACAGGAGAATATCAGCCTTGCTGTTTGAATGATATCATTAGCGATTTAATTGAGGAATTAGCATTTTTGGCGGTAGAGACTCAGGTGAATCTATCTAAGCAGGTGCAAGTCTCAGAAAAATTGTATGCGATGGGAAATGAAGAACAGCTTTATCGCTTAATTTCTAACTTAATTGTCAATGCAATTCAAGCGACATCTAGCGGTGGAAAAGTCACGGTTTTTTTAGAAAAAAGTGAGCTTTACGCCATCATTAAAGTTCAAGATACAGGAATTGGTATTGCCCCAGAACATCAACAGCGAATTTTCGATCGCTTCTACCGAGTCGATCGCGATGCCTACGGCGGGCTGCGCCTACGCTCTCGCACCTCTGGCGGTTCGGGATTGGGATTAGCCATAGCGATCGCGATCGCCCAAGCACACAAAGGTAATATTCACGTTCAAAGTCAACCTGGGCTAGGTAGTACATTTACCGTTCGACTTCCTCTTTCACCGTGATTTCTGGAAATAAATGTGGCTATTTGCAAATCTGCGATCGCAAGGTGCAACTTTGAGTTTTTGCATATATGAAGATCGCACATTTATCTGTTAACAAATCCTAAAAGTGCTTTGATAGTTTTTCCACAGGATGATTAAGATATAGGTATTTGACCTGACGGGTATCGATACTCATGGTGCAAGACCAGATTTTGCTGAATGATTGGCATGTAATAGCGCGATCGCAAGACCTCCAACCTGGAACAGTTCTGCACAAGCGCTTATTAGGCGAAAATCTAGTGCTTTGGCATAATGGGGACAAAGTTTTAGCTTGGCAAGACCTTTGCCCTCATCGTGGCGCTCGTCTTTCTCTAGGATATGTCAACAAAGAGACTCTTGTTTGTCCTTACCACGGTTTAGCCTTTAATAGCGATGGAAAATGTGTACTAGTTCCGGCTAATCCCGAACAATCGCCCCCCGCTCAAGCTTGTGTTAAAACTTACCAAATTCAAGAGCGTTACGATCTGCTCTGGGTTTGTTTAGGGACACCAAAACAAGACATAGCTCCGTTTTCTGAGTGGTACGATCCGGTCTATCAGAAGATTTTCTGTGGCCCTTACTACTATCACTCTAGCCCTTTGCGGGTACTGGAAAATTTCATCGATCCGGCACACTTTCCAATTCTGCATTCGGGATTATTTGCCCACGCCAGTCATCCTGAGTTGACGCACTATGAATTAGAGTCTCTTCCAGATGGGATTAGTTTCAAATGTGGTTTGTGGGAACTAGATTTTAATTCCGGTAATCCTCTGTCAGCACCACTGATTTTTAACACTTACGATTACCGCATTTTCCGTCCGCTAGTGGCATACTTTAAACTTGGGCCTGGAGATCGTCGTTTAAATATCTTCTATACAATTACGCCAGTTGATGAAGATGAATGCGTGGCGCAATATTGGTTAATGGTAAATAGTGTCCGCGAATTAAAAGTGGAAGTGTATCTAGATATTCAAAATCAAGTTGCTAGTCAAGATATTGCCATTGTCGAGTCCCAGCAACCCCGACGCTTACCTTTAGATTTGCAAGCAGAAGTACATTTATCGAGCGATCGCTATTCCATAGCATACCGAAAGTGGCTCAAACAACAGGGTGTTACTTTCGGCACTATTTAGAACTTGGCGATGCTTGTCATTTGTATGATTAAGAAAATATTTAGATAAAATAGGACTCCTATTTGATTTTTGAAAAAACTCCGTACATCTGGAGAGTAGCGAAATCAAAGGTAGTGTGTCGGATAAACCACTCAAACATCCATTTTAAATGAGAAAATGTTGGAACCAAAGCACAAAAACGTCGAACCCATGTTTTAGCCTGCAACCAAATATCCTCAATGGGATTTTGTACTGGGCAATTGGGAGCAAAGCGAACGCAATGTACTTTCCATTGTTCAGATGACAACCCAAGATTTACCTTGTCCAAAAAACCTCGAACTTCTTTAGAACGGTGGTAACTAGCGCCATCCCAAAAAATTAGTAATTGCTGATCGGGAGAGTCAGCTAGCAGATATTGTAGGTAATCAATAGTATTTTTTGAATTTCCCGCGTCATAAGCTTTGAGAACTAATTTTCCTTGCAGATAGTCAATTGCCCCATAGTATGTCTGCTTATCTCGTTCGTTAACAACTGGGACTGCTATTTCTTGGTCACTTTTTCCCCATACGTAACCATCTTATTTCTCCCCACATTAAATGGCATTCATCAATTAGCAGTACTCTCAACTTTCCTGTTTCGATTTCCACGCTTGTGATGTGCCAGCAATGTCTCAATCTCTTTTTTTTTGCTGCAACAGCATTCTCGTCAGCTTTGGGATTCAGCTTTGTGGTTTTCTTCCAACTGATGTCAGCGGCATCAAACAAGTCGTAGTAACTTTGTTTTGAATCATAAACTACGTCGTACTCAAAAGCTAATTTGTACTCCAGTTCACCCAGTTCCCAGCAGTTCTTGGTTTGCAGCCAACTCAACACTTCTTCTCGCTGTTCAGTACTCAGGTAGCTTTTTCTGCCTTTATAGTTCAAGCACAGTCCATTAATTCCATCCTGCTCATAGGCTTGTTTCCAGCCTGTTATCGACCCTAAAGATACATCTAGAATAGCTTGGATTTCTTCGTACAAGTAATCAAGGCACAATCAATTTAACTGCCAAAGCTTTTCAAGATCACGGGCATCACGACAAGCTGCTATGAAATCTTGTAACTCAGCGATGGCAGTTGCCACTCCTCCAGGTTGTATTGCCGATTGTAGATGCTGGTTTATCATTGTCTGCTCTTACACTTGTCAACTCATCCGTATTATCTCGTAATCTTTTTCAAAAATCAAATAGGATTCCTAAATTAGTTTAGAAGCTAACTTCCTTAAAGATTTTAAAAAACGGTAGATTAGACCTCTTGCATAAGTCGAATCGACCCCCCTTAATCCCCCCGATATATTGGGGGGAAACTTGAAATTTTGCTCCCTCCCCTTTACAAGGGGAGGGTTGGGGAGGGGTGATTCAACGATTTTTGCAAGAGGTCTATTGTTAACTGCTCTACCGGTTTTTATGTATCTTGAATTGGCTTTCCTTTCAAGGTTAATTTTAAATATTTATCGATCCACAGATGTTAGTTTTAAAGGATACAATGGCTCATATCCATTTAATTGCCAAATTCTAAATACCAAGACAGCAGCTACAGTTAACCACACACAAGAAAATGATAAAGTCATTCCTGCTATAGGATTAATTTGCCAATAAATTGCTGTCACCACTACCGCAGATAACCAAGGGCCTAAAATAACTACAGGTACAGCAGCACCTAATCTCCGTTCGACAGTAAAAATCGTATTCCAAATATCCCCTAAAGCCAGATGTACCACAAACAAAATTAAAGGCAACACTAAAAACTGGTGATTCATTTGCTGCCAAATCAATACAGAAGAAATTACCCGCAAAACAGCAATTGTCATCCAAACTATGGGAAATGCTAAAGGTGGAGGAGACCATCTTGGTCTGATTACCTGGTCATAGGTCTGACGAGAACGGGTATTATCTAAAAGAGAAAAAATTCGAGAACGGATACTTAATAGAGCAAAAAATAATCCAGCCAATAAAGTGCTAACCCAACTGGGAAAAGAAGAATTATCGATGAACATTACTAATTTTTCCATTCCCAACAACACGAGAATCATAACTAATATTTGTAGGATAGTCCCTAGTGTATAAACTAAAACTGCCTTGATATCTAGTTCTTGTGTAGTAGCTATTGATGTGTTTAGAGACTGTGATTTATTCCCAGGTTTTACTCCCATTACTGTATTTACAAACTGTTCAACTATTCCACTATTCTGGGATTTATTCATAATGAAGAAATGGCGCGTAGTTGGTAATTAGTAGTAATAAGTCATTATATGATATTCTAATAGTTAAAAATAATTTGGTTAAGCTCTTTTAATATCAGAGTTTAGAAGTTCCGAATCTAATGTACAGTTTTTCGTAAGTGGTGTTGAGGAAAAAGCGTGGAATTTCAGAAGTTATTGTATATTTTTACTCTAGTAAATATTGCTACTTTTGCTCTGACTGTACCTGTACTTGCTCAAATCACACAGCCCCCCTTTAATTCTGCACAGTCAAGTTGTCGTGCAACTAAAGTAAGTACTCCAGTTTTCAAAGAACCTTCAACATCATCCCATGCTATTAGAATATTGTCGGCAAAAACAAAGATTACTTTAGCATATATACCAGTTAGTGGAGATAGATTTGTCAGAATTAAAGCTCCGACTTCAGGGTTTATTCAAACTGCTGTACTAAAATTTTGTCAGCCGAATAACAACGCTCAAAATATATCGAGTAAACCTACTATTGGCAGTGTATGTCGGCAAATTGTACGACGGGAAACTATACGTCGCCAACCAAGTACAAGAGAACCTTTTATTACAACACTTTCGCCAAATACAGTTGTGTATGTGAACTTGGTTACAGGTAATATAGTTAAGTCATACAAATCTGAGAATTATATTTGGGTAGAAATCGACCTTTCTAGAAGTTTCCCTGGAGAATTATCTGGTAATGGTTGGATAGTCAATACTGACTTAGTGAATACTCCTGGATTAAGCAGTCTGGCTTATTGTAGTTAGTAGCTTATTTATAAGTACTCGCACTAAATTCGCGATCGCCCTTTTTGTCAATGGCGGTTTCTGCGATGTTGCTGTCCACGAGCCAGTGGGCAAGCAGGGCTGATTCATTCCATTTCAAACAGGATTTGTCAAGCTGGTTAGCAAGAAAATTCTAAGTAAGCGTGACGAAAAGATGAACATTTAAGCACTGAAATATCAGTAAAATAGTTGGTTTAATCGGTACGCCAGTAACAAAATAACTAATTTTTAATCGCTATAACCCTTATTTTTAAAGCTCTTTGGGGAATGAATCAGCCTTGCTCTGGGGATAAGGGGCAGGGGGAAAAGGACTCATGTTTTTTACCCCTTACCATGAGTCCCTTTACCCAACCTCCACAAGCGCATTTTTGAGTTGCCAGACTACTAGAGCAAGGGATGCATTCATTGACTCCAAACGGGAGGATCTACAGTAAAACTCTAGACAATCAATTGTAAAGCAGAAATACATCGCGCATTTCGATGGATATCGATGTCATTCCCGAATTAATCTGTGCTGAAAAATTTTTTCGCAATTGTAATTATTTCCCCTAGTTCTCCCCTATTTATTTCTAAATTCAAATCAGAAAAGCAGAGAACACCGCCCCAAACAAGCGCGCAATCTCTGCCGTATAAATAAGTCAATAAAAATGGAGAACAAACCTATGCTACACCAAATTAAAGAATTGCTGCAAAACGTACAATTACAACAGCAAGTAAAAGCAGCAGCTAACCAAGCAGAAGCTATCACTTTGATAGCGATCGCAAGTGCAGAAAAAGGTTATAACTTCACAGTTGAAACTATTTCTCAAATGTTGACAGAACTAACCTTTGTGGACTCCAACGAACTAAGTGAAGAAGAATTACTTAGTGTTAGTGGTGGAATGATGGCTGATAGTGCAGCCAAGCTATGTCATACAGCTAGCTGTGGTGGCGGACACGCAGGCTGCTGCTAAAAACGGTAGCTTCTGTTTCTCTTTGGCATTGTAACCACCACAGGTCAGGTTGTTTTTCTAAAAGAGCTTTTTAGATCCAACATCTCCAATATTTTAATTTGGATAACTTCCATACTTGATACTGAGGTTCAACGCAGAAAGAGATGCTGCATAACAGATTCCCTCTTTGCTTTTTTAATCAAGGGAAAGAGGGAATTTCATTAGATTTCTTGCAGAAATCAAAAAAAGAACCCTACCCCGTCTTTAACTTACGTCAAAGTCTTCCCTGCTTGCGTGCGAGGAGGGGCTGGGGGTGGAGTGTTAGGAAACTTTTGCAAGAGGTCTATTGTTTTCATATTTCTAATTAATAAATTTGAAACTAATTTTTTGTCTTTTTAACGATTAATACTTCCCACTATGAGAAATCCAGCTATGGTTCAACAAGTTGTTTGCTTATCCCCACAGAAAACATCAGACGAATTAAGGGCGATCGCAACCAATGCTAGCTTTATCTGGGAACGGCTTGATGAAAGCAGATTTGCAATTAATGGCGATCGAGTCAACGAACAAGAAATTAACCGTCGGCGCGATCGCTGGTGCGAAGTTGCAGCAGAAGGTAAATTGGATACATTGCACAAACGCTTACAGTGGGAAGGGCTAGACCTCGATACTGTTAGTTCCAAATTGGGAACCATCGAGTTGCTTGGCGATCGACCTTTGCCTGAGTGGGCAGAAACCTTGCAGCAAATCATCCAAACCGCAACAGGATTCAATTCTGCAACCGAAGTATTTCTACCAATCGATTCACAAAATCCGATCGCCTTTGAAGATATCCTTTTGCCTGCTATTTTGGTAGCCAGACAGCAATTACTAACTCGCTGCGGCAGTCAATTCATCCAAGATTGTCTTCCCTTATCGATTCTTTCCCACGATGCTTACAGTTCTTTAGAACGTGGTCTACTGCTACGATTAGCAGGACTTTGCATTAAGACATTAGATTTTGAATTTTCTCAGGTGCGTCCCTTTGGTCAAAGTTTGCTCGGTTTGCTGGGGTTGGAGACAGAAAATAATAACACTCATTACATTAAGTTCGTCAATCAACTCCTAGAAGATGGAATGCTGACGTTCTTCCAAAAGTATCCCGTTCTCGGTCGGTTAGTGGCAACAGCCGTCAATTTTTGGGTTGAGTTTACTGCTGAATTTCTCGAACGTTTAGTTGCAGATAGGACAGATATTCAACGAACTTTTGATGAAGCGATCGCCCCATTTTCTCAAAACAAAGTTACCGAAATTCAAACATCCATTTCCGATCCACACAAACGCGGACGAACAGTAATTTTGCTCACCTTTGAGTCTGGACTTAAACTTGTTTATAAACCCAAAGATTTAGGATTAGAGGTTGTCTTTAACCAATTTTTGGATTGGTGCAATCAACACAGCAATCTTTTAGATTTTAAAATAATTCAAGTACTTGAGCGCAATGGTTACGGTTGGGTAGAACATGTTGAACAGTTGCCTTGTGTGGATGAAGCAGCTGCGAAACGATTTTATCAGCGTTCTGGGATGTTGTTGTGTGTGCTTTACGCCCTCAGAGCCACAGATTGCCATTACGAAAACTTAATTGCCAATGGCGAACATCTGGTGCTGATTGACATGGAAACGCTGCTGCACCATGAACCGAATCTCATTGAAGACTCACCACTTACCCAAGATTTAGAAACAACCGCCACACAACAATTTTGGGATTCTGTACTTCGCACCGGACTTTTACCGCGTTGGGACTTTAGTGGCGATCGCAGTGTCGCTTATGATATTAGCGGGCTAGGCAGCACAGATCCCCGACTATCTCGCCGGAAAGTGCCGCGCTGGCAGAACATTAATACAGATAATATGCATCTGTCCTCTGAGTCTGTAACCTTACCGATGGGGAAAAATGTGCCGTTTTTGGGTGAAACTGCTCTGTCTCCAAACGATTATCAACTAGAAATCACCATTGGGTTTGAGCAGATGTATCGCTTTTTAATGGCGCACAAAGATTTCTTAATTTCACGCCAAAGTTTGCTATCTGCGATGCAAAATCAGCAGGTGCGCTTTATTTTCCGCAACACCCGCATCTATGGCATCATCCTCCAAAAAGCTTTAGCACCCGATTACCTCAAACACGGTGTAGATTACAGTATTCAACTCGATGTTCTCAGTCGTGCTTTTCTAGTTGCTCAAAATAGACCGAACGCTTTTCCTGTTTTGAGCGCAGAACTTCGAGCAATGGAACAATTGGATATTCCCTTCTTCACAGCTAGCGCGGTGGTTGATGAACTGAGTTTAAACGGTTCCTCTTCCATTCCCAACTACTTCAAGCAATCCAGTTATCAAGACCTGCTCAACCAGTTACAATCTCTGGATGAAACCGACTTAGCTCGACAAGTAGCGATTATTCAAGGCTCCTTCGATGCCAAAATTGCAACCACTTCCAGCCGCCAAGGTGGGCAATGGCAAGGCGAATCGTTACCGTTGCTAAATTCGGAACAATTGATTGCTGAAGCCAAAGAAATCGCCACTCAACTGGAAACCAGAGCCATTTCTGACCCTGATGGCAGCATTAACTGGATTGGCTTAGACTTTGTGCCTCGCGCCGAACGATATCAACTGCAAGTATTGAATAATTGTCTCTCTGACGGACGCTCTGGAGTTGCCTTGTTTTTAGCGGCACTGAGCCAAGTAACTGGTGATTCCCGTTACCGCGATCTAGCATTTAGAACAGTGCAATCTCTGCGTCGCCAAATCCACACCATCGATCCCGAAACTTGGGAACGCATGGCTCGTTTCATGGGTGTTGGGGGTGCAACAGGTTTAGGATCGATGATCTATAGCCTGGTGAAAATTAGCCAATTCCTCAACGATGCAACGCTGTTGGCAGACGCTCAAGGATTAGCCGATTTGATGACACCAGAACTAATTGCTGCCGATGAACACCTGGATATTATGAGCGGAGCAGCTGGGGCAATTTTAGGATTATTGTCTCTGCATCAAGCCACAGGAGAAGCAACCGTTTTAGAAAAAGCGATCGCCTGTGGACAACATTTAGTCAACCATCAAGTTAGCCATAATGGTGCGCCCAAAGCTTGGCATACTTATTGGGACAAGCCCTTAACTGGCTTCTCTCATGGAGCCGCAGGTATCTCCTACGCCTTGCTCAGACTTTATGCCGCCACCTCAGAGGGCAAATACTTAGAAGCAGGTTTAGCAGGAATTGAGTATGAGCGTAGCGTCTTTTGCCAGTCCACCGCCAACTGGCCCGACTTCCGCAGAATGGGACAACCGGGACAACCTGACTTTGCAAATAAGTGGTGTCATGGTGCAGCCGGCATTGGTTTGGGACGCTTAGGCAGTTTGAGAATCGTGGAAACGCCAGAAATTCAACAAGAAATTGAAATTGCTCTGCAAACTACTCAGAATTTTGGCTTACAAGCGATCGATCACTTGTGCTGTGGTAACTTCGGTCGGGCGGAAGTGCTGTTAGTCGGTGCAAAAATCTGTTCCCGTCCTCATTGGCATCAAATTGCTCACCAGAATGCAACAAATGTTGTGGCTAAAGCCAAGCGAACTGGAGCTTATCAACTGTTCCCCAACTTACCCAATTCTGTATTTAATCCTGGCTTTTTACCCGGTATATCTGGAATTGGTTATCAATTGCTGCGTCTGGCTAAGAATGACTTGCCTTCAATATTGTTATGGGATTGAGCTTGTTGCTCATACTCAAAAACAGCTTTTGACCACACCCTATTAGCGTAAACTAATAGGGTCAGAACTAGCCCTCTCAAGGTGTTGCCTGCTGATAAAAGCCTAAAAGCT
This sequence comes from Nostoc sp. DedQUE07, assembly GCF_034530975.2. NCBI lineage: Bacteria > Bacillati > Cyanobacteriota > Cyanophyceae > Nostocales > Nostocaceae > Nostoc > Nostoc sp. DedQUE07. The sequence continues at coordinate 18,730 of NZ_JAVRCC020000073.1, read as the reverse complement.
AGTCATCTCAAAATTTTAACGTTCTGCTGGTTTCTGTGTGACTAAGGCAGTTAGATTTAGACTTGAAGTGATGGGACTGGAGGAAAAACTAGTGACGAGAGCAATTGGTCTAGAGCAAATTATTGCCCAAAAGGTTCTTACCTTATCAAAGGAACAACAGCAGCAAGTACTTGACTTTGTGGAATTTTTGCAATTGAAATCACCAACAGTCAAGTTTAAGCACCATGATGGCACGCCAATGTCTGCTTTAGAAGCAGCAGGAGACTTAGTTGGCTGCGTGGATTCTGGCCCTGGGGATCTCTCGACAAACAAGGAGTACCTTAAAAGACCATTAACAGAATGAAGCAAGCGGTACTGCTAGATACAGGCCCATTAGTAGCTTTACTCAATCGGAGAGAGCAGTTTCATAAATGGGTGACAAATCAATTTGGACAGATTGAACCACCTTTGTTAACTTGTGAAGCAGTAGTTACAGAGGCTTGTTTTCTCTTACAGAATGTTTACGGAGGAGAAGCAGCAGTAATTTCTTTTGTACAAAAGGGAATCATCCATCTTCCGTTTCGGCTCTCTGAAGAAGCTGCTGCTGTTGACAAGTTGATGCAGCGTTATCAGTCAGTTCCAATGTCGTTAGTGGATGCGTGTTTGGTGAGGATGGCAGAACTGGCAACTGAAAGTGAATTGCTCACATTTGATAGTGATTTTAGGATTTATCGAAAAAATCGTAATCAATTAATTTCTATGATTATGCCAAAAGAACAATAGCTTAATCTTCAATCACGGTTTAGACGATAGATTGCGATTGAAGCAGTAGAAGCGATCGCTTCCTTAATTCTCCCCTAGTTCTCCCCGATCGCACTTTAATCTTAAAAGTCTAGAAGTCTTAAGGTTCTGGGTGCTGTCAGCAAGAAGGAGAACAATGCAACTAAAACACAGCCACATCTTTCGCCAAGAAGCCCTAGATCGCTTATCTTCACCAGAACAACTGGATCAAGCGATAAATGTGGTCAAACCTCAAGCTTGGTTGACTTTATCTACCATGAGTTTTGTAGTTGCTGTGGCTGGTGTTTGGAGTGTGTTTGGTAGAATTCCTCTCACCGTTACAGGTCAAGGTATCTTGATTAAACCGCACCATGTTGTGGAATTTCAAGCACCTAGTTCTGGCCCATTACTAACTCTCAAGGTCAAGGCGGGGGATATTATTAAACAAGGTGATGTACTGGGTATTATCGACCAATCAGCGCTAAAGCAGCAATTACAGCAAGAGCAAGTAAAGTTGCAACAACTGCAAACCCAAAATCAAGAGACTGACAGGTTACAAAAGCTGCTGATTGACCAACAAATCATTACTCTTGGACAGCAGAGAATGGATTTGGAAAATAATCTGCGCCGAGAGCAAGATGCACCAAAGTTACGCGATCAAACATTGAGAGCGATCGCTCAAAAACGCCAAAGCATTAATTCTCGCAAACAACAAATTAATTACTTACTCAAAACTCTTAAAAAACGGGTTGATAACCGTCGTCACCTTTTTGAGCAGCATGTAATCAGCCAAGATATGTTGGTGCAAGCTGAACAAGAATATTTTAATACTCAAAGTGAATTATCAGATATTGACGTACAACTCAAGGATTTGGAAATCCAAGAAACTACCACGCAACGCGAATATCTGGAAAATCTTAATAGAATTGACGAAATTAAAACCAAAATTAAAGATATTAATACTCAAAATACTAAACTACGCGAACAAGACTTAAAGCAATCAATTGATAAAACAAATCAAATTCGGGAAGTAAAGCGGCGAATTGCCCAATTAGAACTGCAACTATCTCAAGAAAGTAGAATTATTAGCAAATATAATGGCCACATTCTCGAACTGAGCGCTGTCCCTGGACAAATGATGAATCCGGGTAGTCGCTTGGGGTCAATTGAGGCTGAACAGCCAAATTCAAAACTTATGAGTCTTGTTTACTTTGCTAATAAAGATGGTAAGCAAATCAAGCCGGGGATGGCTGTACAAGTGACTCCCAGCTTTGCTAAACGCGAGCGCGAAGGTGGCATTATCGGAACCGTTGCAGATATTTCTTCATTTCCAGTGACTACACAAGATATTACAGCGATCGTTGGTAACAAAGAAATTGCCGCCAGTCTTGCAGGTAAAGGTGAAGGCAAGGTGCAAGCTTTTGTCCAACTCCAAGAAAACCCTACATCAGTAAGTGGCTACAAATGGTCATCTTCTGATGGCCCAGCCTTAAAAATATCTTCTGGCACAACTACATCAGTTCAAGTAAAAGTTGGAGAAAAAGCACCGATTTCTTATATTATTCCTATGCTGCGCTCTTGGACTGGGATTTATTAATTTACGCCGTGTGCAACTTTCTTTCAGACCTAACCCCCAACCCCTTCCCTACAAGGGAAGGGGAGCAAGAATCAAAGCCTCTCTCCCTGTGGGGGAGAGGTTTGGAGAGGGGTTCTAAGGATAAGTTGGACATCACGTTAATTTGGGTATTGAGGTTAAAACTTGAAAGTTCACCCTCAAAAGCTCAACTTCCACCTTCAGAAGCTCAACTTCCACCTTCAGAAGCTCAACGTTCACCCTCAGAGGCTCAACGTTCACCTTCAGAGGCTCAACGTTCACCTTCAGAGGCTCAACTTCCACCTTCAGAAGCTCAACTTCCACCTTCAGAAGCTCAACTTCCAAGTTCTAATACTAATGCCCAATTCCCAATCCCCAATTCCCAAACTTAAACCAAATCGTGTCCGCACTTCTACACTTTTGCAAATGGAAGCGGTCGAATGTGGTGCGGCGGCTTTGGGAATAATTCTGAGCTATTACGGACGGATTGTGCCACTGGCTAAACTGCGTGAAGAATGCGGTGTTTCGCGGGATGGCAGTAAAGCTTTTAATATTCTCAAAGCTGCCAAAAACTATGGACTCAATGCTAAAGGTTTAAAACTGTCTCTGGAAAAGGTGACAGCTACCCGTCTCCCCTACATTGCCTTTTGGAATTTTAACCATTTTCTCGTAGTAGAAGGATATAGCAAGAAACGCGTCTACCTCAACGATCCTGCCAATGGTCGGAGAACAGTAAGTTGGGAAGAGTTCGATCGCGCATACACGGGTGTTGTGCTGACAATGGAACCAGGAGCGGACTTTCAGAAGGGAGGCAAAAAAAATCACATTGTCTCAGCCTTAAGTAGCCGCTTACAAAACTCACGAGTTACTATCTTATTTTGCTTGCTAGCTGGATTATTGCTAACACTGCCTCGGTTAGCTGTGCCAGCCTTTTCTCAGGTATTTATCGATGAGATTTTAATCCAAGACCGACAAGATTGGTTACGACCTTTGCTGTTAGGAATGGTGTTAACTACTTTATTACGGGCATTCCTTGCCAGACTGCGGCTTACCTACCTGCGGCGATTAATGGTTAAGTTGTCAGTCAGCACATCAGGACACTTTCTCTGGCATATCCTGCGATTGCCTGTTGGGTTTTACGATCAACGCTTTGCTGGGGAAATCAGTAGCCGTGTACAACTAAATGACCGGGTGGCAGAAGTACTTTCAGGGTCTTTGGCAACTACTGTAATTGACGCGGTGATGATGGTCTTTTACCTGCTGATTATGATTCAGTATGACCAATTACTGAGTGCGATCGCAGTTGGTTTTGCTTTAATCAACATTCTCGCCCTCTTATTTTTATCGCAAACTCGTGTAGATACAAATATGCGCCTAGCTCAGGAATATGGCAAGGTGGGTGGAGTAACGATTAGCGGCATCCAAACCATAGAAACCATCAAAGCTTCAGGGCTGGAGTCAGATTTATTTGCTCGGTTTGCGGGTTATTACGCTAAAGCTTTGAACGCCCAACAACAATTAGGCTTACAAACTCAAATTCTCACCACATTACCCACAATTCTGACTGCCCTAACTACAGCTTCTATTTTGCTGGTTGGTGGTTTACAAGTAATGAATGGCAATCTCAGTATTGGAATGCTCGTTGCCTACCAAAGTTTAACACTGAGCTTCTTAGAACCAGTTAATAGCCTCGTTAACTTCGGCAGTACACTCCAAACTTTAGAAGCTGATTTAAACCGCCTTGATGATGTATTGCAAAACCCCGTTGATTTGGAAGTCGAGTCAGGCAAGGGAGCAGCACTTCGGCTACGCTCAGTGACCGAGGAGCAAAGGAGCAGAGGGGAACTTATTGCAAGTCTTCCCCATGCCCAATGCCCAATGCCCAATGCCCCATGCCCAATGTGGCAATTACAGGGTAATGTTGAGTTACGGAATGTCACTTTTGGGTACAGTCGTGTAGAACCTCCGTTGATTGAGAATTTGAGCTTGACTGTCAAGCCAGGGCAAAGAATAGCGCTTGTGGGGGGAAGTGGTTCTGGTAAATCCACAGTTGCTAAATTAATTTGTGGTCTTTATCAACCTTGGGAAGGAGAAATCTGCTTTGATGGTGTGGAGCGATCGCAAATTAAACGCTCTGTCCTTGCTAACTGTTTGGCAATGGTTGAACAGGATATCTTTTTATTTGCGGGGACTGTGCGAGAAAACATCACTCTTTGGGATTCAACTATACCAGAAGCCGATTTGGTGCAGGCTTGCCAAGATGCAGCGATTCATGATGCGATCGCATCTATGCCTGGGAAATATGACTTTGAGTTGATTGAAGGCGGTATGAATATTAGTGGTGGCCAACGCCAGCGTTTAGAAATTGCCCGCGCTTTGGTGAGAAATCCCACAATCTTAGTACTGGATGAAGCAACCAGTGCCCTAGATGCAGAAACCGAGTTGATTATTAACCGCAACTTGCAACAGCGTGGTTGTTCGTGTATTGTAGTAGCCCACCGCCTCAGCACAATTCGCGATTGCCATGAAATTATTGTGCTAGAGCAAGGTAAAATCGTGCAGCGTGGCACTCATGAGGAATTATGGCAGCAAGGTGGAACTTATGTTCGCCTACTTCACGCAGCAGAAGCATAATGGACTTCTTGGCATTGTAGGGAAAAGGGGAAGGTGGGGCCCCCTCTGGGGATAAGGGGCGGGGGTAAAGGGTAAAGGTATGGAATTTTCTCTTACCCTTTAACCTTTAACCTTTGCCCAACATCAAGGCAAAAGTTACTTTTGCAAGATGTCTAATAATCAGGTATTCAATCCACCATTGTTGAGTTGCTAATGATTGCCGAGGCAGTTAAACCTTGACTCATCGTCAAAATCAGCTTTACTCTCGATCAATTTTTTCGATATCATCAGGTGTACCAGTGGCAGAAATTTTTGATGTGCCAGATTTACCTGCACCTGAGTTGCCACCAGAAGCGCCAGCACCGCCTGAGTGTTTAGCATCGGTGTTGCCTTGTTCTTCTTGAAGCTGTTCAAGGCGGTTTTTTTCTTGAGCTTTATCTTTTTGGTCAGCCATATCTTATTTACATTTTTCGCTATGCGATCGCCTTTAACTCTATCATTTTCCTTATTCAAGCGACATCAAAGGCAAATCTTCTTCAGCAATTATAAATTTACGTGAGTCTCCCACGGAGGCACACGTTAAATTACTCAATTTTTCCATCCAAGACGATTATCAGATTTTTCTTGCCCTGCTTTCCCTGCTGATTGAGCAATTAATTATTTTTTATTTGGAAGTCCCTTAGAGGATGTCTGAGAAGTATGCAATATTTCGCTTGATCCCCCCTAACCCCCCTTTTTAAGGGGGGGAACTGGAATCAAAGTCCCCCAATTTATCGGGGGATTTAGGGGGATCTACAAGTCTCGAATACAACACCAAAAAGTTTTCAGACATCCTCTTAGGCTGATGTCCTCTAAAGTAATATCATCATCACAAAAAATCTGTGTTACATTCAGCCGGGATACAATAGTTTTTCTTATATCTTTTTCCAATCGTCGAACTCACATCGATTTACCTTAAGTGAATCCTCTTTCCAAACCATACTCCTTTCAGGCAAACGAACCATTACTGTTGAACGATCCAGAAACATTCTGGATAGTGCAGTCTGGAACATTAGCAGTGTTTGCAACTAGAGTTAAAAACAGTTTACCAAAGGAGCATCGCCGCTATCTGTTTCATGTCAACGCTGGTGAAGTCTTGTTACCGGAAGTAATCGCACAAAGCCAATGGAATTTTGTAGCGATCGCAATTGAACCCACCCAATTATGCCAGATGTCAATGGTTGATTTGGTTAAGGGAATCGCGGCGGCTGACTCTCAAGCCATAGAACTTTTAGATGGTTGGGTAAATCATTTAGGACAATCTCTTAGCGCCCAGCAGACAGTTTTGACTACGCCATTAAACCTTGTGCAGACATTAGATCGAGATTTTTTATTATCGCCCGGTGAAACGCTACAGTGGAGGCAAACAACACTTCTATGGGTAAAGTTGCAGCAAGGCAAAACTCACTGGATGGGAGTTGAGGAATTAACGTTGAATTCTACCTCACCAGCGTTTCCACTCACGAGTGATATGTGGCTGGAGGCAGAAAATGCGGTTATCGGAAAAGTGTTGCCAACGGCAGATTTAGAAAATTCCGAGGAAGTTTTGGCAGGTTTAGCCAGTTTGCATACTTGTTTCTTTCACTACTTCAGTTTGCTGGCAAACAAAGAAACAGAAGCAGAATTTCGGCAGTTTCAGGAACGCGAACAATTTAATCAGCAAGTAATAGAGGGGGCACTCTCTGATTTAGCAACAGTATTGCAGCCACAGCAGGAGGCGGTTTTTTCTCAGGAAGGGCCGCCCTTATTAGTAGCATTTGGGGCAGTCGGGCGATCGCTGGGGATAGAGATTCGTCCACCAGCAGAGGATTTGAATTCTATTAAAGACCCTGTAGCCGCGATCGCACAAGCATCGCAAATTCGGATTCGGCGTATAACTTTAGCAGATGGCTGGTGGCGTCAAGACCAAGGGGCGATGTTAGCTTATACTCAGTTGGAACGCCCAGTGGCGTTGTTACCTACAGATAATCGAGATTATGTCATCTTTGACCCCGTAGCCCGGACTCGGATACCTGTAAATGAATCAATAGCAAAAACACTGTCACCATTAGCATACGTTCTGTATCGACCATTACCTCAAATTGCGCTCACCGCCATTGATTTACTGCGGTTTGGGGTCAAGGGTTATGAAAAAGACATTGCCAGTATTTTAGTGGTAGGGCTACTGGGCACAATATTGGGCATGGTTGCACCGCAAGCAACAGCAATTTTAATCAATCATGCCATTCCCGATAGCGATCGCGCTCTACTGTGGCAGATCGGATTGGTCATGTTTGCAGTCGCCTTTGCACAGTTAGCTTTTCAAATTGCCCAAAGCATTATTACCCTACGAGTTGAAAGCGCCACTGATAGCATATTGCAGCCAGCCATTTGGGATCGCCTGCTGAGATTAAGTCCTAGCTTTTTTCGTCAGTATACTTCTGGAGATTTGGTTAACCGCGTCATGGCGGTGAGGGAAATTCATCAAAAACTTAGCGGTGCTACCCAAAGAACGTTGTTGAGTGGAGTTTTTGCTTTATTCAACTTGGTGCTGATGTTTATTTACAGTTGGCAATTAGCATTTGTGGGCGTGGGTTTAGCAATATTTGCCACTGTGGTTACGACTGTTGCAAGTTTCCTCTTGGTGAAGAAATCGAAAAAAGAGCAAGAACTCAATGGTGCAATTCAGGGACTCACGGTACAACTAATCAACGGTGTTGCCAAACTGCGAGTGACAATGGGAGAAGAACGCGCATTTGCAGCTTGGGCAAAAAAGTACAGCCAGCAGATCCGACTGAAGGCGAGTTGGCAAGAGATTAAAGATAGTATTTCTGTATTTAACGAAGCACTTCCTTTGGTAAGTTCTATACTGCTGTTTGGGTTTGCCATGTTGTTAATGCAAACACGCTTAACACTGGGTACATTCGTTGCTTTTAACTATGCTTTAACTATTTTTATCAAAGGAGTAATTGACCTGAGCAATACTGTATCAGAAATTTGGAGTATTGTACCAATCTGGGAACGAGCAAAACCGATTTGGCGATCGCAGCCTGAATATGACTCAACCAAGGTTAATCCCGGTCAATTAAGCGGTCGCATTGCCCTAAATTGTGTCAGCTTTCGCTACTCGGAGAATGGCAGCTTAATCCTCAATGATGTCAGCCTCCATGCCGAACCAGGGGAATTTGTTGCGATCGTTGGGTCTTCTGGAAGTGGAAAATCAACGATATTGCGGTTGTTATTGGGGTTTGAAACTCCATTGACAGGTAGCATCTATTATGATGGCAAAGACTTAGCAGAGATGGAACTCCAAGCTGTGCGAAGACAGTTAGGAGTGGTACTGCAAAATGGTAAAATCGGTACAGGATCGGTTTTTGATAATATCACCGCCGGAGCTTTAGTTTCCCTAGAAGAAGCTTGGTCAGCCGCACAAATGGCAGGTTTTGCTGATGATATCAAGCAAATGCCAATGGGTATGCATACGATCGTCGCTGAGGGTGGTAGTAATCTTTCCGGTGGACAACGGCAAAGATTATTGATTGCGCGATCGCTTGTTTCCAAGCCCAAAATTATTTTAATGGATGAGGCGACCAGTGCTTTAGACAACCGCACTCAGGCAATTGTGACTGAAAGTTTAGCTAAGTTAAATGCTACCAGAGTAGTGATTGCCCATCGCCTCAGCACGATTCGTAATGCCGATCGCATCTATGTGATTGACGCTGGTCATGTCGTACAGGTAGGTAATTTTTCAGAATTGATTGCCCAATCAGGGTTGTTTGCCAAACTGGTAGCTCAACAGTTAGAAGGGGTATAGGACTTTATCTTCTTTCGTTTTCAAAATGAGAATTGCTGGTGAGAAATCCGGGCTATTAATTCAAGACCTCACTATGCAATTCTTCGAGGTACGTTCTTGAAAATACAAAAAATTGTGAACCTCAGAAAAATGACTACAGCACATCTTTGTCTGACATTTAATCTAAAAATCTTATATATAAAAAATAATATAAATAATAAAAAACTTTTTCTTTTAAAGAATATTAAAACCTAGTATTTTTTTCTTTTAAAGAATATTAAAACATAGTATTTATTAGGACTTACGCACTCTACAAAATAACTATGATGTGTACCAACAAAAATCCGTTGTTTTAGGCTATCGGCTACTAGCTTTAGATCAGTAGCGATCGCTGGCTAATGGTGAAAAAATCAAACTTGAATGGCTGAAAATCCATATTCACATTTAATTGTTTCTGTCAATATGTAAGTTTTGTAATAGTAAAATTACATCATATAAATAACTTATTTACCCAGTAGAATAGTGTGTATAAATTAAGCAAAATAACACCAGTTTTTCTAGTAAAAATACTTATTTTAGAAATAGTTAGCTACAAATTACATTGAGTATTACGTCAACTTACAGAAAAAGCTTATGAAAGTTAACCCTGTATAAATACTTAGCAGTACTCAAAATTAATAAAAATTTTCTGAACATATTTCTTAATAAAATAAGGGTTGTATTCAGTGAAACTATTGATATTCTCTAAGAAGTCAAAGATTGATGGAATGAAAAATTCATTCCAGGTAATTGACGTTAATTCAACTTAGTTAAGAGGACAACAACAATGGCAAATTCACTTTTTACTGAACTCTCAGCTTGTGAAGCAACCAGTCTTGTAGGCGGCCGCTCTGCATTTGCTTTTGGTACTTTCTTCACCCGGGCTGTAAGTAACCAAGGTTTTACTGAAACCAATGGTGGCGTTAGCAACGTTGCTACCGTGGACGGCGATAATTCAGAATCTGTCTCTGAGGGAGGTAGTTCCGCGTTTGCTGGAGAAGATTAGTTCTGCCTCGGATACATTAGGTGACTTCTTAATATTAGAAGTTAACTGTCATTACTAGAATTGAGCTCAAACTAGTTAGTTAAATAGAGAATTCCTTGAAAGCTAGCTCAGGTAAAAATGAAAGCTTTCAACGATTTCTTTCTTAAAGGGGTTGCCACAAATTAGCCAACCCCTGTTTTTTATCTGAAAAAATCTGTTCAAAATGGTTAGTTAAATATAGAATTTGCTGAAGGCTAGCTCAGTTAAAAGTTAAAAAGTCTTCAGCTATTTTTCTCTCTAAACAGAATTAACACTATTTAGATAGACCATGTTTTTAAGCTCAAAATAAATCTGTCAAAATAGCACCATCGCTCCAGTTTTGTCATTGATATTACTTCCGACCACTGACTAAGGTTGCTTGAAGCAACAAGTGATTTTGAAAGGAAAACAAACAGTTTTAGTTCAAATGAAATATCAGGTTGTGCGACAGCATAGTGAAGAAGATTGCGGAGCTGCTTGTCTGGCTGCCATTGCCAAACATTATGACCGTACTTTTACCATCAACCGCATCCGGGAAGCGGTAGGCACTGGGCAACTAGGAACAACATTGCTGGGTCTGCAACAGGGAGCAGAGGCACTAGGTTTCAATGCTCGCACAGTCAGAGCATCAACTGAAATAGTAGACCGGATTAAGGAAGCGCCACTGCCAGCGATCATTCACTGGAAAGGCAACCACTGGGTTGTTTTGTACGGGCAGCGGGGCAGGAAATATGTAATTGCTGATCCAGCCACGGACATCCGTTATCTCTCCAGAAAGGAGTTGATGGAGGGCTGGAAAAATTGGGTGATGCTTCTACTGGAGCCAGACTCGATCCGCTTTTATACTCAAAGCGACGAGCAAGTTAGCGGTTTTGGGGGATTTCTCAAGCGCGTATGGCCTTATCGAGCTATAATCTTTCAGGCTATGCTCGGCGCCCAAGTTATTGGTCTACTATCTTTAGCTTACCCTTTCCTGATCCAAATCCTGACAGATGAAGTGCTAGTTCGAGGTGATACAAGGCTGCTCAACGCTGTAGCAGTCACTGTTGTGATGATGAACCTTATCAGCAGTAGTCTCAGACTCGTTAACTCTAACCTGATTGCCAATTTTGCCCAAAAAATTGAGTTAGGGCTAGTTCTGGAATTTGGACGACAAATCCTGCGATTGCCGCTAACATACTATGAAGCCCGTCGCAGTGGCGAAGTCGTGAGCCGACTGCGAGATATTCAACAGATTAATCAGTTAGTCTCACAATTGGTCGTGAGTTTACCTGCTCAGTTTTTTACTGGGGCGGTTTCTTTTGGTTTCATGCTGTTCTACAGTGGGAAACTGACGCTAGTTGCCATCGCGATCGCCGCTGTGATGACAGTATCCACGGTTGTTTTCCAGCCGACACTTCAGCAAAAAGTTCGTAGTGTATTGGTCTTGGCAGCAGAAAACCAAGGCGTTCTCGTTGAAAGCTTTAAAGGTGCATTAACACTAAAAACTACGACCGCCGCTCCCCAATTCTGGCAAGAATTCCAGAGTCGATTCGGTCGCCTAGCGAACCAAACATTCCGCACGATTCAAATTGGCATTATCAACAACACCTTCTCTGGATTAGTTTCTGGTATTGGCAGCGTTGCCTTACTCTGGTTTGGCAGCATATTGGTTATTAGCAAGGAATTGAGTATCGGTCAACTGCTTGCCTTTAACGCTATGAACGCTAATTTTCTAGCCTTCATTGGTACTTTAATCGGACTTGTGGATAGATTTACACGGACTCAAACTGCTATCCAGCGTTTAATAGAAGTTATTGACTCCACACCGGAAAATCAAGGCGATACCCAAAAGCCCTTGGCTACACTTCCTGGCAATGCTGACATCACTTGCACAAATCTAAACTTTCACTACCCTGGCAGAACTGAGTTATTAGAAAATTTCTCTATTACACTCCCTGGGGGTAAAGTGATTGCCCTGATTGGTAAATCAGGCTGTGGTAAAAGTACCCTTGCCAAAGTGATTGCGAGTTTGTATCCAATACAGTCTGGCAATATTCGTATTGGACTATATAACCTGCAAGATTTATCCTTAGATAGCCTCCGGCGACAAATCGTTCTTGTTCCCCAAGAACCCCACTTTTGGAGTCGCTCAATTATTGAAAACTTTCGCTTAGGTTCTCCGCACGTCACCTTTGAGCAAATTGTCAATGCTTGCCAAATTGCCGAGGCTGACGACTTTATCAGTAAACTCCCCGACAAATATCAAACCGTCTTAGGTGAATTTGGCTCAAATATTTCTGGCGGGCAACGCCAACGACTGGCGATCGCCAGAGCGATAGTTACTGATCCGCCAATCCTAATTTTGGATGAATCAACGGCTGGACTCGATCCAGTGAGTGAGGCGCAAGTACTAGGTAGGCTCCTATCTCATCGGCAGGACAAAACCACTATTCTGATTAGCCACCGCCCCAGAGTGATTAATCGTGCTGATTGGATTGTGTTAATGGATCGAGGTAGGTTGCAACTCCAAGGCTCTCCAGAGGATCTACGCTCTAAGGGTGGAGATCACTTAGACTTCTTGACCCCTTGAAAACAGCTTGCTCCTAAAAGCGCCAAACGCAGCACTTGGATAGCCGAACTCCCGTTCAAAGACAAAAATAATGGAAATCTGTTTATTTGTCTTGGGATCGGATGGCTCATATAAATTTAGCAATCGGTAATTCAAAGCATGGAATTCGTTAATCCATGATTCCAGGGTTCGGAAATACCAAGGAGTAGGGTAGAATGGTCGATCTGCATTTGGTTGCCATGAAGTTTCGCGCCACCCATTAGAGTATGGAGAGTCACCGCAAGCAATTATCGGATGAAGTGTTTGAATGATTATTTTGCCTTTGTACTCTAACAGGGCATGACCTGCCTTAGCGATCTCATCAAGAGCGCATTCGCCTAGAATTGAAAAGTTGCAAATCAAGCAAGAGAAATAGTCAATGGTGCTAAATTTTTGTGATGCAAGATCCGAGTACGAACAGACAACAAAGCGAGAATCACCACTATCTTTTGCTGTCTGAATGAGATCGGCGCAAAAATCAACACCCCAGCCATCGATTCCTAAAGAAAAAAGCTGTCGAGACAACCATCCCTCACCGCATCCAATATCTAAGAATGTTCTGGGATTAAGTTGGGTTATCGCTTTAACTATAGCGGCATCTGTGGCGATCGCACGGCTTTCAATTTGTTTATTACGAACTGCTTGTGTCCATAATTTAGCATTCATCTGCCATGAGTCAAGGATTCGTTTTTCATTTTCTTCCATAAACACCGCTCAAATAGCACCAACAATCTTCTTCTTTAAAACATAAGCGATAATGCAGCCAGATGCAGGATTTTTCGAGTTTAATAGACGATTGTATCATTAGTAATTGCAACGCTATGTTAATTAATGAATTAAGAAATATTAACTTGATTATCTTTCCTGACTGGTCTAATTTAGAAACTGCGATTGCAGAAGACTTGACGAATGTTCTCAAAACTCTTTTCACACATCCAGCTAGACAAGATATAACACTGCTAATTTACAGCCAAAGTTTAGCGGATGAACTACAGGATAATGCTAACTCATTACTTTTTGAGACAGTTTTGAAACTTAGTTTAAAAGAAGCTGTCTCGGAAGACCTAAATGTAGGGCTTACGGGTCAGTTAACCACCCAAGAATGGTCTATTATTAAATCATTAATTAACTTTCGCATCCCAATTAATCACGAAGATTGCTACATTATCCAGCAACCAGAAATTGCACAAATTCCTAAATGTGATTTGTCAGAAATTGAACAGCCAACTATTTATGAAGCGGCTCGGCTAGAATCTTGGCACAGATGGGGTGACTATTTCGCAGATAGTGAATCATCTGAAAACGCTATCTCATATTACAGCAAGTATTTATCTAGTTGTCCGCACCAGGTTAACTATTATCTAAAGTTAAGTGATGTTTTGTATAAAACTGGTCAGATGCCAGCGGCGATCGCAACATTGCAAAATGGTATTAGCAATTGCCCTCAAGCAGAAGAACTCTATTACTGGCTGATTATTCGTCTAAAGCAAAGCCAGAACTATCTGGAAGCTCGTAACTTCGCTCAACAGGTTACAGAGAAGTTTTCTGAAAACTACATATTCAAAATGTTGAGCTATCTGATGCTGCCAGAAACTTATCATACTCCTCAAGAGATTGATACCTATCGAGCGTGGTTTCAGGATGGGCTAAAAAAATTGATTCAAGAAATAACAATTAATAGTCCAGATGAACAGAAAAGAGCTTTTATCGGGATCAGCCATCATACAAACTTTTTTCTTGCATATCAGGCAAAAAATGACCTGGAATTACAGCAGCAATATGGACAGCTAGTTCACAAAATTATGGCGGCAAATTATCCGCAATGGAGTCAGGTGCGTCCGATTTCTTCTATTAGTAACAATCGAAGAATTAAAATTGGCTATCTTTCCTATTTTTTATGTAGCTGGAGTGGAACAGTTTTGTTCTTAAACTGGCTTAAATATGCAGATAATCAAAATTTTGAAATTTATTCATATCACATCGGGCATCAAATTGATGCTGCTACTCAATTATTTCAGTCTCATAGTACGAAGTTTTATCATTTGCCGAATAATTTAGAACAGATTTGTCAACAAGTTATTGACGATCGCCTTGATGTGTTAATTTTTCCAGAATTAGGAATGGATGCCACCACATTATGCATTGCTGGACTGCGTTTAGCGCCGATTCAATGTATGGCTTGGGGGCAACCTGTCACTTCTGGATTACCCACCATTGACTATTTTTTATCTAGCGAACTGATGGAGCCTGTGAATGGTCAATATTACTATACCGAAAGCCTTGTACGTTTGCCTGGTGTTGGGATTTCCTATCCTACGATCAAAGTTGACTCAGTTAGCCGCAACCGATTATTTTTTGGATTACGAGAAGATGCGATCGTCTACATTTCTAGTCAAGCTGCTTATAAATATTTACCGCAGTACGATTACGTTTATGCAGAAATTGCCCGTCAAGTTCCCAATGCTCAATTTATGTTCCTTCGCTCTGGGATTTCTCAAGAACGTCTGAAACGGGCATTTGCGGCTGTCGGGTTAGATAGTCTTGACTATTGTGTATTCTCTCCTGTCCTGCCGCGTGATGATTATTTTGACTTGCTTTCTTTGGCAGACATTTATTTAGATACCTTTGACTGGGCGGGTGGTAACACAACACTGGATGCGATCGCCTGTCATTTACCAATTGTCACTTGTCCTGGTGAGTTTATGCGGGGGCGTCATTCCTATGGTTTTTTGCAAGCGATCGCTGTAACACAAACAATTGCAGATGATATCTCGCAATATATTCAGATTGCAGTGCGATTAGCCAAAGATATTGATTGGCGATACTCAGTTCGTGAAGCCCTAAAACTCTCAAGCAACGTTCTGTTTGACAATCCCACTGCTACCCAAAATTTAGAAGCATTCATCAAACAGGCGATCGCTGCAAGAAGTTAAAGAAAGTATAGGACTCATATTTGATTTCTGAAAAAACTCAGTACACCTTTATTCCTATCTTCCCAGTCCCCAGTCCCCAGTCCCCGATCCTTACGAGTAATCAGAAATCAAATAGGATTGCTATATATTTTGACTTTAATTGAAAAATAAGTAAGTATTAACAGTGATATTCAAAGGCTATGAAAGTCGAAAATGAAACGTCCAAATCGCCTTGCTTGGATGGGAGCGATCGCTTGTGCAATTTGAGTGATGTTATGTGTGCTTAAATAGCCATAATATCCCCGTTAAACCCGCGTGCAAAGAAGGTTTAGGTAGCTTTTTATTATCGTTGTAGTTGCCATGTTCAGCATGAAAACTACAACGAGTTTAACCTTTTGTATTACCGAGAATGATAATTTCCTCTGCCCTTAGCAATGTGTCAGGGATCGCGAGGATTTTACTTAGTTCGCTTTCGTTAGGCAATGACAGTAATATTTGCACTAGTAAGCGCTACCTGATTCGAGAACTGGGCTATCTGAACTTGTGCAGCACTACCAACCCCATCTTTATCAAAGAATAGGTTCCCCGTAGTTCGATCGTAGATAAAGCGATCGCCTGCAATTGTCGCACTAGTCCCAAGTCGGAATAAGCTCGAATCCAGTACCGTATCCTGAGATTGGCTCAGTCCAAATTCTGTCTTAGAAACGAAGATAGTATCATCTCCAACAGTAAAATCAGTAATAGTGTCATAGCCTCCAGTGCGAGTATCAGCCAGGTTGAAGCTATCTCGACCAATTCCACCAGTCAATATATCTCGACCAACTCCACCAGCGAGTACATCGTCACCTGCACCACCAAGCAAGGTGTCATTGCCTGAGTTACCAAAAAGGCGATCGTTGCCATCAACTCCATTCAAGATGTTAGCGCCAGTATTTCCCGTCAGGATGTTATTAAGGTTGTTACCAGTACCATTGATTGCTGAAGTTCCACTCAGGGTCAAGTTTTCTAGGTTATTTCCCAACACCCAACTCACCGAAGACTTAACTAAATCTGTGCCTGCATTTAAACCTTCAGTAACAGTATCGCTAAGGTTGTCTACAGTATAAATGTCATTGCCAACTCCACCGTCGAGACTATCAATTCCCGCACCTCCGTCTAAGCTATCGTCACCCGCACCACCCAACAAGGTGTCATTGCCAGAACCACCAATTAGGCTATCGTTGCCATCAACTCCATTCAAGATATTAGCGGCACTATTTCCTGTGAGAATGTTATTAAGGTTGTTACCAGTACCATTGATTGCTGAAGTTCCACTCAGAATCAAGTTCTCTAGGTTATTTCCCAACACCCAACTCACCGAAGACTTAACTAAATCTGTGCCTGCATCTAAGCCTTCAGTAACAGTATCGCTGAGGCTGTCTATGATGTAAATATCATTGCCGACTCCACCATCTAAGCTGTCATTGCCAACTCCACCATCCAAGGTGTCATTGCCAACTCCACCCAACAAGGTATCATTGCCGTCACTACCAATCAGGCTATCATTGCCATCAACTCCATTCAAAGTGTTAGCGGCAGTATTCCCAATTAAGATGTTATTAAGGCTGTTACCAGTACCATTGATTGCCAAGCTTCCAGTTAGGGTCAAATTTTCCAGGTTATCTACCAACACCCAACTCACCGAAGACTTAACTAAATCTGTGCCTGCATTTAAAGCTTCAGTAATCGCATCGTTGAGGTTGTCTACGATGTAAGTGTCATTGCCGATTCCACCATTGAGACTATCTGCTCCCAAACCTGCATCTAAGGTGTCATTGCCTGCACCACCCAACAAGGTATCATTGCCGTCATCACCAATCAGGCTATCATTGCCATCAACTCCATTCAAAGTGTTAGCGGTAGTATTTCCAATTAAGATGTTATTAAGGCTGTTACCAGTACCATTGATTGCTGTGCTTCCAGTTAGGGTTAAGTTTTCCAGATTAGCTCCCAACACCCAACTCACAGAAGACTTGACTAAATCTGTGCCTGCACTGGCAGATTCAATAATAGTGTCGCCGATGCTGTCCACAGTATAAGTGTCATTGCCTTTACCACCAATGAGACTGTCATCTCCTGTACCACCATCTAAGAAATCATTTCCATCGCCGCCATCGAGGGTGTCGTTATCACCTAGTCCGTTGAGCGTGTCATTGCCCAGTAATCCTGAGATAATATCCTTGTTCACCGTACCAGTCAAGTTGTCTGCAACTGAAGTACCAGTAATTTCATTAGGAAGTTGACTAATGGTATTAGCCACTGTTAATGCAAAAATATCGCTGACAGTTGCTGTTCCATCACTGGCTATAACTTTGATGTTGAGGCTACCAACGTTGTTATTTGTGGGAGTACCACTAAAGGTAGTGCCGTTGAAAGTTAACCAAACAGGAAGTGGATTACCATTTTCCAAAGTGGCGGTGTAAACGAGATTATCTCCCGCATCCACATCACTGAAGGTATTTGCTGGCACCACAAAGCTAAAGGCAATGTCTTCTGTAGCTGTTTGATCTGCGATCGCATTACTCACAACTGGAGCATCATTGGTATTAGCGATCGCTAGACCAAATACACTACTGGCGCTAGCTCCATCCTTATCAGTTGCGGTAACTTTGAGGCTGAGGCTGCCCACATTTTGATTTAATGGCGTGCCGCTAAAAGTGCGCGTGGTTGGATTAAAGCTTAACCAAGCCGGCAATGGATTGCCGTTACTGAGGCTAGCAGTATAGGTCAGGGTGTCGCCTGCATCGACATCGCTGAAGGTGGTTGTTGGTACGGTAAAGTTGAAGATGGCGTCTTCTGTTGCTGTTTGGTCAGCAATAGTACCTAATGCTTTTGGGGCATCGTTAATATTGTTGACTCCGATCGCGATCGCTTTTTCGTAGAATAAACCACCCTCATCTGTGGTACGTACACGGATGTTGTAGCTATTCTTGGTTTCGTAGTCCGGCGAACTATTAATCTGTAACTCGTTACCCACAATTGTGAAGGCACTGTTATCGGTGCCGCCTGTACCCGAAACTAGGGTGTAGGTGTGGGTATTGTTTGCATCGGCATCAACAGTGCTAAAGTTGCCAATTACTGTGTTGGCAGGAACATTTTCGTTAACACTAGTGGCACTCACACTTAGGTCAGTGGGGGTACTGTTCAGGTCAAGCTGAAAAAGTTCTTGCCCGGTGTTACCGTTGTCAGCAACAAAATAGAGTTTGCCATTAACGTAAGTTAGGTCTTTGGGATTAGAGCCAGGTAAGCCGGGGTAGATATCCTTGACGCGAACAGTACCAGCCTCAGTGCCATCACTCTTCCACAGTTCAGTGCCTCCACTGCTGTCGGTGGCAACGAAGTACAATGT
>NZ_JAVRCC020000072.1:0-33206 GCF_034530975.2 Nostoc sp. DedQUE07 | reverse complement strand
ATGACAAATGACAAATGACAAATGACAAATGACAAATGACAAATGACTACTCAACAGATTGATACAACTTCATCACCTGAGTAAGCCCTAATCTAGATTCAACGCCTAGTGTCAGGGGGGACGTATGACCACGGGATAGATGGTCAGCGGCGGCACAGCCAATCATGGCGGCGTTATCGGTACAGAATTTTAAAGGTGGGAAGAGGACGCGTAGGTTATGTTTAACGGCGGCGGCTTGGAGATTTTTTCTCAAGCCGCTATTAGCTGCTACACCGCCACCAATGGCAATTGTGTCTAGACTATAGTCAAGGGCACAGGCGATCGCTCTTTTGGTTAGCGATCGCGCTACCGCATCCTGAAAGCTCGCTGCTATATCTGCCACTGGCACTTGTCCACTATCTTTTTCTAACTGCTGCACTAAACGTAATACAGCCGTTTTTAACCCACTAAAACTCGCATCATAACGATGAAACCCCCCACCAGGTAAAGAAACTTTTCCTTCCGGTAAAGCAAAGGCTTGAGGATTACCCTGCTGTGCCAACTTGTCGATCGCTGGTCCACCCGGATAACCCAACTTTAACAATCGCGCCACTTTATCAAAGGCTTCACCCGCAGCATCATCACGGGTTTGTCCCAGAGTTTCGTATATACCACAATCTTTGACATAAATCAAGCTTGTATGTCCGCCTGAAACCAGTAAGCTAAGGAAAGGGGGATTTAAAGTTGATTCGCTCAAGTAAGTTGCATAGATGTGACCTTCGAGGTGATGAACTCCCAAAAATGGCTTATTGTGTACCATCGCTAGAGTTTTGGCAGCAGTTAATCCCACCAATAGCGCTCCTACAAGTCCAGGGGCACAAGTGGCGGCAATTGCGTCAATTTGTCCCCAATTTAGTTGAGCTTGCTCTAAGGCTTGTGCGATCGCAACATTTATCGTTTCCAAGTGCTGGCGAGACGCTACTTCTGGTACTACCCCGCCATACTGCTGATGGACTGGAATTTGCGAGGCTACGATACTGCTGCAAACTTTACGATTGTTAACAATTGCGACGGCTGTTTCATCACAACTGGTTTCTATTGCTAAAACGGTTGTCATTGAGAGTGCTGAGTGCTGAGTGCTGAGTCCTGAGTCCTGAATAGTAAAGAAAAAATCTTGCTTCTTTACTACCCTACAACAACTCTTCTACTGAGGACGGGCTAAACGCCCCGCTTTTGCTAACAGCACTCGGAACTCAGCACTAATTTTGGTTGAGAAGCTTTAACTTTTATTTACTTAAACTTTACTCGGTTCCCACCCAAGAGTATGATGACTTCCTAGTTATGCAAATAAACAACTGTACAAGCCGCTTCGTTTTGTACAAAGAACTTCTTGTTTTGTAATAAAAGGAAACAACTCTATGCGACGATTGTTTGCTTTGATGTTAGCGATTAGTCTTTGGTTCAATTTTGCCCCCCCAGCACAAGCTTTAGGGGCTAATTTGACACCGTGTAAAGACAATCCCGCTTTTCAACAGCTAGCAGCTAATGCCCGTAATACCACCGCTGACCCCGAATCTGGGAGAAAGCGGTTTGAGCGTTATTCTCAAGAACTGTGTGGTCCTGAAGGCTATCCCCACTTGATTGTTGATGGCCGTCTAGATCATGCTGGTGACTTTTTGATCCCTAGCATTCTGTTTCTATATATTGCTGGTTGGATTGGCTGGGTAGGTCGTACCTATCTGCAAACAATCAAAAAAGACCCGAATACTGAACAAAAAGAAATCCAAATCGATTTTGCTTTGGCACTACCCATAATAGCGTCAGGCTTTACTTGGCCAGTAGCAGCAGTCCAAGAACTCCTTTCAAACAAATTAGCGGCCAAGGATACAGAAATCCCCATTTCTCCACGCTAAATCAGCTTAAATAATTCATTCCTTTTGGAGACTAAATTCATGGCAGACAAAGGCGATCAATCAGCTTATTTGATTAAATTCATTTCTACAGCACCCGTGGCCGCTACGATATGGCTGTTCATCACAGCAGGGATCTTGATTGAATTCAACCGCTTTTTCCCCGACCTACTTTTCCACCCACTACCATAAGTGTTTAATGGGATTTAGGACTGTTGAATCATTGTCTTGTTTTTTGCTTAATATTGTGTAGTTGATTTTTTCAGCTTAGTTAGGCAGAATTATCACTAAAATAGCCGGCAAAAATAGTTTTTTGAAACTCGTGATACTGTTTACAGATCGCGAGTTTCACGGTTTTAAAATCAGCTAAATTAATTTTTCTAAACTTCCTAAACAAAATGCTTCTTGAGCGACAATTATTATTAATATAAAAATGCCACCATTTTAATTTAGAGGCGAACATAAAATATGGCACAAGCAGTAGATGCATCAAAGAATCTTCCCAGCGATCCTAGAAATCGGGAAGTTGTTTTTCCCGCATTTGGCGATCCACAGATAGGCAACTTAGAAACCCCGGTTAATTCTTCTCCTTTGATCAAGGGGTTTATTAATAATTTACCTGCCTATCGCCCAGGTTTGGCTCCTGCTAGACGCGGTTTGGAAGTTGGTATGGCTCATGGTTACTGGCTATTTGGCCCCTTTGCCAAATTAGGCCCACTGCGGGACACAGATAATGCTAACTTAGCTGGGTTACTATCAGCCATTGGCTTGGTTGTAGTTCTCACAGGCGCTCTATCGCTGTATGCAAATAGCAATCCACCCAAAGCACTTCCTAGTGTTACCGTACCCAAGCCTCCAGCAGATGCTTTTAACTCTAAAGAAAGCTGGAACAACTTCGGCAGTTCTTTCTTGATTGGTGGTATTGGTGGTGCAGTAGTTGCTTACTTTTTGACCAGTAATTTGGCACTAATTCAAGGTCTATTTGGTTAATTACTGGGAGTTAGCAGTAGAGACGCGACGCCAGTCGCTACAACGGGGAGGCAGCGCGGTCTTGGGGGTTCCCCCCATGAGCGATTGCCGTGGGAACCCCCGCAACGCGCTGGCTCATTAATCGCGTCTATACAGGAGTTAAGAATTAGGAGTTTATAATTCATAACTTCTAACTCTTAACTCCTAATTTATTTAAACAAAACTCCTTCAATATCATTTAAAGCAGTTTCAAAATCGTCATTAACGATTTGAATATCAAATTCATCTGCGGCTTGAATTTCTTCTTGGGCGTGAAGCAGACGACGGGCGATCGCTTCTTCAGAATCTTGGGCACGAGAGCGTATTCGTTTCTCTAATTCATCAAAGGAAGGCGGTAAAATAAAAATGCTGAGGGCACTGGGGAAGGAAGCACGAATTTGTCTTGCCCCTTCTAGTTCAATTTCCAGCACCACCAACTTACCGAAATGAATTTGGTTAAGTACTGCTTCACGGGGTGTGCCGTAATAGTTACCAGCAAATTCTGCCCATTCTAAAAATTCACCTTCAGCAACTAATTGTTCAAACTTACTGCGACTGATGAAGTAATAACTTTTGCCATCGATTTCCCCTGGACGGGGAGAACGAGTTGTCACGGATACGGAATAATAGAGTTCTGGATGACGCTCTAGGAGCGATCGCATTAAAGTACCTTTGCCGACCCCACTGGGGCCAGTTAAAACAATTAACCTGCCTAAATGTAAGCATTCTTCGGTAGTCGCACTACTCTGGATGGGTAAAGCTGGCATCATCCCTTCAACCTGTGAATCAATCAATACATATTATTCATTAGTCTTGTGTTCTTGGTTTAGTCCACTAATGACTAAAGAATTTGTAGCAAGAGTGACATAAAATTTGTCTAATTCACATGGTACTACCGATCCGGTACAAACAGGAGTGGGAAAAATCCACTGCTAGTCAATTATCTACAGTTTGATGATCGCGAGAAATTACAAAGCGATTCGCTACCGTTTCCGGCTGAATTGCTGACAGAATTACGTGGCTGGAATCGGTGATAATTACAGCTCTCGTGCGACGACCGTAAGTTGCATCAATCAGTTGACCTCTATCCCGTGCATCGGTAATAATCCGCTTAATCGGGGCAGACTCTGGACTGACAATGGCAACTACTCGGTTGGCAGACACGATGTTACCAAACCCGATGTTAATTAACTGAATGTCCATAAAAAAACTGACGCTAAAGGCGGTTTGATAAAGCTTGAAATAAACTTCTTTCCATGTTATCGCCAAAAAACGGGAGTTACAACGCTTAAATTCAAGCCAATCTGCGTTTTTAAATAATGTCTGCTTCTTTTAGCTATTTATTAGCTATTTTTCCTAAAAATATTCCTAAAGATACAGGTAAAATCATACTGATACGAGCTAGTTAGGTAATGTATCTTCTATGAAAATAACTAGTACCGCAAAAGGCTAATTCAAAATTCACAATGACGCTTGCGGACTCGCGAACAAAATTCAAACAGGTATACAGCGTAAGCATTTTATTGATTTGAAATGAGTAATTTATTTACGCCGTGCTGTAAAAAGTTAGCTTACCTTTAACAAGGGGCTATGCCGCGCCAGAGCATTTCAAAGAAAGTAAATAACTTTCAAACTTGTGTTATTGTTCATTATTCAATCTTTAAATCTCCTCAATCAAACGATCCTAATCAAGATGTTCTAAATCTCGTTATTGCATTTATTTTAATATAGTTTCTAACCACAAGTGATAATCCTGTTTATAGAGAATTTGAGTAAGTATTTTTAGACATTACTTAATATTTTTCTAATTTACGAAGATTGGGAATTAGGTTTTATTAACGTAAACTTCCAGCTTCACAATCGCGCAACCAAGCTTTAACTCCTTGGGCAACAGTACCGTTACTACTATCTCGTGGTGGAGATAGTGGCTGCTGTTGTGAATAGGAACCAACTTGAGAAAACATCATCACTAGTTGCCAACCACTTTTAGTTTTAGTCAATAACAGCCAGTGAAATTCTTGTAATTCTACAACTTTCCGATCTATGTACTGCCGCTCCAAGGTAGTAAAGAAAACTTGCTCAACTTCTGATGCAGCACTTTTAGACGTATCTGCACTATATTCTTCAAGGTTAAGGGGCAGAGGAGTAAACTCAGGTCTTCCTGCCACTAACATATAACTGTAAACCTGACTGCTTCTACTGAGGCGGCGGGCGCGTTGACTAGCGCGATTGGTATAACTAGGTAATTTTTGCAATAGCTGTATAGTTAATGTTTCTAAATTTTGCTCAGAACACAAAGACTTCGCACCATTGTTGACATTTTCCCTTTCTGCTAGCGTCGAGGGTTTAGGGATAGGGTTTATCGAGAAGGCTGGGTAAGCAAAGCTATTTGAGACTACAACCCAGAAGCCACAAGCAAACAGGAAACTATAATTTTTCTGACTGAGCCAAGAGGCAAGATTGTTCTTCTCTACACCCTGGACTCTGAGTTTCTCACTGACTCTAAGCTTCATGCCACCGCGATCAACTCCTCAGAAATCCTCTTCCAGGCTAACTCAGGCTCAGTAGCAGTGGTGATGGGACGCCCAATCACTAGATAATCTGCACCGGCTTTAATAGCTTGAGCTGGAGTGAGCGATCGCTTTTGATCGCCAATATCAGCCCAAGTTGGTCTAACCCCCGGACAAACTAGTAAAAAGTCATTTCCACAAGTTTGTCGTAGCTGTGCCACCTCTTGAGGCGAACAAACTACCCCATCCAAACCAGATTCCTGAGCCAGTAGGGCCATTTCTAGAGCATATTCTGGCAATTCTAGGGGTATTTTTAAATCAAATGCCAACTGTCTGGCAGAAATGCTCGTTAGCAGAGTAATCGCAATTAACTTTGGTGGTTTTAGACTCGCTTGTGCTGCTCCTACTTGTGCCGCTTCTGTTGCAGCCTTGAGAGCTTCTGTACCACACGTAGCATGAATTGTCAATAAATCCACACCATAACGAGCTGCACTACGGCAAGCACCTGCAACAGTGTTGGGGATGTCATCAAACTTTAAATCCAGGAAAATCCGCTTTTGCCGGGATTTTAGCACTTCCAGAATTTTTGGGCCAGTGCTGGTAAACAACTCTAAACCTACTTTGAAGAAAGTAACATCCTCAAGTCGATCTACAAGGGCGATCGCAGCTTGTTCATCTGGCACATCCAAAGCCACAATTATTTTGTCATTGGTCATTGGTCATTTGTCATTAGTTTTTTCATTCTGACTCCCAATTTAGGGTACTAAGCGCACAAACTTATTTTTTCCAACTTGTAAAACTTTACCTTGTAATTCACCAGGAGCATCAAAAGTGGTGTCAGCATCGGTAATGCGATCGCCATCTAAACGCACGCCACCCTCTTGAATTTTCCGCTTTCCTTCCCCGGTACTTTTGCACAAGCCAGTGACATTGAGAATATACGCTAACTTAGTAGGAAATTGCTGCACGCCGGCTAGAGAAAATTCTGGTACTGCACCTTCCTTGCCGCCGCTTTGGGCTGCTTCTTTTGCTTCTTTAGCGGCTGTTTCACCGTGGTACTGTTTAACAACTTCCCATGCTAAAAGTGTCTGGCGATCGCGGGGATTTTCTGGCAGTCGATCCAAAGGTAAATCCGTTAACAGTTCAAAATACTGTTCTAGGAGATTATCGGGAACTCCTTGCAACTTTTGATACTTTTGTCCTGGGTGTTCTGACAATCCGATATAATTACCTAAAGACTTAGACATTTTTTGCACGCCATCTGTGCCAATCAAAATTGGCAGCAGCATTCCAAATTGGGGCTTTTGACCAAAATGGCGCTGCAAATCTCTGCCTACAGCTATATTAAATTTCTGATCGGTGCCGCCTAATTCCACATCTGCCTCAACTGCAACCGAATCAAAACCCTGCATTAACGGGTACAGGAACTCATGGATAAAAATCGGATTCTCTTTTTTATAGCGATCGGCAAATCCTTCCTTCGCTAACATCTGCCCCACCGTCATCGTGGAGAGTAACTCCAAAATTTTCTCTAAGTTGAGCTTAGAGAGCCATTCGGAGTTATAGCGCACCTCTAACCTTCCTGGTGTGTCAAAATCCAAGATAGGACGTACTTGATCTAAGTAAGTCTGAGCATTTTTAGCTACATCTGCTTCTGTAAGTTGACGACGCACTTCAGATTTACCAGTTGGATCGCCAATACGTGCTGTAAAATCGCCAATAATTAAAACTGCTGTATGACCTGCATCTTGAAATCCTCGCAGTTTTCGTACTGGTATGCTATGACCAAGATGAATATCAGTACCTGTAGGGTCAATTCCCAATTTGACCCTTAAAGGTTTGTCTGTAGTTAGTAAGAGCCTTTCTAGACTTTCGCTGTTAACATCAGTTGATTGTGGGAAAACTTCTACTACACCACGACGCAGCCAAGCAAAATCTTGCGTCATATTAAAAGACTGATTATTAGCTATGTTTTGCACACTAGAAGTTAAGTTGGTTATAAACACTTGCAATTTATCCGCTTTCTCATCTGCCAAACTACTATAATTGCAAAAAACTAACCGCCTTGCTTCACCCAATCAATTACAGTTAAATTTACAAGTGAGGAAGTGAAATAGCCGTGTCGTCGTCTAGGACTTTTGAAGATAAACAGCCACAGCGTCGGGCTTCATCAGGTTTTGAGTTTTTGAAAGGAGTTGGTCAGGTAACTGGCGGTACTCTCCTATCAATCACCATGCTGGCAAGTTCCATTGTAGCCGGAGGACTGGTTGGTTTAGCCATCAGTTTCCGTAATTTGCCAGATGTGAGACAGCTACGTAACTTCTTCCCCTCAGAAACGACTTACATTTATGACGTTAAGGGCAAGCTCTTAACAAGTATTCACGGGGAAGCCAACCGGGAAGTCGTACCTCTAGATAGAATTTCTCCGAACTTAAAACGCGCGGTATTAGCAAGTGAAGATAGTCACTTCTACGATCACCACGGTATTAACCCCACTGGTGTTGGCCGGGCTATAGTAGTTAACGCTGTAGCAGGTGGAGTCAAAGAGGGTGGCTCTACTGTGACTATGCAATTGGTAAAAAACCTGTTTTTGTCTCAAAAACGGGCCTTTACCCGTAAGTTAGCAGAGGCTGTGCTAGCAATCCGGTTAGAACAAATTCTCACTAAAGACCAAATATTAGAAATGTACCTCAATCAAGTTTATTGGGGTCATAACAATTATGGTGTACAAACGGCAGCCCGCAGTTACTTTAATAAATCATCAGAATATTTAAGCTTGGGTGAGTCAGCAATGATGGCGGGTTTGATCCAAGCACCAGAAGAATTTAGCCCGTTTGTGAGCATGAAGCTGGCAAAACAGAAACAAAAAGAAGTGCTGGGACGGATGCTGGAATTGAACTGGATCAACCAGTCAGAATACGATAATGCCCTCAAGCAAGAAATCAAACTTGGGAGAATCAAATCCTTTCAAGGTAGTGCCTTACCTTATGTAACCAATACCGTAGCGCAGGAGTTGGCTAAAAAGTTTGGGCGGGAGACACTACTCAAAGGCGGGATGCGGGTGCAAACTACAGTTGACGCCAACTTCCAAATCATGGCTGAGGAAACTGTCGTTAAGTGGCATAAAACACTGCTGGGGCAAGGATTATCTAAGAATCAAATGGCCCTAGTGGCAATCGATCCGCGCACGCATTTTATTAAAGCACTGGTGGGCGGTATAGATCCTAAGACGAGTGAATTTAATCGTGCAACTCAATCTCAGCGCCAGCCCGGATCTTCTTTTAAACCGTTTGTATACTATACTGCTTTTGCTACTGGTAAATATGGGCCAGACTCAACGGTGGTAGATGCCCCAGTTAGCTATCGAGATGGTAACGGTTGGTACTTTCCCAGAAATTATGATGGCGGTTTTAGTGGAGCTATGCCAATCCGCAGAGCTTTAGCCCAATCGCGCAACATTCCGGTGATCAAGATTGGTAAGGCTGTAGGGATGAATAGAGTTATAGAAACGTGTCGTACTTTGGGCATTATGAGTCCAATGGAACCTGTTACTTCCTTACCACTTGGTGCAATTGGTGTCACTCCTCTGGAAATGGCTAGTGCCTATGCTACCTTTGCTAATTATGGCTGGCAATCTCCACCAACTGTAATTGCCCGTGTCACCGATAGTAGTGGTAACGTGTTGCTAGATAACACTCCTAAACCACAGCTAGTTCTCGATCCTTGGGCATCAGCCGCAATTATCGATGTGATGCGATCGGTAATCACTGAAGGTACAGGTAAAGGTGCTGCTCTCGGTCGCCCAGCCGCAGGGAAAACCGGAACAACATCATCAGAAAAAGATATTTGGTTTGTTGGCACTGTGCCACAGTTGACAACTGCTGTTTGGGTAGGGAGAGATGACAACAGACAATTAGCTGACCATGCCACAGGTGGTGTCATGGTTGCTCCCATTTGGAAAGATTTTATGGAGAAGGCACTTAAGAACGTACCCGTAGAAAACTTCAAGTCACCTTCCCAGTTTTCTCGTCCCAAGTCAAATTAAAGTTAGGAGTGATAAGTTATGAGTTATGAGTTTATTGAGAACTCCTAACTCCCAACTCCTAACTTTTGTTAGGGCTGTTTTTCTAGCTCGGCTTTCATCCGTTCTAAAGTGAGGTGCATTTGGTCAAACATTTGTTGCGGAGTGACACCGAACTGACCTAATTGCGTTTTCAGTTGTTCTACTGTCATTTGTGCCATGAAATCTTCTGATAGCTCGAAGCGCTTCATAAAGATGCGGTACCGATCCATCATGGTTTCCATTTGCTCAATAAACAGCTTTTTGCCATCGCGGTCAAATTTGCCGTAGCTGTTGCCAAGCTTGATCAGCGCTTGATAATCCTCAAACAGCTGTTTTGCTTCTTGCTGAACTATTTCCGAATCGAAGAATCCCATATTGCTTATATTAAACTGAGCGCCCAGACTCAGTAGCTTAATAGTTTTACTTCTATTTATTATTTTAGTCTAGGGGAGTAATCTAGTCACGAAGCTTCGGTTTTAGTACGGTTTGTTACCGAAATTTCAACACTTGACTTGAGAAGGTTTCCCCTTGTTAAATCGACTTAATAAACTCGCAATACTCAGAGCTTTAGCCATTGATTTCGGATTGGTATTTTCACTCGGTTCAATTTTCAGTCTGGTAGCGTATTTCAAAGCTAGTGAATCTTGCGGGTTAAGTTTTAATGCTTGACGGATGTAAACCCTAGCCATGCCGATAAATTTCTGTTTTAGATGTACTAAACCTAATAAAGCATAATAGTCGCTGTTATTTGGCTCTAACTTGATGGCATCGCGCAGTTCTTGCACGGCTAGGGCCCAATTGGCTAGCCTGACGTACTCAATAGCTCGCTGGTAGTGACGTTGGGCGTAATTTGTCAAAACTGGTTTGACATTAGTTTCTTCATTAAATGTCAATTCAACTGGCTTGACTTCTACTTCGGGGATGATGCGAACAGATCTTTGCGGGAGAAACAAGTCAGGTTTATGCAACTGTAAGTAAACTAAATTCAGTAAACTAATTTGTTGTGTAACTTGATAAAACTGATGGAGTGATTTGTATTGAGCTTCTGCATAGGAAGCGATCGCTTCTTCATAAAACAATTCTGCTTGCGGTGCAGACATTTCTAGAATTTCCTGAGCTATGGCACTTTGCCCACACAAAGGTTGCTGCTGTAATACTCTTGCGTCCGATCGCAGCATGGCTATGGCAATCAAGCGCTTGTGTCGATTTTTGAGTTGTTCGTAAGCTGGATTGATTAAATAGCTAAGTATCGCCGTTGCTAATTCTTGGTCTGGATTGCAGCTTTTAGCATAGCGATCGGGATGTAGCAGCTTTGCTAAAGTATGATAGCGTTTAAAAATCTGGCGATCGTCAGCACTCACAGAAATTCCTAGCACAGCGTAAGGATCGCAAAGCTGTTTTAGCCATTCTGGCGGTAGGAAGGTCTGTGACATCGTAGTAGTCTAGATCCGTTAAAAACTTAAAATTAGCATCAAAGCTGAATGCACAGTCATGTGAAACTTACTCAAATTTCTTCAAATTGGGGATTGGGGACTGGGAACTGGGAATTGGGGACTGGGAAGATTTAGTTAGGGATGAATTGTTTGTGTGCCTTTTGGCTGTCTTATTGTCGGAACTATGGTATTCGTATATTTATTAGAAATATGTTGACTAAGCGCAAAAGCCGAAGTGTTGCCGCTGTTTTAGCTTTTTCTGGCACACTGACAATTTCAGGATTACATAAATTCTACCTGGGACAGCCGCTGTGGGGTGTTTTGTATGTGTTGCTTTCCTGGACGCCGATCCCCAAGGTAGCTAGTGCGATTGAGGGAGTTTGGTATTTAGCCCAAGACGAAGAAGCTTTCGATCGTAATTTTAATCTCGGCAAGTCAGCAGCGAGGAACTCACAAAAGGCGATAAATCAGGTAGGAGCGATCGCTGACGCAATGCGGGAATTAGATGCTCTGCGCCAAGATGGACTGATTTCAGAGTATGAATTTGAGCAAAAGCGCCGCCAATTGCTAGACCAGATTTCTTAAGGTAAGCAACAATCATGAATAACTGGCTACCTTTAAATTCCAGACTGCAAAAACTCCGCGCCAAGCTCCTCAACGATCCCTACTATCGCCTACAATCTGGAGAAGAAATTCAGATTGCAGCTCAATTAGGTATTCGCATTGATGCTAATCAAGCGACTGTAGATGATTGGTTACGCCTACCAGGTTTGTCAATTCACCAAGCGCGATCGCTTGTGGAACTTTCACATTCGGGTGTGAAATTTTACTGTATTGAAGATATCGCTGCGGCTTTGGGGATACCAGCGCCGCGCTTAGAGCCATTAAAGCCTCTGCTGAATTTTATTTACTATGACCACGAATCTTTAGAAAATCCTACCCATTTACTCAACCCGAACACAGCAACCGTTGAAAAATTAGCACAAATCCCATTTATAGATTTGTCTCTGGCGGAAGCAGTGGTGCAAAATCGGCAATCAGCCGGGCCCTACCGTAACCTGGCTGATTTCCAGCGACGGCTGGAGTTAACTGGTGATGCGATCGCCCAGATAATGTATTATTTGAGATTTTAAGTTAAAAGTTAGAAGTCTTAAAATAACTCCTAACTCTGGCAATTTTGGATTGAAAGAAAAATCCAAAATCTAAAACTGATTAAATGAACCCAATGCGATTGAGAGGCCAAAAGCGAAACGTTGCCCGACCGATGACATTTTTTCTGGGTAAAAAGCCCCAATAGCGAGAGTCATTACTATCGTTGCGATTATCTCCCATAACAAAAAATTCGTCTTCTGGGACTTTCACTGGTTGATATGGCTGATTTGGAGGTTCAGCGATGTAGTCTTCTGCTAAGGGTTGACCGTCGAGGTAGACTTTGCCAGAAGCAACACTAATTACCTCACCAGGCTGACCAATAACTCGCTTGATAAACGCTTGGTCTTTGGGATATCCTCGACGTTGTAGTTCTGCGGGTGGCTGAAAAACAATAATATCGCCAGTTATGGGAGGGTGAAAATGGTAGGAGATTTTTTCAACTACCAAGCGATCGCCAGTATGTAAGGTGGGCAACATTGAGTCAGAAGGTATATAGCGCGGTTCGGCGATAAAAGTCCTGATTAAGAATGCCAAACACAGTGCGATCGCTATTAAGATCAGATTTTCTTGCCAACTACGCCATACTTTTAACGACGCACGCTCTTTTTTTGCATCACTTTCGTGAGGAATCATAAAAGTTTCTAGCCAGTTTCAGAAGTGAGACAAATACCTTGATTATTTTGACTCAAAAGTTATATTAATAGGAAAAGAGGATTTAGGCTCAATTTATACAGATATTAAATAATACACTTACCCATTTGCTAAAGATAAGCAAAAGTACTGTAAAGAAACTATGACTTGTCTGAGGTAATATAAACTAATAATTAGGATTGCTAAATAGATTATTAAAAATAAAAATTTTAATTGCTGTAATTATAAGGCAAGTTATGAGAGAATCGGAAGTTTTGTTTCTTCCTGCAAGATCGGCTAGTTACAGACTGCTAAAGTGATACAACCAGTAGGTTTTTTCTTTAAACATAAAATTGGTTGTGAGTTGCAAAATAGTCTACCTCATGTTTGACAGTATCTACCTCACTTTACTGAAAAAACGCAGATAGCGCAGCGTTAGCGAGTCCGCGATCGTCGGGCTGTCTTCCTGGAGGTTGAGTTACAAGAAAATTTCCTTTTTAAGTAAAATTACATAAACCTAGCCAAAATTTAAATCTATTTTTAAATGCATAAATTTGGTTAAAAACCGCGTTTTTAGTCAAAAATACTACTTTCAAAGATGAAATATAGGCTTTATTGCTTCAATGGATAAATAGTATTATATTGTGATTTTAATCACTTGCCTATATGTACAAAATTAATTTCCGTAATTACACGGTGACAGTGCATATTAAACTGTACTATTAATTAAGATATAAACATACTTAATTATCGAAAAAAACATTCACAGACAGAAGGCTACTAGCAATTTGAGCTAAAGTATCAGCATCCGAAACAGAAGTAAGCTGCTGATAGAATTATTTTTCTTGAATGAGTCAAAGGTGACTAGATTGAAACAATAAATGCCCCTTGCCAATGAGAAACTATATTGAATCAATTTTCGTCTGGTCTATTTCATAGAAAGTACAAGGTAACATTCTGTCAGTTAAAAATTTAACTTTTTCTTAAAAAGGAAACAATCGCAACAGGCAGTAAAATATATCTTATCAAGAATAGAACTAATAGTTTGCCAGAGTCTTATTTTAAAGAGGCCCTACCTTTTTAAGTAGTTTTGTATGTTAATCAAACAATTCACTTAAGTTGTAAACTATACAGTTTTACAGTGAGAAAGCCTGACTAAAAAACTTTAGTTTGCTAAAAGTACAAATTGTAGGTATGACAACTGAGTTCATCTTATTTGAAAAGCTATAAAACTTGAAAGGATAATGCTGCCTTAGCGGTGAACTGAAAAACAGCAACTAATTCATAACTCCTATTTAAAAGGATTTTGGGGTGTGGTTAATTATTTGATTGTGTTCCTCTGCTTCTTAGAGCTAGTGGTAAGAATGTGGAAGCGCAAAGCTTACCTTTGATAACTGGGTTGAAATTAAACAGTACCAAGTATTGTATATTCAACGCTGTCCAAATCGAGAGCATATAGATTTTAGTTAAAGCAATATAGTCGCTCTTAATCAATTCTGAATTCCCGTTAGTACCAATTTCAATTTTCATGATTACCAGAAAGTAACTGGTATCTAAATATCTAATAAAAATGTGCTATAACGTACCGTCATAACCGTGGTGATGGTTCGATCTTTGAAGGAGCTTTGAGGTGGAAAATAATAAGTCGTTTCTGTGGCCAGAAGGAATATTAATTGCGCTACTTGCTTTAGGTGGTGTTTTTAGTCTTGCTTTTATGATGCTTCTAAGGCCAAATGCTTCGGATGCTCAGAATAGACCAAGTATAAATATCAAGGATGTATCTGCAAACGTAGGAACTCAGCAGCGCATTGAGAAATTAAAGGCGGAGATGCTTACAAGGTGGCAACAAGAAGCACAAACAAAGGGTCTAGCCTACCCCATACCAAGACGCTTTCAAGGGGAAATCATCAAAGCTGCAAAACTTACTCAGGGTGAGAAAGTGATTGCTCTTACCTTTGATGATGGTCCTTGGCCTCAGACCACAGGGCAAGTGCTAGATATTCTAAAATCAAATAATATCAAAGGGACGTTTTTTGTAGTCGGGCAGAACCTAAAAAATTATCCAGAGTTAGGAAAGCAGATTGTCGCTCAAGGTCACGTCATTGCCAACCATACTTGGCATCACTGGTATCACTTCTTTAATCAACAAGCAGCTGCTTTTGAAATTGAGCGCACAACAGACTTAATTTATCAAGTTACAGGTGCTAAAACAAATCTCTTCCGACCGCCTGGTGGCAATCTGCACAATGGATTAGCAGCTTATGCAAAAGGACAAAAGTATGCCGTGGTGATGTGGTCTGCTGATTCCACAGACTACAAGTTACCAACTGTACCAAAGTTGATCGATAACGTGATTAAAGATTCTAAACCTGGTGGGATTGTGCTAATGCATGATGGTGGTGGTAATCGTTCTAGAACTGTGCAAGCTTTACCAGAAATTATTAGCAACTTTAGAAAGCAAGGCTATCGCTTTGTGACTATTCCAGAACTTTTAGAAATGGAAGATACAGACCAAAAGTTGCTTGCTAACAAAAAGTAATAGTTATTAATTATGGGCAATTGCTCAATAGTAATTGGCTAAAAACTAAAATTATATTTTGTGGGTAAGATGCATTTGGGACTGGAGTTTAGACTAGTTCCTAGTGCAAAAATAAAAAAAATCAACTTAAAAGTTGATGAATAATTTTGCTTATTTAGATGGCGGTTTAATCTAGCTATGGAGAGGCTATAACTGTCCAAGTTGCCATATATGTTCCAGCGTACTTATTGGAATAATCAGTAGTGCTATCAGGCACGAACCAGTCAGGAGTCGTCTTCTGCTGTTGAACTTTTTTGTCCAAGTCAATTTGCAGAGAAATATTCTCGTAAACAATTTTTGCCTTTACAACTTTCAGCAATTTTTCTAGCAAGTTTTGTAACCATTCTGCCCGAACATATAAATTATGAGATGGATGTTCGCCATAAGCAAAAGGTATAATAAGCACCAAATATCCTTTGTCGCTTATTAGTTTATCCAAGCAGAATTGAACGAGTTCTCGATCGTCGTTTTTTTCTAGTGTTTCCTTGTCAACATTATGAAATAGCAAACCAGCTAGCACAACGGCATCAAATTTTTGATTTTCTGAAGCTAATTCTGGCAGTGCTACCGATAAATCTTTAGCAATAAACTTCTGCTTGGGGTATAGTTTTGAACAGTATTGTATCGCACCTTCACTATGATCTATCCCAAGGTAGTCACATCGCTCAGGTAGATATTTGTTCAAAGCCCCATTGCCACATCCCAAATCTAACAAAGAGAAGGAACGTTGCTTAAAAGCCCAATCGAGATACCAAACTGATGGGGTGTATCGGGTAGCATTTTCAGGAGATTCAAAGTATGAATAATAATCATCTTGAAAACGTTCTTCTTCAGACGTTTGGCGATCGGGAGCTTGATCTTCTATAAGCATTTTTATAGACAAATCCTAATTTGTTGGTAAACATTTATAGTGCAGTGTACCAGGATTTAGGTAATGCCTTCTATACTCAATTAGGTAGATTTCAGGACAGTGCCGAACTCGAATTTATTACTTAGACTTTGACAGGATTTAATTGCTCGGTCACTTTTGTAGTCTTAGTCTAAAGTTCATTTGTGAATCAGTTAGTGAATATTCCCCCTTTTTTAGGGGGAATATATTTTCTCCTACGCTCTTTTTAAGAGGGAAATTCAGGTGACTGCTTTAGGTATCTAAAGGGGTTTTCGCAGAGTACCTGTTTGTGCAACTTCTTTGCCGGGAGAATGCCTTAAGGCAGAGTATGAGAACGGTTATAGTTACTAATGACTGCTTACTAAACTGAACTCAGTTGTTTTTTCAGGATTGGCTTCTGGACTATCAGCTTCAGAAGGCGGAACCAACTGCCAGAATTTCGGCAAAAATTCTTGCCAGTTTTGCAGAATTTTCTTCGCCTTTGGTGAACCAGTGCGTTCTGCATGATTTTGGATTAATTCTTGCAGTTGCTTTGCACCTACTTCGGTAATCACCCGCTGAATTTTGACAATTTCTGGGTTGACTAACTCACGAAATGAGTCGTCTTCATCCAAGAAGTATGCGAGTCCACCAGTCATTCCAGCGGCTACGTTACGTCCTACTTTGCCAAGGACGACAATCACACCACCTGTCATGTATTCACAGCAGTGATCCCCAGCGCCTTCAATCACTGCGATGCCTTTGGAGTTTCTCACAGCAAAGCGTTCTCCTGCTAGACCATTGGCAAATAAGATGCCACCAGTAGCACCATAAAGGCAGGTATTGCCAACTATCACATTTTGTGAGGCGTTATAGGTAGCATCTGTTGGAGGTTTGATGATGATTTCACCACCATGCATCCCTTTACCTACATAGTCATTTGCTTCTCCTTCTAGGCTGAGAATTATGCCTGGGAGGTTGAAAGCACCAAAGCTTT
Source organism: Nostoc sp. DedQUE07 (assembly GCF_034530975.2). Taxonomy (NCBI): domain Bacteria; kingdom Bacillati; phylum Cyanobacteriota; class Cyanophyceae; order Nostocales; family Nostocaceae; genus Nostoc; species Nostoc sp. DedQUE07. The sequence goes on along the minus strand of NZ_JAVRCC020000072.1, from coordinate 16,078 downwards.
GCCCAACACTACCTGTAAAGTTGAGATTAATTTGTCCTTCAAAGCCACTGTCACCGTATTGAGAAGCGATCGCACCCGCTAATCTTGTGCCCACTGTTCTGTCAGTATTGATAATTGGGTAAGTCTTGGTGACAGTAGACTGATCCCTAATAGCAGCCTGAATGTCAGGATCGCCAAGGAACTTGTCATCCAAAACCACGCCGTTGCTGTGGACTTCTTCATGCACCAACCAGCTACGATTGTCTCTGCTATTTGGTAGCTGAAGTAAACAGTCGAGATTTAGCGATCTCGTTTTGGTGAGATTTACTTCTGGGCGCAGTTTTAATAAATCTGCACGTCCAACGATTTCTGACAAAGAACGGTAGCCAAGTCGGGCTAACAAACTCCGCACTTCTTCAGCAATGAAGTAAAAGAAGTTGACAACTTGTTCCGGCATTCCCGTAAACCGCTTGCGCAGTTCTTCTTTTTGAGTAGCAACACCCACAGGACAGGTATTCATGTGGCAAACTCTCGCCATAATACAGCCTTCAGCAATCATAGCGATGGAGCCGAAACCGAATTCTTCACCGCCCATCAATGCACCTATTACCACATCCCAACCACTCTTGAGTCCGCCATCTACGCGTAAAATCACGCGATCGCGCAAACCATTTTCCATCAAGACGCGATGCACTTCACTTAAACCCAATTCCCACGGTGAACCAGCGTGTTTAATCGAACTGAGTGGCGATGCACCTGTACCACCATCATGACCAGAAATCTGGATGATATCAGCGTTTGCCTTCGCTACACCAGCCGCGATCGTGCCAATGCCAACTTCTGCAACTAGCTTCACCGACACTTGTGCTTTGGGGTTAATTTGGTGCAGATCAAAAATCAGTTGTGCTAGGTCTTCAATCGAATAAATATCGTGGTGCGGTGGTGGCGATATCAGCGTCACACCTGGCTTGGAGCGCCTTAACATCGCAATGTATTGGCTCACCTTGGGCCCTGGCAGTTGTCCACCTTCCCCAGGCTTGGCACCTTGAGCAATTTTGATTTCAATTTGTTTGGCGTTAACTAGGTACTCTGGTGTGACACCAAAGCGTCCCGATGCAACTTGCTTAATGGCACTATGAGCTATATCGCCATTTCGCAATCCTTTTAAATGAGGTAGGGTTGGCGAGTAACCAGACTCGTCTACATCATCTAGAACTGTGTAGCGCACTGGGTCTTCGCCGCCTTCTCCAGAATTTGATTTACCGCCAATGCGATTCATGGCGATCGCTAAAGTTTCGTGAGCTTCTCTTGACAAAGCGCCTAAAGACATCCCACCTGTGCAGAAGCGCTTGACTATTTCATATACCGATTCCACTTCTTCTAGAGGAACCGACGGGGCATCGCCTTGGAAGTCCAGCAAGTCCCGCAAGGCTGTTACTGGTCTGCCTTGGAGGTGCTTTTTGTAAACTTCGTAGTGGTCGTAGTTTTTGTCATTTAGAGCCTTATGCAGCGCCTTAACCATTTCGGGGCTATTCATGTGGTACTCGCCGCCAGGACGGTACTGCACAAAGCCCAGGTTTTCTAACTTCTTGGTCGTTAGTTCTGGGAAAGCTTTGACGTGGAAGGAAAGCACTTCATCAGCAAGTTCGGTAACACTTAAACCACCGATGCGGGAAGTCGTCCCACGGAATCCCAGGTCGATTAAATCTCCACCGATGCCAATAGCTTCAAAGATTTGGGCTGCTTGATAACTGGATAGCAGAGAAATTCCCATTTTGGAGAGAATTTTCAGCAAACCTGACTCTACAGCTTTGCGATAGTTTCCTAAAGCTTGTTCTAGCGTGAGGGTGGGAATTTTTTGCACACCCATTAATTTTTGAGTTTTGGGATCGGACCACCAATCACGCACCGTATCTAAAGCCATGTATGGGCAAACTGCACCAGCACCATAGCCAATCAGACAAGCAAAGTGATGGGTACTCCAACATTGAGCAGTATTCACAATCAGGGATGTTTTCATTCGCAACCCCTCACGAATCAGATGGTGATGCACTGCACCCACTGCTAATAGGGGAGGAATGTAGGTATATTCTGTGTTGAGACTGTCATTAGCTTGATCGCTTAATATTAAAATCTTTGCACCTGCCCGGACTGACTCAGCTGCTTGTGCTTGCAAAGATTGCACTGCGGCTTTCAATCCTTCTGGGCCGCTAGCGATCGCAAATAGAGTTGACAACTCAGCCGTGGCAAATCCTGACAGCTTAATCGCCTCTAATTCACCATCAGTTAACACTGGCGATTCGAGTTTTAATCTCCGAGCATATTCTGGCTTGGGTTCTAATAAGTTACCCCGTTCGCCTAGTTCAACTTTCAGAGACATCACTAACTTTTCCCGGAGAGGATCGATCGCCGGGTTCGTCACCTGAGCAAAGCGCTGTTTGAAATAGTCATAAAGCAGGTGGGGCTTTTGTGAGAGCACGGCTAAAGGAATATCATCACCCATGCAGAAAGTTGGTTCTGAACCGGCGATCGCCATTGGGTGAATCACCATTTCTACATCTTCTGTGGTGTAGCCAAAGGCAGTTTGACGCTGAAGTAAGTTTTGCTTGTCAATAGTCAATTGTCCTTGGTCATTTATCAATTCTCCTTTGCCATTACCATTTGCTAATGACGGATGACTAATGACTAATGACTTTAATTCTTGACGGTACTGTTGCAGCCATTCTCCATAAGGATGCTGCTTGGCGATGCGCCCCTTTATGTCCCAATTCTTCAGCACTTCATGATTTTCTAAATCCACGGCAATCATTTGCCCTGGGCCGAGTCTACCTTTCTCGACAATATCGGCTTCTGGGAAATCCACCACACCAGCTTCTGAAGCTACAACAATGTAATCATCTTTGGTAATCGCGTAACGAGCTGGTCTTAAACCATTACGATCTAGAGTTGCACCAACTTTTTTGCCATCGCTGAATACTAAAAGTGCTGGCCCGTCCCAAGCTTCTTGCAAACCACTGTAATATTCGTAGAAATCAACAATTTCTGGAGATTCACGTAAAGAAGGCTGATTTTGATAAGCCTCTGGAACCATAATCATTAAAGCTTCCAAGGGGCTGCGTCCAGAGCAAACCAGCAATTCCACTACGTTGTCTAGGGTAGCTGAGTCGCTGTTATCAATATGAACTAATGGCTTGAGTTCCTGAATGCGATCGCCCCATACAGGATGATTCAGGCTAGCTTCTCGTGCCATCATCCAGTTGATGTTACCCAATAAGGTATTGATTTCGCCGTTGTGACCCAAAAGCCGCATCGGTTGCGCTAGGGGCCACTTGGGCATGGTATTGGTACTAAAGCGGCGGTGATAAACAGCAAAGGCGCTTTTATAAGCTGGATTTTTTAAATCGTCATAAAAGCTGCCCAAGACAGCAGAACGCACCATGCCTTTGTAGACAATTGTGCGACTTGACAACGAACAGATATAAAATTCTTCTGAGATGTTAGTTGCAGCTTTACTAATTCGGCGGCGGGTAATGTACAACTGCCGTTCTAATTCATCACCGCTTTTGTCAACAGAGGCTAACAAAACTTGTTCAATCTGGGGCTGATTTTCTCTTGCTTGTACTCCCAGCAAATCAGATTGCACTGGTACTACTCGCCAACCCAATACAATTAATTTCTCTTCAGCAGCTACTTGCTTGACAGTCGCCCTCGCTTGTTGTGCAGCTTGCTGGTCTTGTGGTAGAAATATCATTCCCACAGCTATGCGATCGCTAGATGGAAATTCCTTCCCTCTTTGGGCAAAGTCTTGTTGGAACAGTTCCCAAGGGATAGCTGTCAAGACTCCAGCACCATCACCAGAGTCGCGATCGGCGCTACAACCTCCCCGGTGTTCTAAACAGGCTAAAGCAGCTAAGGCTTTTTCGACAATTTCGTGGCTGGTATGATTTTGGCGATGAGCAATAAAACCTACACCACAGGCATCTCGTTCCTCTATTAACCACTTTTGCCCCTGATAGGTATCTCTTGAGTTGATATTCGCTGTGATTTTCTGGTCTTGATTCATCGGTTTATTATTCATACCCTGTTCCTGAAGTATTGAGTTACCAATTTTGCCACTACATTGTGGGAAAAAATTTCTAAATTCAGCGATGGAAAAATATATAAGCACCGAAATTTAGGGAAAAAAAATTTTAACTTCGGTTTTCCTTTATCAGTTCTCCCGTGTTAAAATGATTGCGTGTTTTTTATGTGTTTATGCGGTGTTAGACAATTTACCTCCGCCAAGACATTATTTTTGCCCTGACAGTTTCTTTTTTATATTTTGAAGTTAAGTATTTTCTCAATCCCTTTTTTCCAGATGCACACTAGCTATTCATGGAGCCTATTTCGGCTCACCTGAAACAAAACTAAAACTGAACGCTGCACTATTTTTTTAAGCCAAAGCCCAGATAATTAGTAATCGATCGTGACAATCAAGAACTCACTCTAAGCAGTCGCCTTGCGTTTCTTAGAGAAGCTATGCTAAAGGCTTTACGCTACGCTACCTTAATTCGTGGTTGCAATCAGTGAGGGGTTCTACCCTCCATTGTTTTGTTAACCATTGAATTAAAAATTGAGTCTGAGCTGGTGTACCCTTTTAATTACGAATTACGAATTACGAATTAGTAATTATTTGGTTATCCCGATCCAGCAATAAAATCAGCGTATTACAATATATACCCATTTGACAATTCCCAAATATTTTTGTTGTCCAGAATTTTGCCGCTTACCAGTTGCCGCATGTATTACTATTAACTAGACATTACTGAAGTAATAACAGTAGCAACTATCGGCAGGATTAAATATCTTAATCCAGTTTTGATAACCAAAACTACCGTATATAGTGTGGTTAGAATTAGTTGGGAGTTAAAAAACTAGGTTGCAGTGGCTTTAGCGTCTAAATAAATTAATGTGTGTCTAATATTTGTCTAAAAGAGACAAGTAGCCAATATATAGATTACCATATTTATTCAAAAATAAAGTCATCTTTCCTTGATATTTCCAAATAATTGGTTAGTTTAAACCTTGGGTAATAGTTTTCCAAAGTACCTAGTAAATTATGGTAAAAATGCCGAATTGTTGCCAATCAGAGATTAGTGATGGCTCTGCAAATGCCAAGGGCGATCGCAGATTCTTCCGGGCTACTGTGTCACCAATACTTTTAACAGTACTGTGCTTAACGACTACTTGTGCTACCAACGCCCAGGAGTCCCCGAAAACGGCCAAATTTATATCCAGGTTAATCTCACAGTCACCTGCACCTCCTTTAACAGGTGTGGCATCCTCTGGTAATCAAATTTCCCTCAATGGTCGTACTTTAGCAGGAACTTGGTTACAGCGACCTGGAAAATCTGGACAGGTGACAACTCATCTCAGTGATGGGGCATTCAGGCAATTAATTGGAGTAAATTTCTTAAACAGTAGTAATTCAGCGAAGCAACCAATACAGTGGTTTTCGTCGGTGACAAAGCCACTGGTATTAGCCACTAGGTTACTAGGAGCATATCGCTATCTGGATATCACTAATTTTGCTCAAACATCTGGCTGGCAAATTCAAGCTAATGGCAACACTTTGGTGATTGCTACCCCAAAAACACAAATCACAAATATTGTTCAGAGTCAGGAACCTCCAGAGGCAAGTACTCCTTTGCAACAGACTCGGATTCTTGTCAATTTAGATCGTCCCACTCCCTGGCAAGTTGTACAAGGGTCAGCGATCGCCAAACCCCAAACTCCATCCTCCGATCCCGACACGCCAACTCCCAAACCCACTGCACCACCAAATCGAGAGTGGGCAATTACCCTCGATGGAATAGCCGATCCCGTTTTGATAGAACGCTATACTCCCCAGCCACCAGCAGCAGCACCACCAACATTGCTGCCAAACCTGCTCAAGCAATTATCACCAGCTACACCAACACAACCAATACCAGCAGCACCTGAACCACTGATTCAAAAAGTAGAGGTGGTGAAAAACCAAACGATTATTAGTCTGAGCGTTCCCTTTGGTCTATCGCCTCAACTTAGTACTATAGATAACCCCAATCGCCTGATTATCAATATTCGACCCGATCCTCTAGAAGAACGAGATATTACTTGGGCCCCAGGATTGCGCTGGCGACAGCATTATGTCAGCTTAGGTACAGAACGCTTTCCAGTGGTCTGGTTAGAAGTTAATCCTCGTAAATTTGGGCTAACATTGAAACCTATATGGGCTAGTCCTGATGGACTTGCGGGTACTGCTCCCTTAATTCAAACAGCACAACGTTACTTAGCAGTAGCTGGAGTTAATGGTGGTTATTTTAACCGTAATAATAAATTGCCATTGGGTGCGATTCGTCGGGATAATCAGTGGTTATCAGGCCCGATTCTTAACCGGGGTGCGATCGCTTGGAATAATTCAGGCCAATTTTACTTCAGTCGTCTCACTTTAGAAGAAACTTTAATTGCAGCAAATGACCAGCGCTTACCAATTCTATTTCTCAACAGTGGTTACATTCAAAGTGGCATTGCTCGTTACACCTCAGCTTGGGGAGCAACTTACACGCCCTTAACAGATAACGAAATTATCTTAGTGGTGCAGAAAGATCAAATTATTAATCAGCTACCAGGCGGCAAAGTTGGTGAGACGCCGATTCCCATTCCCCAGGATGGCTACCTACTAGCCTTACGCGCCAACGCTGCTAGTGCTGCCTCCCAGCTACCTATTGGAACCACAGTAAGTATTTCCAGCACCACTGTTCCTACAGATTTTAGTCGTTATCCCCACATTATCGGTGCTGGGCCGCTATTAGTCCAAAATCGTCAAATTGTCCTTGATGCCAAAGGCGAAAAATTCAGCAATGCCTTTATTGCCGAAAAAGCTATTCGTAGCGGTATTTGCACAACAGAAACAGGCACACTGATGATTACTGCCACACATAATCGTGTCGGCGGTTATGGGCCTAATTTGGCAGAACATGCTCAATTGATGCAACTCATGGGCTGTGTGAATGCTTTAAATTTAGATGGCGGTAGTTCTACCAGCCTCTACTTAGGAGGGCAACTACTCGATCGATCGCCCAGTACCGCTGCTCGTGTTCACAACGGAATTGGTATTTTCCTGCAACCACGAAAATGAGGGAATAGGGATCTAAATCATCAATGCCCAATGCCCCATGCCCCATCTTTTTTAAAGTTTAGAACAAGCTATCATTTTGCTTGATGAAGACTTGGTGTAAACATCAGAATTTTAGTAGTAATGGTTTACACCATAAGGTTTGATTTTGCTATGTTTATCAAAGTGCGACAAAATTGCTGATTTCCAAGGTTGCAAGATAGCGCCAGATTTTTTTATCAATAATTAAGAGTACCAACGGTTTGTTATGTCTTCAAATGAGGTAACTATGGCTCGATATCAAGAAACTACACAGACTGAAACTCTACACCTCCCTCCAAACATAACTTCCAGGGGCGTTGCTGCAACAGAATTACGTCCTTGGGGTGCTTTTACAGTTTTAGAAGAAGGGCGCGGATACAAAATTAAGCGCATCGAAGTTAAGCCCGGACACCGCCTCAGTCTACAAATGCACCATCACCGCAGCGAACATTGGATTGTCGTCTCTGGTACAGCTAGAGTAGTTTGTGGTGAGAGAGAAGTACTACTGAGCAATAATGAGTCAACTTATGTACCCCAATGTACATCTCATCGTTTAGAGAATCCTGGCGTGATCCCCTTGGTATTGATTGAAGTCCAAAATGGCGAATACTTGGGAGAAGATGATATTATCCGGTACCAAGATGACTATGCCCGTACCAAAGATTAAAATCAAAAGAACGCTATTAAAGCTCTAACCCCAAAACTGAATACATTTTTGTTTGTGTAAACCGTCTTTGTAAACGAACTACTACACCCCAGAAGTCCCTACCTAGTCAAGGTGGGGACTGAAGCATGTTAGTGTTATAAATGTAGTAATAGCGATCGCGCTCATGCCTTTGGTGATTTGGAATTTTACACAAGCAAGGGTCAACCTATCTGTAAAATGGAAGATGGGGTATTCAATTGCAAAAAACGAGTTCCATGATTCATCTGAGTCAAGCAGCCGTAAGTGAGATTGGGCGAATAAAGTCCAAGCAGCCAAATGTCTTGTTTCGATTGGCAGTAAAACCAGGTGGTTGTTCCGGGTTCTTTTATGATATGTCCTTCGATGAAGCAATAAAAGTAGACGACCAGGTTTTCGACTTGGATGAGATTCAAGTGGTCATAGATGCCGCAAGCTTAAATTACCTCAACGGTTTGAAAGTTGATTATTCAGAAGACTTAATGGGTGGTGGTTTTCGCTTCCACAATCCCCAGGCGATCGCTACCTGTGGCTGTGGCAATTCTTTCTCCTTGAGTCCTTAATGATTGAACAATTCAAAAAACAGATGTTCGATCACTAAGGAAAAATAGCAATTGACATAAAGCCGTCAAAAAAGATATAATCAGGATTTGTTAAAACTTAGACCATAAGCAGCTTTACGCGCTGTAACTCATGCCAACAATACAGCAGCTAATACGAAATGAGCGCGAACAAGCGCGTCAGAAAACCAAGTCCCCGGCTCTGAAACAATGTCCCCAACGTCGGGGAGTTTGTACCAGAGTATATACGACCACACCAAAAAAGCCTAACTCAGCCCTACGCAAAGTAGCAAGAGTCAGACTTACCTCTGGATTTGAAGTCACAGCTTACATTCCAGGCATTGGTCACAACTTACAAGAACACTCAGTTGTGATGATTCGTGGCGGTCGGGTTAAGGATCTACCAGGCGTGAGATACCACATTATCCGTGGCACCCTAGATACAGCCGGAGTTAAAGACCGCAAGCAAGGCCGTTCCAAGTATGGAACCAAGCGTCCTAAAGAAGCGAAAAAATAGGATCGGGCGATTAATCGCATCCAACACGATTAATCGTCTACCTTAAAAAAGCTGAAGGGCAAAAGAAGGAGCGCCGTCTTTGTTCTAACAGTAGTTATGAAGGCTGCTAAAGTCTGTTTCAAAAAATCAAGCAAGCTACATCTACACTAAGCGAGCAAGTGTAGAAGTTCTGAGGAGGAAAATCCTGTAATCTACAGCTAATTTCTCATCTGAACATTAAAGTTTATAATCTTGTCGCCTTGAGTATTTAGTTGCAGATAGCAAGTTAAACAATTTTAGATTTGCGATAGCGTAGCGTTAGCGAGTTATCGAGCGTCTTTTGGATTGGTCGAACCCACAAGGGAATTAGACTTAAAGACTTTTGATTTTTTCAGATCCTTGGGATCGGAATATATATCAAAAACTTTTAATCCAAAATCAAAAATCAAAAATTGGCAGTAAATAAGTCAGCCTTGCTGCAACGGTCGAAAAAAATTGAGGAAGTCTGAGGGTTGGGTTCTACCGCTTTTAGTTTCCGGTGTCTGATAGCATATAATTTCGTTGCCAATTCCGAATTAAAGGTGAAGTATGTCTCGTCGTGGTGTTATTCAAAGGCGCCCAGTTCCGTCTGACTCAGTATATAATAGTCGCCTTGTGAGCATGATTATCAGACGGATCATGCGTCATGGCAAAAAATCACTTGCCGCACGCATTGTTTATGATGCATTAAAAACTATTGAAGAACGCACTGGTGCTGGTGCTTTGGAAACCTTTGAAAGAGCAGTGCGAAATGCCACGCCTTTAGTAGAAGTAAAAGCTCGGCGAGTTGGTGGAGCAACCTACCAAGTACCAATGGAAGTGCGTACAGAACGGGGCACTACCCTAGCACTGCGTTGGTTAGTGCAATATTCCCGCTCCAGACCAGGCCGGACAATGGCCAGCAAATTGGCAAATGAGTTAATGGATGCTGCCAACGAAACTGGCAATGCGATTCGCAAACGCGAAGAAACGCACCGGATGGCGGAAGCTAACAAAGCATTCGCACACTATCGTTACTAAGTAAAAAAGCGATATATCGCCTTGCCGAAGCGGTATATCGTAGATTTACACAAAAAGACGGTTTTCCCTAAAAGTATAGAATCTTAACAAAGAGTAATATACAAGATATCATGAGGCAAAAACTATAGGAGGTAGCTGTGGCACGCACGATCCCGCTAGAGAAAGTACGCAACATTGGTATTGCGGCGCATATAGATGCGGGCAAAACAACAACAACAGAGAGAATATTATTTTACTCTGGGATAATTCATAAAATTGGCGAAGTTCATGAAGGAACTGCCGTCACAGACTGGATGGAGCAGGAGCGGGAACGGGGAATTACCATTACTGCCGCTGCCATCAGTACCAGTTGGAAAGATCATCAAATAAACATTATCGATACTCCGGGTCACGTAGACTTCACAATTGAAGTTGAGCGTTCCATGCGCGTGTTGGATGGTGTAATCGCAGTATTTTGTTCTGTGGGCGGCGTGCAACCGCAGTCTGAGACAGTGTGGCGTCAAGCAGAACGCTACAAAGTTCCTCGGATAGCCTTTATCAACAAGATGGATCGCACCGGAGCGAACTTTTATAAAGTTCACGACCAAATCCGCGATCGCCTACGGGCGAATGCGATCGCCATTCAACTACCAATTGGTAGTGAAAATGACTTCCGAGGTATCGTTGACCTAGTAGGACAACGTGCGTATATTTACGCCAATGACCAAGGTACTGATATCCAGGAAACCGATATCCCAGAAGAATTGCAAGCGCAGGTAGAAGAATTCCGCACCAAGCTAATCGAAGCCGCAGCAGAAACCGATGATGCTCTGATGACTAAGTACTTCGAGGGCGAAGAACTAACAGAACAGGAAATTCGGACTGCCCTGCGTAAAGGCACAATTGCGGGAACCATTGTACCAGTACTTTGCGGTTCAGCATTCAAAAACAAAGGCGTGCAGTTGATGCTGGATGCCGTTGTAGATTACCTGCCAGCGCCAAGTGAAGTACCGCCGATTCAAGGCTTACTACCCAATGGCGATACTGTTGAGCGGCGGGCTGATGACAACGAACCCCTAGCAGCTCTGGCATTCAAGATTATGGCTGACCCTTATGGTCGCCTGACATTTGTTCGAGTTTATTCTGGTGTCCTGAAAAAGGGCAGCTACGTTCTCAACGCTAGTAAGAATAAAAAAGAACGGATCTCCCGCTTAGTTCTAATGAAGGCAGATGATCGGCAAGATGTCGATGAACTGCGAGCGGGTGATTTAGGAGCAGCTCTGGGATTGAAAGACACCTTGACAGGTGACACCCTCTGTGATGATGGATCGCCAGTAATTCTGGAATCCCTATTCATTCCTGAGCCTGTGATCTCGGTGGCGGTTGAACCCAAAACCAAGAACGACATGGACAAACTGTCCAAGGCTCTGCAATCTCTCTCAGAAGAAGACCCCACCTTCCGTGTCCGCGTCGATCCGGAAACAAACCAGACCGTGATCGCGGGAATGGGAGAGCTACACCTAGAAATTCTAGTAGACCGGATGTTACGAGAATTCAAGGTGGAAGCGAATGTAGGTGCCCCACAAGTAGCTTACCGAGAAACAATTCGGAAAGCTGTGAACAAAGTTGAGGGCAAATTCATCCGCCAAAGTGGTGGTAAAGGTCAATACGGTCACGTTGTGATCAATTTGGAGCCTGGAGAACCCGGTACTGGCTTTGAATTCGTTTCCAAAATTGCTGGCGGTACAGTACCTAAAGAGTACGTTGGCCCCGCAGAACAAGGAATGAAAGAAAGCTGTGAATCCGGTGTTCTAGCTGGATATCCATTGATTGACGTTAAAGCAACGCTAATTGATGGGTCATACCACGATGTAGACTCTTCAGAAATGGCTTTCAAAATCGCTGGCTCAATGGCGATGAAGGAGGCTGTACTGAAAGCTTCACCTGTCATCTTAGAACCTATGATGAAAGTTGAAGTTGAAGTTCCTGAAGACTATATGGGGAACGTCATTGGCGACCTTAACACCCGCCGAGGGCAGATTGAAAGCCAAAGCACCGAAAAGGGACTCGCTAAGGTAACATCCAAAGTTCCATTGGCGAGCATGTTTGGCTACGCCACTGATATTCGGTCAAAAACGCAAGGTCGGGGTACCTTCACGATGGAGTTCAGCCACTACGAAGAGGTGCCTCGCAGCGTAGCTGAAACTATCATTGCAAAAAGCAAAGGGAACGCTTAGTTAAAATAAGGAAATGAGCATTCATGGCACGCGCAAAGTTTGAAAGGAATAAACCCCACATTAATATCGGTACAGTTGGCCACGTTGACCACGGTAAAACTACCTTGACAGCAGCCATCACCCTGACATTGGCAGCTCTTGGTCAAGCTGTAGCTAAGGGCTACGACCAAATTGATAATGCCCCAGAAGAAAAGGCACGGGGTATTACCATCAATACTGCTCACGTAGAGTATGAAACCGAAAGTCGGCACTATGCTCACGTAGACTGTCCAGGGCACGCTGACTATGTGAAGAACATGATCACCGGTGCTGCCCAAATGGACGGAGGTATCCTCGTAGTTGCTGCTACCGATGGCCCTATGCCCCAAACCCGCGAACACATCCTGTTGGCAAAACAGGTAGGCGTTCCCAGTCTGGTTGTCTTCTTGAACAAAGAAGATTTGATGGATGACCCAGAACTCTTGGAACTAGTAGAACTAGAACTTAGAGAACTGCTTTCTAGCTACGATTTCCCTGGCGATGATATCCCCATTATCAAAGGCTCTGGTCTGCAAGCTCTAGAAGCAATGACCAAGAATCCCAAGACCAAACGCGGTGAAAATCCTTGGGTAGACAAAATCTACGAATTGATGGATGCTGTAGATTCTTACATCCCCACTCCTGAGCGGGATGTTGATAAACCCTTCCTGATGGCTGTAGAAGACGTTTTCTCAATTACAGGTCGTGGTACTGTCGCCACCGGTCGGATTGAGCGCGGTGTAGTCAAAGTTGGTGATAACGTTGAACTAGTGGGTATCAGAGATACTCGCGCCACTACCGTAACTGGTATTGAGATGTTCAAGAAGAGTCTCGACCAAGGTATGGCTGGGGATAACGCTGGCGTACTACTCCGGGGTATCCAGAAGGCTGATATTGAACGGGGTATGGTTATCGCCAAACCTGGTTCGATTAAACCTCACAATGAATTTGAAGGTGAGGTTTATGTCCTAACAGAAAAAGAAGGTGGTCGTAAGACTCCATTTTTCGCTGGTTACCGTCCCCAGTTCTATGTGCGGACAACTGATGTAACTGGCACCATCAAAGCTTACACCTCCGATGAAGGCAAAGAAGTAGAAATGGTGATGCCAGGCGATCGCATCAAGATGACAGTAGAATTGATCAACGCGATCGCGATTGAACAAGGAATGCGCTTCGCTATCCGCGAAGGTGGTCGCACCATCGGTGCTGGTGTCGTCTCCAAAATTATCAAGTAGCAAGCACCTTTTTGCTCATCACAAAGGAGCAGAGATGGTATGTATTTTGCCTCTCTGCTCCTTTCTCTTCCCTCTTATAAATAAGGTAATAGGTTACAGGGGACAGGTAATAGTTTTCTGTAACCTTTACCCTGTAACCTTTAACCTGTAAATACTCCCCTAATTACGCAGAACCTGGAAAATTAAAGATGGCAACTCTACAGCAGCAGAAGATTAGAATTCGCTTACAAGCCTTTGACAGGCGCTTATTAGATACATCTTGCGAGAAGATTGTAGACACAGCTAACCGCACCAACGCTACAGCTATAGGCCCAATTCCTTTACCAACAAAACGCCGGATCTATTGTGTGCTGCGATCGCCTCACGTAGATAAAGATTCACGGGAGCACTTTGAAACCCGTACTCATCGCCGGATTATTGACATTTACCAGCCCTCTTCTAAGACTATTGATGCCCTGATGAAATTGGATCTACCATCGGGTGTAGATATTGAAGTCAAACTTTAATTTAGTCATTAGTCACTTGTACTGAGCATAGTCGAAGTATTGGTCATTTGTCCTTTGCTAATGACAAAGGACAAAGGACAAAAGACAAATTACATTAGTATGAATATTTACACAGCCCTGAAGAAATATATCTCAGGGCTTTTATTTAGCTAGGAAACAAATGATAGAATGTACATAAAGTACGGGAAAAGCAGAGAAAAAGAAATTTTAAAGATTAAGTTTATACCAAAGTAACAATGACATCATCTTCTAAAATTGCAGTTCGCGAACTACCTCTGTTCCCGTTACCCGAAGTAGTTCTGTTTCCTACCAGGCCATTACCCCTGCACATATTTGAATTTCGCTACCGAATCATGATAAATACGATTTTGGAAAGCGATCGCAGGTTCGGGGTTTTGATGTTCGATCCAGTCAAAGGTACAATTGCAAACACTGGTTGCTGTGCTGAAATCATTCATCACCAGCGGCTACCAGACGATCGGATCAAGATGATGACTTTAGGGCAGCAACGATTTCGTGTCTTAGAGTATGTTCGTGAAAAACCATATCGCGTTGGCTTAGTTGAATGGATTGAAGACCAACCACCTAGTAAAGATTTGCGACCTTTATCAACTGAAGTAGAACAACTACTGCGAGATGTGGTGCGTCTGTCAGCCAAATTAACCGAACAAAATATTGAATTGCCAGAAGATTTGCCCGATCTACCAACAGAGTTATCTTATTGGGTAGCCAGTAATCTTTATGGTGTCGCCGCAGAGCAGCAATTATTGTTAGAAATGCAAGATACTGTAACCCGTCTAGAGCGGGAAGCAGAAATTTTAACTTCTACTCGGAATCACTTGGCAGCTCGCGCTGTTCTCAAAGATACATTTAGTCAAAAGTGAGGAGTAGAGACGCGATTAATCGCGTCTGTACAGTAAGGAGTTAGGAAGAAAAAACAAAAATAAAAGATCGACAACTTATAATTTATATTTTCTAGCTGAAAACTGGTAAATCATAAATGATAACTCTTAACAAATAACTTCTAACTTTTTAAGTAACGGCGGCGATCGGTAAAACATTGTAAGCGCCAAGAATTTTTAAAATCTCTGTGTGGGTAGTTAATTCTGCTAAAGCAGATTGCATTTGTGCTTCCTTGGCATCTGCTTCTAAATCTACGAAAAACAAGTATTCGCCTAGCGATCGCTTCGTCGGACGAGATTCAATCCGGCTGAGGTTAATCCCTAGTTGAGCAAATATTTGCAAAGGTTTGACTAATGCTCCGGGTGTGTTGGCAGGCATACTAAAAGCCAGCGATGTGTGACTAGCAGGCGCTCTTGTTGCTTGGTATCCAGCGTCTACTTCCCCCTGACTTACTACCCAAAAACGAGTAAAGTTTTCTGGATAGTCGTTGATGTTACTGGCAAGTATCGGCAATTTGTAGAGTTGAGCGGCTCTACTAGAAGCGATCGCTGCTGTTGTTGTCTCTTGCTCCAATCGCTGTAGTGCTTCGGTTGTAGAATTGCTAGGAATAATCTGTATAGTCGGCAGAAACCGCTCTAACCATCCCTGACATTGTGCCAAAGCTTGTGGGTGAGAGTAAACAGTTTTAATACTATCTAAATTAGACGCACAAGAAATTAACATATGGGCAATGGGTAATACCAAAGCCAACTGAATTCGCAAACTGTCCAATTGCCAAAGTGTATCCAGTGTTGTAGTAACACTTCCTTCAATAGAATTTTCCACTGGTACAACAGCCAACTGCGCTTGACCATTCGCAACGGCTTGCAGTGATTGGGAAATGCTGGGATAGGGGCATAATCTAGCTTCAATTGCCCTACTTTTGCTCAACCAGTTGGCATAAAAAATAGTTGCTTGTTCTGCATAAGTACCGGGAGGCCCCAAATGTGCGATCGATAAAGTCATACTTTTAGCCTTGAGTCGCGAGTTTAATGCCTAAACAAAGATTATGATATTTTGGTTTGGCAAATATATCCAACATTTACTCTTACTAAACACTGTTATCTCTAAAATTTACGCACTAAAGGGATAAAAGGAAATATGTATCCAAGAAAACAAGTTATGGAAATCAGTCTTCTAGCAGATAGATTTCCTATAGGACTCATATTTGATTGCGTGAAAAAAACTCAGTACAGCTTTATTCCTTC
>NZ_JAVRCC020000071.1:0-33507 GCF_034530975.2 Nostoc sp. DedQUE07 | reverse complement strand
AAGTTGCAGGTCGATGCATTAAAGTTGCAGGTCGATGCATTAAAGTTGCAGGTCGATGCATTAAAGGTGCAGGTCAATGCATTAAAGTTGCAGGTCGATGCATTAAAGTTGCAGGTCGATGCATTAAAGTTGCAGGTCGATGCATTAAAGGTGCAGGTCAAGAAACTAGGGAAGTTTCTCAAAAATTTACTGCGCTAACACAGGCAAATACTTCCGAATTAATCCGATTATTACTTCTGGCACTTCCAGTTCTGGATTCAACCCAACATCTTCTAGTTCGATAAATGCTTGGATTGTTTGTGGATTTAGATTTGCAAGGCGACGCCCCACATCCGGCCCTGTAAACTTTGCTTGGCTTCCCCAAATAAAGATGGTAGGTGTTGTCAATCTTGGAATGTATTCTGATAGATCGAAGGATGAGTTACCTTGTAAAAATGACAAAGCAGCATACTCAGCATTTGGCTGCTGCGCCGATTGCACAAAAGCTTCTACAATTTCGGGAGAAAGGCGATTGGGTTGAGCAAAAACTCGCTCAAAGAAGTCACGAATGCCAAAGCTGCTGACTTGCCCTGCATAAAGAACGCGATCGAGAATAGGGACACTGGCAATTTGAGCGAAAAAACTATTGCTATAGTATTGCCTAAAGTCTTTAATGCCTGACGGAAGCGTAAGAATGAGTGATTTAAACAGGTCGGGACGTTTGACTGCGGCTCGGATCGCAAATGCTCCAGTTAGGGAAGAAGCAATTATTGTTACAGGGCCTTGGCACGTCTGCTCGATGAACTCAATTAGCATTGCGATGTAGTCGGCTGGAAGATAATTTTGTTCGGGACGATCCGATCGCCCCCAGCCAATCAAGTCGGGTGCTAACACTTTATACTCTGCTGCAAATGCTGGATACACCTTCGACCACGCGTAGGCAGATGCTCCGCCTCCAATACCGTGGAAGAATATCAAAGTTTCGCGTTCGGGTGGCGTATGGCCCATTCCATCAGTTGCCCAAAGTTCACCTTGGTTAGTGTAATAAGCCATCTTTCCCAAGCTAGTTAAAACGGAGCGTTGAACAAAACCGAGTGGAATGAACATAATAAATTCCTCCTCTACACGAACGACATGAAATCGAAACTAGAAAGTTTAATTGCCAAGTTTTGCTAACCAACGGGCAGCATCTTTGGCATGATAGGTGAGAATTAAGTCAGCGCCAGCCCGTTTAAAGCCGAGCAGCGTTTCCATGACCACCCGTTCTTCGTCAATCCAACCGTTGAGAGCAGCAGCTTTCACCATCGAGTATTCGCCAGAAACGTTGTAAGCAGCAACGGGGAGGTTGCTTGCTTCCTTGACGCGCCAGATAATATCCATGTAGGCCAAGGCTGGCTTGACCATTAACATATCTGCACCTTCGGTAATGTCGAGTTCGATTTCTTTTAAGGCTTCACGACCGTTACCAAAGTCCATTTGGTAGGTTCTGCGATCGCCAAATTGCGGTATTGAGTCGGCAGCATCCCGGAAAGGCCCGTAGTAAGCTGAGGCATACTTGGCGGCATAGGACAAAATCGGCGTATCTTGGAAACCAGCTTCATCTAAACCCGAACGAATAGCTTGCACGAAACCATCCATCATTCCTGAAGGTGCAATGATATCTACGCCTGCTTTGACTTGGGAAACTGCCGTTTTTTTCAGCAATTCCAGTGTCGGATCGTTGAGAACGCGCCCAGTTAAATCACCTAATTCCAGATAACCGCAGTGTCCGTGACTGGTGTATTCGCATAGGCAGGTATCGGCAATGACGATTAATTCCGGGACTGCTTGTTTGACGGCAGTAGCGGCTTTTTGAACGATGCCGCAATCGTGCCAAGCCCCCGTAGCGTCTGCATCCTTGTCTTCAGGAATGCCAAATAAAATAATAGCTGGAATGCCGAGGTCGTAGACTTCCTTGGCTTCTTCCACGATTTTATCTACAGAAAGTTGGTAAACTCCGGGCATGGATTTGACTTCGTTGGCGATCGCCTCACCCGGTACGGCAAAAAGCGGGTAAATTAAATCACTAGTTGTCAGTACATTTTCGCGCACCATCCGCCGCAGTTGGGGATGGCTTCTCAGCCGACGCGGGCGATGAATTGGAAACATAGTATTAAAATGAACGATGAAATAGCCAATAGACTTCTTACAAAAGTGGGCTAAAGGGGAAAGCGGCTTACAAAAAATCCTTTCCCTTTAATCGCATTTTTCCCCCTGCCCCCCTGCGTACACAGCGACAGGATTTGCAACTCCCTAACTGCGCTGGACTGTCTGGAAAATTTCAGTCAAAATCTCTGTAGCTCCTTGTTGCCGCAAGTTATGAGCTAATTGAATACCTAAATTTTCTGCCTCGCTAGCAGTGCCGATAACAGAATCTTTGACTAGACGTTTGCCATCGACGCTGGCGACTAATCCTGTTAATGTAAGATTATTGTCGTCCAGTTGCGTATTAACACCGATGGGTACTTGGCAACCGCCTTCTAGTTCTCGCAAGAAGGCACGTTCGGCTAAAACGCGATCGCGGGTGGGGACGTGTTCGATTGCTTTGAGTAATGACAGTACTTGCAAATCGTCAGCGCGGCATTCAATCCCTAACGCTCCCTGTCCGACAGCGTAGAGAGAGAGTTCGGTTGGCAGAATTTGATGAATGCGGCCGCTCATTCCCAATCGCTGCAATCCTGCGGCTGCCAAAATCAGCGCATCGTATTCTCCATCATCCAGCTTTGCCAAGCGCGTATTTAAGTTGCCGCGCACGTCCTTAAAAGTAAAGTGGGGGAAGTGATAACGCAATTGTGCGAGGCGGCGCAGCGAAGAAGTACCGATGACTGTGCCTTCTGGGAGCGTATCAATTTGCTTATCTTTGTATTTTTCATGTACAACTAAAGCATCTGCCGGGTTTTCCCGTTCTGTTACAGTTGCTAAGGCTAACCCTTCTGGCAAGCAAGTCGGCAAATCCTTGAGAGAGTGAACCGCAAAGTCAATCTCTTGGTTGAGCATTCCCAATTCGAGTTCTTTGGTGAATAGTCCCTTATCGCCAATCTTGGCTAATGCCACATCCAAGATGTTATCGCCTTGGGTGGACATGGTGTGGACTTCAAAGGAAATATCGGGAAAATGCTTTTGGAGTTGTTCTCGAACCCAGTAAGTTTGCACGAGTGCGAGTTGGCTTTTACGAGAACCGATGCGGATGGTGCGAACGGGACTGGAAATATTAGATGAAGCGGGTTGAACTGAAGTCATGGCTTTTAGTTAAGATCGTTTGACGAGTAGCTGAGTTGTTTGACTGTCTCGAAAAAGAAAGCAACATTCTCTTCTGGAGTGTTCGGTAAAATCCCGTGACCGAGATTGAGGATGTGCTTTTGGTTCCCCGCTTTGCGGATCGTGTCGAGAATGCGATCGCGGATCAGTTCTTTAGTACCGAACAACACGCACGGATCGATATTTCCTTGGACTCCAATATTTGCACCAAGTCGCTGCCGCGCTACTGCCATATCCACAGTCCAGTCCACGCTGACGATATCAACACCGGATTGCGCCATTAACTCTAGAATTCCAGCACTGTTGTTGATATACAAAATCAAGGGCGTATCTGGGTGCGTTGCTTTAACCTGTTGCACGACTCGTTGCAGATAAGGTAAAGAAAACGTTTGGAAATCTTCAGGACTGAGTTGTCCCGCCCAAGAGTCAAATAGTTGCACGACTTGGGCACCAGCATCAATTTGGTAGCGGGCGTAAACTGCGATCGCATCTGCCAGTTTCCCTAAAAATTGATGCAGCATCGCAGGTTCGCAAAAAGCCATCTTCTTGATAATGGCATAGTCTTTCGAGCTTTTACCTTCAATTGCATAGGCAGCTAGCGTCCAAGGTGCGCCCACAAAGCCTAAAACCGTAGCTTGAGTGTTCACTTCTTGGCGTAGCGTCCTCAAGATTTGCTGCACGAAGGGTAAAGAAGCTTCGGGGTCGAGGGCAGTCAGCGCCTCAATTTGTGCTGGCGTGCGAATTGGCCGCTCGAATATTGGCCCTTTACTTTCTAGAATGTCAAATGAGATACCCATACCAGGCAACGGCGTGAGGATATCGGAAAACATAATCACTCCGTCGGGTTGGAAGGCGCGGAAAGGTTGCAGTGAGATTTCCACGGCTAAGTCAGGGTTTTCGGAGCGATCGCGAAACGAAGGATACTTCTGACGCAAATCTCGATAAACTTTCATGTAGCGGCCTGCTTGGCGCATCACCCATACAGGAGGGCGATCGAGTATTTCACCCCGCGCAGCTTGCAGTAACGTATAATTCCCCATCTGTTTCTCCCTGGATTTAATAATTTGAGCTGAAGCTAAGAATTATGGTGTTGCATCAATGCAGAATGAATTGAGATTGTTAGCCAAGGTGCGAAGAAAAATTCATCCCAGAATTCAGCAACGCCAAAATTATCTCTGCAATACCATTCAAAACGAACTCTATATTTATTAAGAAACTTCAAGAAATAAATTATCCAATCTTGTGGGGTGGGCATCCTGCCCGCCTTATGGACTGGGCGGGCGAGACGCCCACCCCACAATAAATAATCAGTTCCTTAGTTCTTCAATAAGACAGAAGAAGGTTGGATTAAATTTCCGTTCGAGTTATCTGATTGCTTTCGATCGGGTTTCATACCCCATCCCATTGCCAAACATTTTTGCCGAAGTTTGCGATAAGCAAGAGATAAATTATCGCAAGGAACGTGAACTTCGTCTGACAACTTATCGGGGACTGCCATCGGATATTCCGACTCAACCACTCCCTTATCTTCCATCACAACTTTGTAAGCTGCCCGTTGAAATATGCCATCAGCCCAAGGGAAAGTTAAAAAACTGCGAAACTGAATTCGCTTAGTAATGGTGGTGCGATCGTCAATAGGAACGTGAACAGTAAAATTAACCAGCTTGCCACGACCGAAGTCAACCACTAAACGCGTGATATTGGGCATATAAAAGCCCAAAGTCACTTTTACATTAGCTTTCAATGGGCGAAAGACAAAGGCGAAAATGTCTTTTGCTTTGGTATAATCTCGGACATTAACTTTGGCGTGACCCTCCCATTCCCCGACATTCAGCTCGTAATCTTCCATTTTTTGCTCTAATGCAAACCCATTCCCGAAGGACTTGGAATGAATAATAGATACGTGAGACATATCCATATCATTCTCTAGCGTGCGGGTGTAGTGAGCGTTGAGTTCGTATTCAAAGAAAATTTTCTGTAGCCTTGGGTCTTCAAATTCTGGCAATGGTGGGATTGGCGGACGTTCTTCTTCTGGTAAATCACCATAAAATAGCCAGATAAAACCGTATTTTTCCTGTATTGGATAGCTATCTACACGAGCATTCTTAGGAATAGGAATTCCGGGTTGATTAGCAGGAATATTAATACATTTCCCATCTGCTTGAAACTTCCAGGCATGATAGGGGCAATGGATACAATCATCTTTTACCCAACCGAGAGATAAGGCAGCACCACGATGGGGACACCGATCTTGGAGAGCTATCAGTTGTCCTTTAGCGTTACGGTAGAAGACAAATTTCTGATTTAATATCCGAACTTGCTTGGGTTTTGTAGTAACGGCGGCGCTAAACTCACAAGCGTACCAGAAGTTTTTTAACATACTTACTTCCTGCTATTGCTATTAAGAATCATGGAGTTTCTTAAGTTACGCTTTGAGCAATAACTTCTTCAACTTTTGCATGGACTTCAATACTTTCAAGTCTCATTTGAGCAACTTTGATGTTTTTTGCTGCTATCTCTACGGTGCTGATTGATAAAGAGGATGTTTGGGCAACAACATTAGATTGCACCTCTGGCGTATCTAGATTAAACAACACTTGTAGAACCTGGAGGACAAGACGTTGAGCTTCCAAATCGCGCTGCGTCCGCAGTTGCACCATCGGTTCGTGGAGAATTTTGTTGATAATCCTTTGAGTTAGGGCTTCGACGGCTTCTTGATGTTTTTTAGCAAAATCAGATCCCATACGGGACAAAGCTTTTTCTAACTCTTGTTCGCGAATTTTTTCCATTTTGTCTCGTAAACAGCTAATAATGGAAACAGTTTCTCGCGATCGCAACCAAGTTTGAAATGCTTCTAAATCCTCTTGGATTAATGCTTGCGCCTCTATTGCCATTTGCCTACGACTTTCTTGATTCTGGGCAACGACGGTTTTTAAATCATCAACATTAAACACTTGCACATGAGGTAACTCATTAACGTCGGCATCAACGTTACGAGGCACTGAAATATCAAACAACATCAAAGGCTGTTCGGGTTGCAATGCAGCTTTGAGTTTGGCTCTATCAAGCAAGGGTTCAACTGAAGCAGTGCTGGTAAAAACTAAGTCGGAAGCTGCCACTAATGACATCAATTCAGCAAGCGGATAATATTGCACTCCAGCATCACTAAATTGATTCGCCAATTCCTGAGCGCGTTCGAGGGAACGATTGACAATGGAAATTTGAGTTGCGCCTTTAGCGATGAGATGTTGCACGAGTCGCCGAGCCATGTTACCAGCGCCGACAATTGTCACTCGACAAGCCGATAACTTCTCTACTTTGATTTGGGCTAATTCTACTGCCGCAGAGCTAACCGAAACCGCACCCGTACCGATTGATGTCTGCGTTCTCACCCGCTTTGCAGTGGTAACGGCTTGCTTGAACAACTGATTGAGGATGCGATCGCCCTGATTGTGTTGCTGAACCAATTGGTAGGCGTGTTTAACTTGAGCCAGAATTTGTCCTTCTCCCAACACCAAGCTATCCAAACCAGAAGCAACTTGCATCAAATGTTTAACAGCATCTTGCTGTAGCAGAGTAAACAAGTATTGATGTAAGTCTGAAAAAGGCAGTTTACTGTACTCGCAAAGAAATTCCGTCACCTCTTGAGCTGCTAAATCTATCTTGTTTACAACTACGTAAATTTCTAAACGATTGCAAGTGCTAAGAATGGCAGCTTCTTCAATGTGAGAGTATTTACACAGCTGGGCGATCGCGTTTTCAATTCGCTCTTCTGGAATACTCAGTTTTTCCCGAATTTCAACCGGAGCTGTTTTGTGACTAAGACCTACAAGTGCGATATTCATGTTTCCTCTTTTGAAGTTTGTCTTCTTCTAGAGCCTCGGTCAAGTAATATGGATGGTTCTAAACAAGATGATTGAGAAGTGACTTATACTGCGATCGCAGATTTCGTAGCAACTTCCTTAACAAGTTGGTTTTTCGGTTGGGCAATCTGTTCGTATTCAAAAAAGCCAGAGTTAAATGTTCCTTTGGGATCGTACTTCCTTTTAATTTCATTAACTTTTGGCCAGTAATCGCCAAATTGGCTTTGCCACTGTTGAATAGTAAAATCTATCCAGCAAGTTAAATATCTTTTTCCACCCATTTCTAAACTCAGATTACTGAGCTTTTTCAATTCAGCCAAGATGGGTTGAACTTGCGATTTCGGAATGCTGGGATAAATTCCAAACCCAATAATCAATTCTTCCTCTTGCGGTAAACGAAACATCGGCTTGGTGTTATTGCGATTTAACAAGCAAAAACAGCCCATTTGTGCTTTACTAATATCGAGAAAAGAAGGCAACTGTTTGAGAGCCGTTTCGATGTAATTTTTAGCAGATGAGGCTGGAAGAAAAACATCCATCCAAGGGTGAGCGATATCCTTACTATCTACTTGAATCATGGGTTCGATGAATTTTTCAAACCCCAAGTCTTCAGTATGGATATGACGATAGAAATTTAAGCCAGCAAGGATTTTTTTGTTATCAATAACCTCAAGAGAATTTGCTTCAACAGTAATCCGCAACGTGTAAAACCATTGAATCAAAGGTTGCATTATCCCTGTAGCTCTGGATACTCCTTGCAAACAGGGAACTGGGAAAGATACAAGATGATCGACTCTTTGTTCGCTGACTAAAACCCGTTTGTCATCTAAAAGAGCATCTAGATTGTCATAAAACAATAAATAGGTGCGGGTTTGGGAAGGGTAAACTTTGAGTTTGTGCTGAACTTGGGTAATAATTCCAAACTGACCGTAACCGCAAAGTACGTGATTAAAAAGTTCGCTGTTATCTTCAGGCGTACACCAGAGAATCTCGCCTTCTGCTGTTACCACTTCTAAACCAAGACAATTATCAGCTTGATTTCCGTAACGAAAAGAGGCTGCACCTATACCACCCGCAGAATGAGTTCCTCCTAAAGAAACACCAAAATAATTGGTTAATACGGGAGGAACTAAACCATCAGGAATACAAGCATCGATTACTTGATTCCAAGAAGTTCCCGCATCAGCTTTAAACCAAAGTTGCTCTTTTTGGATATCTCGAATTTTATCGAGATTGCTCATATTTAAAACGATTCCATCTTGGTTTAAAGACTGACCGCCTAACGAATGTCCCGCAGCGCGTGAAGAAACTACTAATCCTTGTTGAGCAGCATATTTAACAGTTTGGGCAATATCGTTAGCGTTTTGAGGAGTAACAACAACTTGGGGAGACTTTTGGAATATACCACCAAAATCTTGAGAAACTTCTGTCAAAATTTCTGAAGCGTTGCTGACTTCACCTGCAATCAAATGCTTGAGGTCTTGAATGATGCCATTCATAAAAGTTACGATCCTTTAGAAAGAGACGTTTTTAAAAGGTTCATCCCAATCTGCAAGATTTTAGGAGTCAAGCGAATCAAATCGAGAATATGAGAGAACAAGCTGGGTGATTTTTGTGGCTTTACTTCTAACCCTTTGGCAGGTCTTTCATATTTGAACATACAAACGCAATCACCATCTGCCTGCTTGCTAATAATTGCAGCTTTCATCCCAGGAAATGCTCTTATGGTTGCTTCTTGTTCCATCTCGCAAATAACTCGGCAAGGGCTTTCAAGCCCATATTCTTTGGCAATTCCAAGAACCGGACAAACTCGTTGAATTTCTAGTGCAGCATCTTTTCCTGCTTGGGAAATATCTACAACTTGCATTTTGAAGCCCATGATCCGAAAGATCGGAATTGCATCGGTAAAGCCTTTGGCTATGGTGGTATTGTCAATGAAAGCACCCATGAACGCCTTTTGATGAGCGGGGTAGGCTAACATCATTTGTTCAAAAGCTGCATCTTCTCCAATTTCATCTGCCAGCTTTTTGTAGGCTGCAAATCGATTCCTAAACATACTCACTGCTTTGGAGGAATCCATTTGCATCACATCGTTCATGGTAATGTCGCCAATACCTATAACGTTGTCCATTGACACTTCTCCGTATTTTTTTACTAATTTGAATGACCTGGAAAAACGAGGTAATCAACGGCCGATCGCTGCTAGATTGGAGATAGCGATCGCCATAAACTCTTTTACTCTTAGATTTCTACGATTGACAACAGAAATAACAGTTTATCAATCCAATCTTTGATCTCATTCTCAATCAGTTTATTTGTCCAGTTCTCAACCAACTGTCTGCTAGAGATTTTTTAATTATGGAGTTTATTCTCTTTACTAATTCAGAACTAGCATGTCCTTGGTGATTCAGTACTAGCATGAAATGAACTCCATAAGTATAGTAAAATCAGCGTCAACGTTAGGTATCTGCTAACAAACATACACAGAAATACAATGTCAACTTCCCGCAGTTGCTTGATTGAGAAATAACTCAACCATTGAACTTGTAAAAAATTGCTAATTTCAGTTTTGAAGTTGGCAAATTCAGTTGAATTAGACCAGCGAACTGATTTGTGAATTTTTAGCCAAATACTTGTCGGCAATTTTTCCATAAACACCTTGTTACTTCCTGTTTAGAGGCTATCTCTAAAGAAATGTGAAGAGTAAAATTTAGGCGCTTCTCATACCATTTCACTCAATTATTGATAAGTAGAAGGCAGGAGTTAGAAGGTAAAATCCTCAACAATAAAAGGTTTCGCTGGATTGGATTTTACATTTAATTATGTCTGCTTACTTACAAATTACTTTTCTTACTTTCCCTGCCTCAACAGGCGAGCCTGCTCAAGAAGAATGTCATTTCTATCAATCTTCAGGTGAAACGGTATTAGGATTTGGGTAGCCAACATTTTTTATCGGCTGCTGTTTTCAAATCTGCTGTTGACCGCCTTTACACCCACTGTTGGGGATTTCTCAGTACCTCTAGAAGCTTTGCCTCTTCGCTATCAGCAATGGGTTGGTCGTTATAGTTCCAAAACGCTTCTCCAGGCATACAATTGAGGACGCTTTGCGTACTTACAATCCCACTTGTTAGTCCGAATCGAACACCTCTATCATGCAGGAGAATAAATTCGGCATAACGTCCGCGTCTGATGCGCTGCCAATATTTTTGCTCTTCCGTAAACTCCATATCCTTACGTTGTTTGACAATCGGAAAATAGGCAGGGATGAAAGCTTCAGAACAAGTTTTTACAAAGGAAAATAAAGTTTCGGCATCGGAATGTTGTAAATTGTCAAAGAAAATTCCACCTATACCTCTACACTCACTGCGATGAGGAAGATAAAAGTATTCATCACACCACTTTTTCAAGCGTGGATAGAGTTCTGTATCGTGCTGGTCGCAAGCTGCTTTATGTACTTGATGGAAATGAACTGCGTCTTCTTCAAATAAGTAAATTGGTGTTAAATCACCTCCACCACCAAACCACCAAGAACCAGGTTCAGTACCATCACCCAATTGGAAGTACCGATAGTTAACGTGTGCTGTCGGCACCATTGGATTAAATGCATTAATCACAACACTGGTACTCGTAGCGAAGAAAGAAGTACCTTTTTCATCTGGTGCTATAGTTGTTGGGTCAGCCATCACAACATCCGATCCTCGAAAGGTGACACCAGGAGGTAACTCACCTTTCATTGATACGTAGTTGATACCTACTTTTTCAAATACATTGCCGTTCCGTAGCGACTTGTCTATATAGATAGCACCGTTACTGTTTTCACCTTGTACCCATTGCCCTATTTCATCTCTTGTCCAGTGTTGTTCGTGAAGTTTACTTCCATCTATTTCCTCAATAGCTTCGCAAACATTCTTGAACATATCTAACAAAAAACTTTCAACTCTATTACTAATTGGTGGTTGCTTGACTGCTGGGTTTTCAAGAATTTGAACCATGACAGATGACCTCATTGTGACTAAATAATTATTTCCGAAGAAATTTTGGAATTTATAAAAATTGGCAGTTACTTCTCAAGTTTTCAGCTTGGAGTTTCATTGATTAAGTATGTTTGCTTCGTAGCAAAAATCTGGAAAGAAAAGAGCTAGCTTTTCGCGTTAATTACTTTTAGGTTTCGCATTAGCTAAATCTTTTCGTAATCTATCTTTTTCCGTTAGCCAGATTTTTACTAGTGAAGATATAGAATTTTAGGAAAATTATAAAAAAATTATTAAGAAGTAATTGCCTAGCTTGCAGAAGAAAAACAGGATAACTTCAATAACCGTAACTAGTCACACTTAAAATCAATTGTTTGGTAAAATTTTAACTTAACTAAACAATAAGTTATTTTTAGTTAATTTTTAACTTCAACATAATCAATATCTCATTCTTTAGATAGAAGACAAAATATTATTACCGATCGTTTACGCTTGTACTAATTTTTCCGCTTTTTCAATATTTAGGAAACTCCAGAAAATAAAATATACAATTTGCTAGAATAATAATCATTTAAACAGGCGATATACACTGTATTTTTGGTAAATAGACCTGCCTTGAAAATAAAGACTGGGGACTAGGAAAGTAATTAGTTAAAATTATTCAATATAAAAATAGCTCCTGGAACAAACATACCGTAAGGAGTCATGCTTATTTTTGGGTAAAATCATGATTGTCATTTGCCGTTAGTACTCGATTTCTACCACCACGAGAAATGAGTCAATATTAACTTAAATATAAAATACCTGATTTCTCTAAAGTTTATTTTCTTGATGTTCTATAGCTAATTGCTCAAAAACTACATCATTTTCGGGTATTTTTTTGAGGTTGGATCTTGGCAGTTTTCTTGAGGCAATATCCTAAATCATTTAACTTGACACGAATTGTTTCCGAAGTTGGTAATTCTCGATCGTCATAACCAAACTTATCAATTAATTGATGTCTCACTTGAGCCGCAGAAAGACGTGTATACATTATTTTGCCTTTAAATTCTGGGTCTATTTGCCTTTGTGAATCGACAATTTTTTTGATATCTTCTAAAAGATTTGGGAGTTTTGCTTCTGCTTTACTACGTCCTCTACTTCGATAGTTATCTACGCAAGTAATACTAGTAGTTAATTCTTTAATTCCTTTACTAATAGTTACGCGATTCCATCCTAACTCTCGCTCCGCTAGAGACTGTCCTCCGTGTCCTAATGCCACTACTGTTTGTGCTATAAATTTACGTTTTTCTGCACCTTTTAATTGCTGTGCGGTTTCCTTCAACAACTTTTTTAGTAAATCCGTTAATTGTATTGGCATCTCTGTTCACCCAAAAATCCAATCATCATTGAATTTACTACAAAAAGGGAGGGAGAGACTGCGATCGCCAATCTCCCCCTCTTTTTTCAAAATAATTATTGTATTTGTATATTTTATTTTCTGGAGTTTGTCGAAAAATACATGTAGTGTTGTCACTACTAAATAACTTTTTTCTTAACTTCACTAGTCTTTACTGGCGAAATTTTTTAGAAAACTTACCCTAGATCACAAAGGACTTTTGAACTTTCGTTTTCGTAACCTGGATGTATAAGGAGGAGCAAGAGGCATATACGGTGATTAAAGGTAGTATGCCGAAAGCGCTTAAGTTTCGGTTTAAAGCGCTCTGTGCACAATATGGATTAAAGATGAGTGAAGTCTTGGAAGTATTAATCAGCGAATGGGTAAAGGCTGATGGCCCAACTTCTTCTTTCATGACTAACACCTTAGATGAAGACCGAGACAATATCACGCATATCAAGGCATACATTCCCTCCTCCCTGAAGATACAATTTAAAGTTCTTTGTGCTCAAAGAGAGGTTATGCAACGCTTTATCCTCTACAACCTTATCCGTGAATGGGTAGAAAAAACCCATGAAAGAAACTTGCCATGAATCTATTATTCCGTTCAACTAACATCGACAAACCTAACAAAAGTAAGGAATTAAGTCTAAAGAGCAGTAATCCCTTTATTCAACTGATATTTAACAGGGACACTATATCTGAGACTCGCAAGCTTCTAGATAGAGCTATAGTATCTGCTGCCAAAGATACATTACCAAACTGCAAGCCACCTGCCTTAACTCCCACTCATTGGATCTGGCAACTTGCCGCTTCCTACCATTTAACTCACTCTACTGGGCTATTAATGGAAGAAGCAGCTCGGCGCTTTGCTAGATTGGGACGCTGGAGTTTAGCACAATGGGCAGCAGAAAAAGCTCGTGAAGAACAAGGTCACGATCGCCTCGCCTTGCTTGATATTCAGTCGATGGGATATGATGCAGAAGCTGTAGTAAAAACACTCCTCCCTCCGAGTGCTATGGCTTTGCTGAGTTTCTTCACTCAGAGCGTACAAGCAGCAGATCCAATTAGTTGTGTTGGGTATTGCTATACGATGGAACGTCTAGCAATGAATATCAAAGCAGAGCATATCCAACTGGTGGAAGCGATACTACCACCTAATACCTATGCTACTCGCTGCCTGCGAATGCACAGTTGTTTAGGTAGTGACGTAAAGCATGTGGAGGAGACAGTTCAAATAGTGGCAGCACTAACTTCAGAGGAGCGCACTAACATAACTGTTGCCTGCTATGAAACTGCACTGTTGTACTTCAACTCGCTTAAGGAGAAGTATATATCAGAAGTGGAATTACAGCAGATATTGAATCAGTTCAAGTTAGACGCTTGTAGTAAGAATAATTCTATTCCTGAAAACATTTGCTAGTGCAAATATCGCTGAACAATGATTAATTTGTTGGCGTTGCAGAGAAAGCGGGATGATTTAGCAAATTATAAAATCTCTTTGCCTGCTTCCCCTGTACAAAAACTGCTTGCCAGAATTTATCCACTTGTTGTGGAACGCCAATTTGTTTAACCAATTCTTAATCACATACTTCAAACAACCTGAGGAAAATACAATGAACGTCGCAATCACAAGCATTGGACAGCAAATTTTCGGCTGGAAATCTTTCGGTTACTTCTTGAAGCACAACTTCAAGACTTGGTTTCAAATTCAGAATGACGACGAAATTGAATTGGAAGACTTTTTGAAAGATCAATTCGACCAAGGACTATTTTTTAACATTCCTTCCTCTTTCTAAGCTCTCGTGAGGGTTAAGATAAAGCGTATTTTGTCAATCAGTCAAAATACTCTCTAGCCCTCAGTAGAGCGAAAATAGCGCTCGCTTGGGCGCGGGCATTCCGCGCCATCACTCAATTATTAAAGCAAATAATATATAAGTTTTTCATGTTATTTAGATGATTATCTAATTTCAGATCGCCACCTAAATAATTACTAGATGTTAATGCACTATTTACACTTTTTTAACCTTTCTTTATACAACCATAGCTATATTGCGATTGGTAAGTTTTACTGAATTTCTGTAACTTTAACAGAGACAATTGTAGTTTGTTTAAACAAATAAATAGTAACAAATGAAGAAGTCTGATTTTCTCAGGGCTATTCTACCTATTGCTGTACCAACAGCAATATCTTTCACTCTGCTTAATTATCTACAAAAGCCACTAACAGCCCAACCCTCAAGCGTTCATCTAAGAATGGGCAATCCTAGTAATGCTGGCAGTAGTTACAGTAATCTTTTGTTGAGCAAATCTCAATACGCAGTTTCTTACAATTGCTATAGAGGGACACCAAATTGGGTAAGTTGGCAGCTAAACACATCATGGCTAGGAAGCGCACCTCGCCAAGATGATTTTCGTGCAGATACTACATTACCTTCAAGCTGCTACCGAGTCACTTCTTCCGATTACACTGGTAGCGGTTTTGATAGGGGACACATGACTGCTTCAGCAGATAGGACAAATACAATTACCGATAACTCTGCTACTTTTTTAATGACGAATATAATTCCTCAGTCACCTGATAATAATCAGGGGCCTTGGGCTGCACTAGAAAACTATTCTAGAGACTTAGTAAACCAGGGGAAAGAACTCTATATTATTTCAGGCTCCTATGGCACTGGTGGAACTGGGTCGAATGGAACAAAAAACACAATTGCTAATGGTAACGTTACAGTTCCGACCAGAACATGGAAGGTTATTGTAGTATTAAATTCATCAAATTCTGATGCTAGCAGTGTCACTAATAACACAAGAGTAATTGCAGTGAATATGCCTAATTCACAGGGAATTAGAAATAATAATTGGACAAACTACAGAGTTAGTGTTGATTCCATTGAAACAAACACTGGTTACAATTTGCTTTCTAATGTTTCTTCGTCTGTTCAAAGTGTAATTGAGTCTAGAGTTGACAATTTGTAAGGATATTTATTTCACTTAAAACTTAAAGCCTATCTGTAAATTATAGATAGGCTGATGTTTGATTCCTTAAGTTTCTACAACTTTTGTCGAAATTCCGCCTAAATCTTTATCTGAAGTTTTACCAACAATATAGACATCAATACTTATCGTACCTATGCGATAAACCTTGATATTAGTGAGGCGATCTCTTAATTTTTGGACAAGTGATTTAAACTTTTGCACATTTTGTCGTTGTATTTCATCGTGCCATTCTTTTTCTTGGGCACAGTTCCTAAAAAAATAATCTAGTTCTACTTCTTCAACTGATGTTTCTTGAGGATGTCCTGTTAACTGGAGAAGTTTTTGATTTGTCAAAGGTTCTTGCGCTTGATTAGACCACAAAAAAGCTTCAAAAGGATACTCTGATTCACTTATCATTAACAAACCATCAGAGGCTTGTTTAAGTTTTTCCGTAATGTCGTTAGTCATAAAGATATAAAATCACTCAAATACTACTGTTCTATTACCATATACTAATACACGATTTTGTAAATGCGATCGCACCGCTCTTGCTAATACAATTCTCTCCAAATCTTTGCCTTTTCTCACCAAATCATCAACTTCATCACGGTGACTAACTCGCACCACATCTTGTTCAATAATTGGGCCTGCATCTAAATCAGCAGTAGCATAATGAGCAGTTGCACCAATAATTTTCACACCACGTTCAAA
The DNA here is from genome assembly GCF_034530975.2 of Nostoc sp. DedQUE07. Lineage (NCBI taxonomy): Bacteria > Bacillati > Cyanobacteriota > Cyanophyceae > Nostocales > Nostocaceae > Nostoc > Nostoc sp. DedQUE07. The sequence continues at coordinate 17,329 of NZ_JAVRCC020000071.1, read as the reverse complement.
AGCTCGATGATAAGGATTAGCTCCGATAAAAGCTGGTAAAAATGAGTGATGTATATTAATAATTTGTGGGAATTGATTAATAAAATTTGCACTAACAATCTGCATATATTTCGCCAATACAACTAAATCTATTTTGTACTGGCGTAATAATTCTAGTTGTTGGATTTCTTGTTCTAATTTATTATCTTTAGTGATGGGAATGTGTTGGAAGTCAATATTAAATTGTTCTGCCACTACTTTTAAATGAGAATGGTTACTAATAATTAAAGGAATTTCAGCAACAAATTCTTTAGCGCGTTGTCGCCAAATTAAATCAAATAGACAATGGTCTTGCCGACTTACCCAAATAGCGATGCGTGGTACTGTATCAGAAAAACGTAATTCCCATTTAGCACCTAAAGGTTGTGCGATCGCATTAAAAGCCGGGGCAATAAATTCTCGCGGTAAATTGAACCCATCTAACTGCCATTCAATGCGTGTGAGGAATAAGCCAGCAGCAAAATCTGTATGCTGATCTGCATGAATAATATTACCACCGTTAGAATAGATGAAATTGGCAAATTTAGCCACCAGTCCTCTTCGATCGGGGCAGGAAATCAGCAATGTTGCTGTCGGATTTGTCATGGTAACTTAGAAAAACTAGTGAGATTTGAAGTAGAGTAGCACAGATGTGCTAACCCATTGTGCGTTACCGAAACATACCACAGAAACCGTAATTGCTTATTTACTATTTGTCGGAGTTGGTAAAGGGGTGCTGAGTCCAGGTAGCTTCTGACTATTATCTACAGGTTGTTTCCACTCTGATAGTTCTCGATTTACGGCATTTGCAAAATCTGTAGATACTAACAGCACATTTATGTTTCCATCGGGTTTTATAGTAGGGTCAGCTTGAGCATACAATAAACGACCGTTAAAGTTAGATTTACCCAAACTCAACTGATGGCTTTGTCGGTTTTTCAGGGTGATATTAATAGTTGCTTGGGGTGGATCTAAGGCAAATTCTCCAAGCTGTTTTGCTGGAGTTGATAAAGTGCGATCGCTATTACCCTTGACCAACAAATCCATTAAATAAGAAACAATAGCATCATTTGCTGGGCCCGATATTGGAGATTTGATTAACCACTTGGGCTTACTAGAAGATTCAGGGTTGCGTTCCAGATTCAGGGTAAGTTTTTTTGTCTTGACTGTCAAAGACTGCACATCATCTTCTCCAAAAGAGAAAATTTTCTGCTTTTGCTCCTTGATTTCTTCGCGCACAGTTGCACCCCGAATTTCATGGAAGTAAACAAAACCACCTAAACCCAACGCTAGCAGTATCAAAATTAAAGTTGTTCGTGGCAATTTCATTTTTTAGTCATTTGTCATTTGTCATTTGTCATTGGGCATGGAAAAAACTCTTCTCCAGTTTCTACTTGTCACTCCTAACTCCTAACTCTTGTACAGACGCGATTAATCGCGTCTCTACTTCTTACCGTCGTTTCCACCAAATAATAACTGCGATCGCAATTCCAATTAAGGGTAAAACTAACAGAGATGACAATATTAAAAGATTAGCTTGTGTGGTTGTCAGGGTTATCCGCCGATTTTTCGGTTCTTTGGGACGAATGGAAAGGGGTTGCCGATCTTGTTGACTCAGCCAAGTAACTGAGTTGAGGAATACATCTCCATTTAATTGCTGTTGAAACAAACCATCGGTGGCGAAATCGGAATTTCCTAAAACTACTAACCGTGACTCGGTAGCTGTTTGAGATGAGGCAGCAGGGGAAGGAGGAGTAGGGGAGGCAGGGGAGGCAGGGGGAGTGGGAGAAGCCTTGCTTTGAGTGGTTGGTGATGGTAAGGCTTGCGGAGTCTTGGGGGAAGGGGAAGGAGTCGGGCTGGTTTTGCTTTGGGTGGTTGGTGATGGTAAGGGTAAGGCTTGCGGAGTCTTGGGGGAAGGGGAAGGAGTCGGGCTAGTCTTGTTTTGAGTTGTTGGTGATGGTAGAGGTGAAGGTGTGGGTGAAACTTGCGGAGTGGAAGTAGATTTGGGTGTTTGTTTTCTTGTTAAAGCAACGCCCAAGGTTAAAGGGCCTTTCAGGTCTTTATCTGCATTAAACTCTAATTTTTCGCTTTGGAGGTCGCTTTCTGCCCAACTGCTGGGGTAGGGTTTGGTTCGTAGCAGTGGAGTAGCCTGAACACCAGGCACAGAGGTAATTTCCAGTGGTCGGGCAATCGGATAAAAAGAATTGCCGTTACCGAAATCTTTGGTAATTGGATGTTGTCCATATTCTGTGACTAAGGGCGCAGCAGGGCCAAGTCCCACAACGCTTTCGCCAGAGACATCGACTGCTAAACGATTATCCAGACGAACACCCCACTCTTGTAACAAGCTGTTAAGTTTGGGATCGGTATTAGGATCGATCATCAGCAGTAAATTACCACCGCGATTAAGGTAGTCTTGCAAAGCTTTGACTTCACCCTCAAACAGTCCTCGTTTGGGGCCAGCTACTATTACGACAGCCGCATCTTGAGGAACTTTGGAAGTTTCTCCTAAATTCAGAGGTGATGTTGTGAAATTTTTATCGCCTAATCCCTGAACTGCTTGTGATATTGCATCTTTACCAGGTGAAAGTTGGCGTTCGCCATGACCTTGGAGTAAGTAAACTTTGGCTGTGGTTGAATTTGTTAGTTGTTGCAGGCGACTAGTTAATCTAATTTCTGACAAGCGCTCATTTTCATTTATTGTTTGTACTAATTGCCGTTTATCCCCAGATTCTAAATAAACTTCTCCATAATCTTTGACGCCAAACTTTTCTGCAAGTCCTGGTCTAGCTTGGGGGTCGATATACTCGTATTTAAATTTTGAGCTTTGGCGTTGATAATTTTCTAGTAGTTCTCGGTCTTGGGGATTTTGGTTAATATCAAATACCCATACTTTCACTGGCTGTGGTAAAACCCTTACTAATTCACGTGACTGAGGTGCAAGGGTAAATAATTGAGCCTCTGTTAAGTCTGCCCGCAAGTGATAGCGAGTTCCCAAAAAGTTAATCAATCCCAAAATTGCTAATATTGCCAGAGTTGCCACTAGGGCATTTGTCCCAGCTTGGGTAGAACGACGATTCCACCAGTTACTCTGGTAGCTTTGCCATATTATCCCCAACCCACTGATGACAATTCCTGCAATCAGAAATACTAATGGAATTAATCCCCACTGTTCAGAGATTAACCCAGCTGTTAAGCCGACAGTAATTAGGAATGGGCCTAACCAAAACAGATATTTCCACAGTTTCTTTTTTGCAACTATCTTCATATTATTAGACTGAAGTGAGGAATTACGAGTTAGGAGTTAGGAGTTAGGAGTTAGGAATTAGGAGTTATTGAGTCTCTGAAACTATTATTCCTTTGTTCCCTTCTCTAGGAGATGCTGCGCAGATACCTCCTTTTCAGTTGGTTTTTTCATTACTTTGCTTAAGTCCTGATGACTTTAACTCCCCACTCCTAACTTTTAACTCATAACTTATATAACTATTGCCTTTGAAAACGCAGTGCATCAATTGATTGAGCTGTAAGAAAGATGCCCAAAAAAATGTAACTGGCAAATAAAATTAAAGCGCTAGTATCAAAAATGCCTTGGATTAATGTGTTGTAATGTTTCAGCAACGATAGATAACCTAAAGCTTCACCTACGGGGCCAGGGACAATTTTGGCGATTAAATCAATCAATAACAATAATAAGATTACTGCAAAGGTAAGAACGGCAGATAAAATTGTGCTGTCTGTTAATGAAGAAATAAACATTCCTACAGATAAAATTGCTGCTGCTAGTAAGATTAATCCAATATGACCCAGTAAGGGAATTGAGGGCGTCATTGGTGGATTTGAGCCGCTGATGGCGATCGCTTCCAACACTAGCATGGGTGCAACCATTGTGATAAAAAATGTTATCACGCCTAATAATTTACCTACAGCTACCGCCCAATTGGTGATTGGTGAGGTGGCTAAAAGTTCTAAAGTACCGCGCTTCCGTTCTTCGGCATAGAGTCCCATCGACAGTATGGGCAGAATAAACAACAATAGCCATCCCATACGATCCAAAAATGCCCGAACAAATTCGTAGGGGACATCTATCGGTGGTACTGGTACTCCCAGTTGTTGCCCTTGTGCATCTATTGCCGCAACTCCTACCAATATGCCATCTGGCCCTAGCAAAATCATCACGAAGAATAACCCGGCGATGAACCAAAATATGCCTGCGATCGCATAAGCTAAGGGCGATACAAAATAACTCTGTAACTCTCGGCGATAAATGGCAATAATATTACTCAGCACTATACCCATTTACGCTGCCTCTCCTTCTTTGTCTGCTGCTAAGTCTACCTCAGGATCGAAATTTTTTTCTTCTGTGGTTAGTTGCAAGAATACGTCTTCTAGGGTGGCGTTAACCCGCCGCAGTTCATGTAAACCAAATCCTGCACGCACTAATGTTGTGGCAATATCGCGTCCTGGTTCTTTTCCCGGTTGCGATATCACCCGCAGGTAAGCGCGATTTGCCTGGGGTTGATGACCTCCGGCTATAGGAATTGATTCTATTAGGCTCACACCCGCGACTTTTTGCAATACCTGTTTCGCTAGGGCGGCTTCTCCTTCTATTTCCAATTCATACCCTGAGCCGCCTGTCAACTGAGTCATCAGATTTTCTGGTGTATTAGTTGCCACCACTTTACCGCGATTGATGATGGCGACGCGGCTACAAGTCATACTCACTTCTGGCAGAATATGTGTGGAAAGAATAATTGTGTGAGTACCAGCGAGGCTTTTGATTAAATTCCGCACCTCAATTATTTGTCGGGGATCGAGTCCGACGGTGGGTTCATCCAAAATGATCGCTGGGGGATCGTGGACGATCGCTTGAGCAATTCCGACACGTTGGCGGTATCCTTTAGAGAGTTTGCGAATAATAGTTCGCCTCTTATCTTCTAAGTTGCAGCGTTCGATGGCGGCTGTCACCTTGTTGGGGCGATCGCCTGCTGAAACTCCCTTAATTTGGGCGACAAAATGCAAAAATCCCTCCACCGTCATGTCTGGATATAACGGCGGTGTTTCGGGTAAATAACCAATCCGTTGGCGCACAGCCAAGGAATTTTCATGGACATCATAACCAGCAATCCGGGCATTTCCATTGGTTGCCGGTAAATAACCAGCCAGAATCCGCATGGTTGTGGTTTTTCCAGCGCCATTGGGGCCCAACAGCCCTAAAATTTCCCCAGGCTCGACGCTAAAGGTGACATCGGTAATCGCTGGGGTAGAGCCGTATATTTTACTCAGATGTTCAACTTCAATCATCCGTATAGTGGCGATCGCAAATTATAGAATACCCAATCATCTTAAATCGCAATATTGAGTATGGGGGACTGGCACAAAGATTGGCTGACAATGGGTAAAGTTCCTGAAAAACCTCTTTAGGGACTTCCAAATAAAAAAACATTCCAAATTTTATTGTGGGATGGGTGTCCTCACTGGTTCCATAGTCGAGTTAACTAAGCAGGTATCCTGAAAGAAACTATTTCTCATTTCTCTTTTGAGCGCACACAAGGGCGAGATTAGCCAGCCACTTGAACGCCGATTTATTCACCAGCTTGCAAATCGTTGGTGCATCTGTTAGTCATATTTCTTAGCAGCTAATCGGTATTGTTTGGGATGAAAATGTGGCGGATTAACTCAAATTTTGCCAAGGAAATTATAAGGTATGAGGTATAGCAATCTGATTTGATTTCTGAATTAATCGTAGGGACTAGGGACTGGGGACTGGGAAGAAGGAATAAAGCTGTACTGAGTTTTTTTCAAAAATCAAATATGAGTCCTATATTATTCGATAATTTTTGTTATAAATTAGCTAGTATTTGGATTTCGTATTTTAAATTAGCCAAATAGTGTTATTTATCTTGATGGTTCGAGCTAAATTTTCACCCCACATATCAGATAACTAAAACATTGACCTCTAGCAAAAGAGACTTTTAGAACTCAACAAAAATCTATCTGTAGATAAGTTACTAAAAATCAAAAACTAGCTTAGGGTATGTACAGCCTCTGCAATGAGTATTGGTTTTTCCAAAAACTTTTCATGCCCCATATTCATTATTCTCAGTTACTACGTTATGGCCTTGTTGTATTAATTGTCGCACTAGCATTAGTGCTAATGTTGATGCTAGACCCTTGGTTAAGCATGAATAATACTCCTTTTCTACTATTTTTTAGCGCTGTAATGTTGAGTGCTTGGTATGGGGGTTTGAAATCAGGGTTGTTAGCAACTTTATTGTCTGCATTACTGAGCAATTACTTCTTTCTACCTCCAGCTTATGAGCTGAGTTTTGATTTATCTAATTCTGTGCGAATTGGGTTATTTGCATTGCAAGGATTGCTCTTTAGTATCTTATGTGAGGCATTAAAAAATGCTAAAACAGGGGCGGATGAAAATCTCCAAAAGCTAAGAGTTAGTGAAGAAAGATTTCGATTAGCGTTAAGTAGTTCAGATATCGTCGTCTTTCAGCAGGATCGCAATTTGCGATATCAGTGGATTCATAATCCTCAAGGTCTAGAAACTGCTGAAGAAATGCTGGGTAAGTCTGATGATGAATTATTTACCGCCTCAGTAGCAGCGCAATTAACGGCAATTAAGCAGAAGGTACTAAAAACTGGTGTTTCAACCCGGGAAGAGATTTATCTGACAATTGGTGAAAAAAATCTTTACTACGATTTGCTGGTTGAACCATTAAGGGATGTAGACAATAGCATTCAGGGTCTTACCTGTGCAGGTGTAAATATTACTGAGCGCAAGCAGGCAGAACTAGAAAAAGCCACGTTGCACCAGGAACTTCAACAAGCTATTGGGCAAAAAGATGAATCTCTGGCTTTACTCAATGCTTGGGTTACTACTTCACCAGTGGCGCTAGCTTTTCTCGATCCTGAACTGCGCTACATTCATGCGAATGAAGCGCTAGCTGCTATTAACGGTGTACCACAAACTCAACATATTGGTCGCACCTTTAGGGAAGTACTACCAGAATGGGCAGCGCAAATTGAGCCTATTTTTCAGCAAGTGATGAAAACTAGGCAGCCCTTACTCAACCAAGAAGTAAGCGGTGAAACTTATCCTCCGGGGGTATATCGTTATGGTCTTGTCAGCTATTATCCGGTGTGTTTGCCGGATGGGCAATTATTAGGAGTAGGCATTAGTTCAATTGATATTACTCAACTCAAACAAACTGAACAAGCATTGCAAGAAAGCGAAGCGAAGTTTCGCAGCGTAGTTGAGTCAAACATGATTGGTATTGGCTTCTGGCATAGAGACGGTAGGATTACAGATGCTAACGATGCCTTGCTGAATATGGTGGGTTATACCCGTGAAGAATTACTTTCTGGAAAACTTAACTGGCAAAACTTGACTCCTACAGAATACCTGCCACTCGATAAGCAAGCACTAGCTCAATTTCAAGACAGCCCCTTTTGCACACCATATCAAAAAGAATATATCCGTAAAGACGGCTCACGCTTGCCGATTTTGGCAGGTGGTAGCCATTTTGAAGGGACTGTAGATCGAGGAGCTTTTTTTGTTCTCGATATTACAGAGCGCAAGCAAGCTGAGGAAAGGCTGCGCTATATCGCCCAAATTAGTAGTGTACTCTCTACTTCGTTAGATTATGAACAAACCTTACAACAAATCGCTAAAATCTCAGTTCCTCAGCTAGCTGATTGGTGTAGCGTTGATATTTTAAATGAAGATGGTTCCATTCGCCGCCTACCCATTGCCCATGCAGACCCATCGAAAGCGGAGTTGGCGCGTAAACTTCAGGAGTATGTGACAGATTACAAGGGTGCAAGTGCAATTACTAGAGTACTGCAAACTGGACAAAGCGAATTGATCTCAGAGGTATCTGACTCGCTATTAGTAGCAACTACTCAGAATCAGGAACACTTAGAACTTGTTCGGCAATTGGGGATGAAGTCTGTAATGATTGTGCCGTTAATCGCAAAAGGGCGGATACTCGGCTGTATTACCTTTATCAACACCCGATCGGATCGTCGCTACGATCGCACTGACCTAACTTTAGCAACAGAGATTACTCATCGTGCTGCCTTAGCAGTGGAAAATGCCCAACTTTATCGAGACATCCACCAAGCTTTAGTCCATTATGCCGAATCTCTATCTCTTCTAGATGCGCTGCTAGAAGCAGCTCCTATTGCTGTATGCTTTTTGGATCGAGAACTGCGATATATCCGCATTAATCAAGTTTTCGCTGACATTAACGGTTTAACTATAGAAGAACATCTAGGATGCAAATTTAGGGAAGTTTTGCCAGCGATGGCGGCTGAGTTAGAGCCACAGTTACAGCGCGTGTTAGATACTGGAGAACCCCTACTGAATATGGAAATCAGTGGTGAGACAAGAGGACAACTAGGACGTTACGGTTACTGGCTCGGCAACTATTACCCAGTTGATAACGCAATGGGTGAAACGGTAGGAATTGGCATTATTTTGGCAGAGGTGACAGCAGCCAAGCAAACAGAAGTTGCTTTGCGAGAAAGCGAAGAAAGGTTTCGGGCAATGTTCAATCAAGCAGCTGTCGGTATTACTCTAGTAGGGTTGGATGGACGATTTCTGCAAGTTAATCCTGCCCTATGCGAAATTACTGGGTATAGCCATGAAGAGTTAATGCAAATGAACTTTCAGGAAATTACCCACCCTGACGACTTAGAAGTTGATTTGGAAAATGCTCGGCGAGTTTTAGCAAAAGAAATTAGTGGATATTCCTTAGAGAAGCGCTACATCCGCAAAGATGGTTCTATCGTTTGGGCAAACTTAACTTCATCAGCAGTTTGGAATGCGAAGGGACAACCAATGTATGCATTAGGAATTATTGAGGATATTAGCCACCGCAAACGAATTGAAGCCACACAAAACTTTTTAGTCGAAGCCAGCACCTTACTAGCTGCCTCATTGGATTATGAAGTAACTTTAGAAAATGTGGCAAATCTAGCAGTTCCAACTTTAGCCGACTTGTGTATTGTAGATGTCTTCCAGGAAGATTGGTCAAGTAAACAAATTGCGATCGCAATTGCCGATTCCACAAAACTAAACATTTTAGACCAAATCCGTCGGCGTTATCGACCCAGAACCAAAGCCAAACAGCTTGTACGGCAGCTACACTTAGGTATATCTGTCTTTTATCCCGAATTATCTGACTCACATCTTTTACAGATGTCTGAAGACAACGAACATCTGCAATTACTGCAAAGTTTGGGTATTCGTTCTCTAATGGTGATTCCAGTTCGTTCCCGCGGGCAATTATTTGGAGCAATCTCTTTTTTTACCGCCGAGTCAGGTAGATACTACCAACAAACAGACTTGGCTTTAGCAGAAGATATCGCTCGGCGGGCGGCGACAGCCATCGACAACGCCAGACTCTACCAGGAAACTCAACGGTCTGTCAATCGCACCATACTTTTACAAAGAATAACTGCTGCCTTCTCAGAAGCCTTAACTCCCCAACAGGTAGCTGATGTAGTGGTAAACCAAGGCATTGCCGCCTTGAAAGCTACTGGTGGTTCCGTTGTCTTACTTACTGAGGCAAATACTACCCTAAATGTTGTGCAAGCAATTGGCTATCCGCAAACGCTGATAAATACTTTGACAACTTTTCCGATTACAGCACCTAACCAAATAGCAGAAACAGTCAGAACTGGGCAGCCGATTTTTTTAGAAAATTTAGCAGCCATGATTGCTAGATATCCCAACTTAGCAGATGTTGTGACTGTTATGGCGAATAATGCCTGGGCTTCCATTCCCTTGGTAGTAGAAGGAAAAGTAATTGGCGCACTGGGATTAAGCTTTACTCCTCTTCAAATATTTAATGAAGAAGACCGGGGATTTATGTTGACACTGGGACAACAGTGTGCGCAAGCGATCGCCCGCGCTCAACTTTACGAAGCTGAAAAGACTGCCAGGGCAGAAGCCGAGACAGCCAACCGGATTAAGGATGAATTTCTCGCTGTGCTTTCCCACGAACTCCGAACTCCCTTGAATCCAATTTTAGGGTGGGCAAAGTTACTCAGAACCCGCAAGTTCGACGAAGCTACTAAAATCCGGGCATTGGAAACAATCGAGCGGAATGCCAAGTTACAAACCCAATTGATTGGAGATTTACTTGATGTTTCCCGGATTTTGCAAGGTAAGGTTAGGTTAAATCTCCATGCAGTGGATTTGAAAATAGCGATCGCATCTGCATTAGAAACGGTGCGTTTAGCAGCAGAAGCCAAATCGATTCAAATTCAAATCATCTTAAGTAATGATATCGGCAAAGTTCTCGGCGATGGCGATCGCTTGCAACAAGTGATCTGGAATCTCCTCTCCAATGCCGTTAAATTCACACCTACGAATGGACTTGTAGAAGTGCGTCTAGAGCAAGTTGGTTTAGATGCCCAAATCCAGGTAATTGATACAGGTAAAGGAATTAACCCAGAATTTTTGCCCTACGTCTTTGATTACTTCCGGCAAGCAGATGCTAAGACAACCAGAGTATTTGGCGGATTGGGATTGGGACTGGCAATTGTGCGTCATCTAGTAGAACTTCACGGTGGCACAGTTCAGGCAGAGAGTCCAGGAGAAGGACAAGGAGCTACCTTCACAGTTAAACTACCTTTGCTCAAAAATTCTCAGTTGCGAGTTAGAAATAGTGAGGCTTCTCAAACAGAACTCAGTACTGACGAGACATTACTGGCTGGAGTACAAATCCTGCTTGTGGACGATCAAGCCGATGTGCGAGAGTTTTTTAGCTTTGTGCTGGAACAATATGGCGCGACAGTGACAGCAGTTGAATCAGCAGATGAAGCGCTGCAAACATTAGTGCAATCCCAGCCAGATATCCTCTTAAGCGATATTGGAATGCCCTTCATGGATGGCTATATGTTGCTGGGCGAAGTGAGAAAATTACCACCAGAGCAAGGCGGACAAATTCCGGCGATCGCTTTGACTGCTTATGCAGGAGAAATTAACTACAACCAAGCAATGGCAGCAGGATTTCAAAAACATCTACCTAAACCCGTCGATCCAGCAGATTTAGCCGCAGCGATCGTTAGTCTCATTGGGCGCACTTCACCTTCAGAGTAAATAAACTCTTCAATTTCTCTTCTTTCCTTTAGAAATTAAATATATATTTTTTATTTTTCTTTAGAAATTTGCCATTTGCAAATTGATGTTATAAATTAATGCTCAGGTTTTAATCAGAGATTTATTTACCAATGAAAACCCAACAGTTCAGTTCAACAACCCTAGAAAATAGACCTACCAAGACGAAAAAACAGTCTTTTCTTGGTAAGAGTATTGGTACTCCCAAAGTATCATTTCGTAAATCCTATAAAATAGTCCAACAACATGAGTTACTTAGTGACTGGGAACACGCGAGTTAATTTAGTAACGTACTTACGATCTAAATTCATGTACTACTCTCGGTATCCAGTCAGACATTAAATGATACCAATTTTCTGTGAAGTTGCACTTAATAACGAGGTGATGATATAATCCCATGCACAAATAGAAGCGTAGTTTACCACCGTAGGTCTTACCCTGAGCCTGTCGAAGGGCATCGCTTTTGCTGAGATGGAACCCTTGAACCTGTTTTAACTTCCGTCTTAATTCATCTTTAGGCCCCTCGTTTATTCACCATCAAATTTTCTTAACACCTTGGTATCAAGAAATGGAAAAGTATTTAGTCACTAAAGAAGAGATTGAGTCTTATGAAGGACTAGAAAAAACACATTTTCTCAACTCCAATGCTCGCAGACTAAATAAGTCTTTAGGGGATTTGACAGGTTTAAAAAATATCGGTTTCCACATCATTGAAGTAGAGCCTGGACGTGAATCAACGGAACTTCATATGCACTATCACGAAGAAGAGTGCGTATACGTTCTCTCAGGAGAAGCTGAGGCAACAATTGGAGAAAGTGTTTATCCAGTTAAAGCAGGAGATTTTATTGGATATCGTGCTGGTGGTAAGCCGCACAAGCTGAAAAACACGGGCAATTCTATATTCAAATGCATAGTAGTTGGTCAAAGGCTAGACCATGATATCGGTGATTATCCAAATTTGCAGAAGCGTATATATAGGAGCAAAGGTTTAAAGTGGAATCTGGTCGATATGGAAAATATAGCTGAACCAGTAGCAGGTAAGAAGGCATAACAGGTAGAATGCATTTCCTCATGATTTCTTTGGCTCTATTGCCATGAGCCAACAATCTGAGTATTCTCCTTCATGCAGTTCATGTGTTGGCAATAGCTTTACTTTCACAAAACCACATTTTTCATAACAGCGAATAGCACGATAATTGTCAACGTGCGGATCTATAACAATTTTCTGAGCTTGACACTGTTCAAAAAGATAGTTGATAAATACTGACAGCATTTTTGTACCAATTCCCTTGTTCCAATAGTCGGTTTCGCCGATGAACAAGTCAATCGCATAGACACGATCGGTTTGGTCGAGATGATACAATTGTCTATCGGTTTCCGATAAGTTATTAAGTGTACAATACTGCAAATAACCAATGGGAATATTTTGATAGTAGAGGAGGCAAGGAATAACCGCCTCATCTCCTCTAACCATCGGTTTGTACGTTTCTATAATTCTTTCTAAAGGGAAAAAATTATCTCTTCCTTCATAAAATTCTAAAACTTTTGCATTAGTTAACCATTTTGCCATCAACTCATAATCATACATTTCATCTTGCATGAGACGAATAAATATTTCGCCTTTTCTAATCAGCATATCTTGTATATAGGAATCCACTTTGATTCGGAGAAATTATTTGCGTAGGGAGGGAATAGGGAATAGGGAATAGGGAATAGGGAAGAAGGAATAAATGTGTACTGAGTTTTTTCACGCAATCAAATACGAGTTCTATAGACAGAATATTTTTTATAGCAGCTACTAATATAAGTTGTCAAAAACATCTATATTCTGACATAAGTTTTGAAAAAAAGAGGAATTTTATCTCTGTTTTCTAAGAATAAAATTCCCCTTAAACCCTTATAAGACCCTTGAGATTAGATAGTTATCCACAGGTGAGATTTATTTAGTTCCCACCAGATACAACAGCTTTATTATGTATCGCAGTGTCTTCAGGCTTTCTCTGCCATTTACCATCATTGCCTGGTTCGTATTCATTTTTTACACTATTCCAAGCAATATCACGCGCACCCTCTTCACTCGAACCATTACTTTCAGCAGCATTAAATGCCGCAATAAAAATCTGTTGTGCGTGTTCAGGCAGTTGTCCTTTGATTTCTTCCGTTAATTCATCTATTTTGTTATAAGGCATGAACTTACTCCGAATTATCTCAACTTGAGTCCATGCTAAAGAACAGGTAATCTAATTTCCTCCTTCTCTAAGTAGAGAAGCAAATAATCATACTTTTGGCTGAGTCAAACAATTTTTAAATCAGCGATGCAATAATGTTAATACTCATAGCTAAAATTGTGGTATTGAAAAAGAAAGATAATATGCCATGTAACAAAGTCAAGCGTCTCATATCGGGTGATGTTGTCTGCACATCTGAAACTTGACTGGTCATGCCGACTACAAATGAATAATATAAAAATTCCCAGTAGTCTGGATAGTCGTTATGAGGAAAATCTAAACCTCTAGTGATTTCTTCACTATGATTACGATTAATATATTTATAATAACTGTGCGCATATTGCACTGCAAACATCGTATGCACTAATAACCAGGAACCGATAATGGTCATAATTGAAAGTACAACGTGTAGGGTAAGCTGAATTATTGACAATCCTTTTTTATCAAGTAAAAACCCAATAGCTAAAACACTCGCACAAGCCGCAGCAATTACCAGCATAAATATAGCCAAATGTCCTTCATATTCACTCTCAGCATAACGGCGAATTTTTTCTGGGTTAGCCTTAATCATTTTCCACCACGTTATCGCTAAGAAAAAGTCAATACCGGAGTTCCAAGCACAGAGAATGCGAGTAGGTAAGTGTAGAGAATGCGGCAGGATTACTGAAACTAATACAGCGAGTCCGACAGCAACAATTAGTCGGGGTCGAGAGTCAAAGTTTTTAAATAAATTCAATTTCACAAATATTGCGATCGCAGAGTTTAACTAATTCGTAATTCATAACTTGTGGTGAAACACTACACCACATTACACAATCGTCATTCCAGATTTTACTAGGGTTTGAATCCACATAAGTAGATGGACAAAAATATTTACAACCATTGCAAACTCAGTGAATCACCCACTACTCTGAGAATGTCTCACTTGCAATGACATTGTGTAATTAATTTTGTCCAACTACTTCTTTATCTTCCCAGTCTTTAATCTCCAGCCCTTAGTTCAATTAAAAATTATTGGAACTTGGCTCTAATCGTCTCTATGCGTTTACGATTAACACCCAAATCGCTTTGACCTAAACGTGAAGCTGAACGCACATGGATAAGATTTGCAGTCCGGTCTAGATAGAATTCTACATCATCGACAAATCCCAGTAAAGCACTTTTAAATTCTGCATATAAATAATCTTTACTTTCAGTAATGATTTTGGTTCTTGGTAAAGACTCAATAATCTGTTTAAGATTAGTAATCGCTTGTTCTGGAGTAGATGTAAAAGTCAGTGGTGCAATTTGATGAGATGCATCTGTACTCTGACTAGAAACGCAATTGGGAGAATTAGGACAGGGTGTTAATTTACCGTTGCTAATACCTAAATTATTTGGTCGTTTGCCAGCAAAAACCATAATTATGTCTCCGGGTGAGTGAATAAATATACTCTCACACATTTGTTTGAATCACTGTAATATTTTGGCGTAATCGCATCTTCTAGCAAATGACAGATTCACTAAAACATCGGTGATGCGATCGCTCTTTATGATTCAATACGCTTGGGTTAGCGCCAAAAACCCAACATTTTCATAACTTTGTTAGGTTGCGCCTTGCTTTACCCAACCTACAATTTTTCATAAAAAAACCTGTATTCTTTGCTCAATAAAGCTTACAGGCTATATTACACCTATACCAAGTTACTTCAGACTAGGCGATACTCAAATTAACTCGGACAATCAAATCGTTGTAATCTCGATCGCCGCCATTAGCCAAATCCTCAAAGCCAAAAGCGTTATTCCCTAATAGGCGAATATGATCTGCTTTGTCAGTGTTAGCACCCAAGAAGGAGAAGTAAACTGCCGGATCGTTATTGGTATTGCTATCAAGAATTGCATCAGTCCCGGCATTAACGATGATAAATGGGACGAAAATAGCACCAGGTTGGAAATTACCTGTGAAAGTTGCTGTACCTTCGTTAGCTACACTCAAATCAATACCAGCGACACGGTGACTAATAGCTGCCTGAGTATAACTCGCCTGTCCAACCAGCACATCTGCTGTACCATCGCCATTGGTATCGATGCCACCATTCTCATCAGTTATCTGATAAAAGCCGACAAAGTTGTTAAAAGCTGCTTCTCTATGAACTACAAATTCGGCTTTCACCAATTGTTTCACATCCCGTAAATCAATTAGTTCAGGTTCATATTTTCCTTGAAGACCAGTACCTAGAGGTGGATTTTGCTCTGTTGCTGCAATCTTGACAACCAAATTCTGGAAGTTGAGAGAGAACCCTGTATCGTCCACATTCGTATCTGAGGAAAAAAGCACCTGAGAAAACGGGGTTTGTCCAGATAGCACCGCCTGAGTAGTGCTGCTACGGATTAAATAAAATCTTAGGTTGCTCTCAGAATTGAATTCCAGTAACCTGCTGAGGTCAGTGGGATTAAAACCATTCGGTAGTTTGGCAAGAGATGAAAGAAGCACTGTTGCCCGTTGCAGAGCTAGTTCGGTGTAATTTGCAGCACCAGGGGCTACGCCATTAATCCTACCTTCTGCATCGTCAACGACAAATACACCCAGTTCATTGACTTCTTCAGAGGTGTTGCTTTTTATCTTGACTGAGAGTTTGGCTTTTTCACCGTTAACTTGATTTCTTATAGTAAAGATATCACCTGTAATTCTTGTAAGTAGGCTGGTTGATTCAGTCTCAGCAGTAATCCCTTGAGCAACGGTAAGTGCAAATACATCACTAATTTCAGCCCCAACCGAATCTTTGGCGGTAACTTTGATGTTCAAGCTACCCAAATTATTATTCGTAGGAGTGCCGCTGAAAGTACGCTTATTAGGATTGAAGCTTAACCAACTAGGTAGTGGATCGCCATTGTCTAAGCTAGCAGTGTAGGTTAGGGTATCTTCAATATCTACATCGCTAAAGGTGTTTTCAGAGATAGTGAAGTTAAAGGTAGTTTCTGCCGTAACTTTTTGGTCAGCGATCGCCTGCTCTACAATTGGTGGATTGTTAGCTTTAGCAATTGTGAGTGCAAATACATCACTAATTTCAGCAAGAGCTGGATCTGTGGCGGTGACTTTAATGTTTAAGCTACCCACATTATCATTCGTAGGAGTGCCGCTGAAGGTAAGCTCGTTAGCATTGAAGCTTAACCAACTAGGTAGTGGATCGCCATTGTCTAAGGTAGCAGTGTAGGTCAGGGTATCTTCAAGATCCACATCGCTAAAAGTGTTTTCAGGAATTGTGAAGTTGAAGGTAGTTTTTGCTGTGGCCTTTTGGTCAGCGATCGCCCGATCTACAATTGGCGCACTATTGAACTTAGCAACTGTCAATACAAACACATCACTAACTTCATCCCCAGAAATATCCTTGACAGTGACTTTGATATTCTGATTACCCAAATTCTCCATCGTTGGAGTACCACTAAAGTTCCGGGTAGCAGAATTAAAAGTTAGCCAACTGGGCAGTGGATCGCCGTTTTCGAGAGTAGCAGTGTAGGTGAGGCTATCGCCAGCATCAATATCAATGAAGGTATTTTCTGGGATCGTAAAATTGAACTGCGTATTTATGAGTACCTTTCGATTAGCGATCGCCTCAACTAACTCTGGTGCATCGTTAACGTTCTTAACAGTAAGTGCAAAATCATCACTGACTTCAACCCCAAAAATATCCCTAGCAGTAACTTTAATGTTGAGGCTACCCACGTTTGCATTTAAGGGAGTGCCATTAAAGGTTTTGGTAGCAGCATTGAAGGTTAACCAACCAGGTAAAAAATCGCCGTTTTCGAGAGTGGCGGTGTAAGTGAGGCTATCGCCAGCATCGACATCAATGAAGGTGTTGTCTGGGATAATGAAGGTGAAAAGTGTGTCTTCTATTGCTTGTTGAGGAGCGATCGCCTGAAATACCTCTGGCGCATCGTTGACGTTGTTAACGGTGAGTACAAA
>NZ_JAVRCC020000070.1:0-35080 GCF_034530975.2 Nostoc sp. DedQUE07 | reverse complement strand
TCCCCAGTCCCTAGTCCCTACGATTAATTCAGAAATCAAATCAGATTGCTATAGTGTTCCCTGTTAAACAACTAATAATCTCACGCAAAATTGCAAAAGTTTTTTCGCAACTAACCTGTTAGAAGCAGGCATCTAGATATCTACGTGTTTATGAGGGAAATATAAAGAGAACTCATGATGCAGCATTTTGCAACTAGATGAGGTATATTTATCCCCAACCCTCACGCTATTTGCTTCTCTCTTCTCTAAGATGACGATCGCGATCGCACGAGTAGGATATTTCTCTACCTCATATTGGCGTAGCCTCTGTCTTTGCACCCTGTTCGCGATCGCACGAGAAGTTGAAATTTGCTGCATATTTGGGCAAATTATCGGAAAATACTGACAATAATTTACAAGACTCGTCACATATCACAATTATTTTGGTTTGTAACAGTAAGTAACTAAAAATTCGTAATTTTGTCCGGCTTGAATAAAATACTATTCTTCTATTCTTTAAAAAAAAAGATGCAATGTAATGATTGCGTGTTTATACGCTAATTTAAATCTTGGCAACTACAATCAGGTATATATTTTTGTTAACATTTCAAGAAAATTCAAGTTAAGTAACTTTCAAGACAAAAATGTGTCAATAAAAGTAATCAAATGTAGTTAAGGATACAAATTCTTGGTGTTTAGGAAGAAAAAAAAGTGTTGAAGAAAGTTGTGATGATTGGAGCTATCACCCTACTATTTTTAGGAGGGCCGTTGATGGGCAATGCTTTTGCCCAAACCCCAACTGCTGCCCCACCTACTGCTGATACTGGAGACACAGCATTTATGCTGATTTCAGCAGCACTTGTGCTGCTAATGACACCAGGATTGGCGTTTTTCTATGGTGGATTTGTGCGATCGCGCAACATCCTAAACACATTGATGATGAGCTTTGTGTTAATGGCAATCGTCGGAGTTACCTGGATTCTGTGGGGCTATAGTCTTGCCTTTGCGCCAGGTTTACCATTTATCGGTGGATTGCAATGGCTGGGTTTGAATGGTGTCGGATTAGAGATAACCGATTATCTCAAAGGATCAAACCCGCCAGAAGTCGTCTCTTATGCCGGCACAATACCCCATCAGGCATTCATGATTTACCAAGCCATGTTTGCCATTATCACCCCAGCCTTAATTTCTGGGGCGATCGCAGAGCGGATGAGTTTCCGCGCCTATTCGCTGTTTGTCCTCCTGTGGTCAACCTTTGTTTACGCTCCCCTAGCCCACATGGTATGGGCGAAAGGTGGATTCTTGGGTTTGTACGGTGGATTGGGTGCCCTCGACTTTGCAGGTGGCACAGTAGTTCATATTAGTTCTGGCGTTTCAGCCTTGGTAGCAGCGATCGTCCTTGGGCCTCGGAAAACCCATCCCGATCGCCTTAGCCCGCCCCACAACGTTCCTTTTATTTTGCTGGGTGCTGGCTTGCTGTGGTTTGGTTGGTTCGGTTTCAACGCTGGAAGTGCCCTATCTGCTGCCAGTGGAACTTCTGGTAATGTAATAACAAATTTAGCAACAACAGCCTTTGTTGCTACTAATACAGCGGCGGCGGCGGCGGCTTTAATGTGGCTAATTTTGGAAAGCGTTTTACGAGGTAAACCAACCGCCGTGGGAGCAGCTACAGGAGCCGTCGCTGGTTTGGTGGGTATCACCCCCGCCGCCGGATTTGTCACACCGTTATCAGCGATTTTAATTGGTTTCATCACCGCCTTTGTTTGCTTCTATGCGATCAGTTTTAAGCACAAACTAGAAATTGACGATGCTTTAGATACTTATCCCGTGCATGGGGTTGGTGGTACAGTAGGGGCGATTTTGACGGCTATCTTTGCCACGACTCAAGTCAACGGAGGAGGTAAAGATGGAGTACTGCGTGGTAATTTGGGTGAATTGGGAGTTGAACTAGTAGCAATTGTCGTTGCCTATGTAATCGCAGGTGTTGGTACATGGATTATTCTCAAAGTTATCGATGCTACAGTCGGGCTGCGAGTCAAAGAGGAAGCTGAATTGCAAGGTATGGATATCAACGAACACGGCGAAGAAGGTTACAACTCCGAGTTTGGCGATCGTCCTACTCAATAGAGAGTGCTGAGTTAGAAGTTGGGAGTTAGGGGTTAGGAGTTTAGAGTTTGGAGGAAAGAACTTTCTGTTTGCTTCCCCAATCCCCAATCCCCAATCCCCAATTCCCAATCCCCAATCCCCAATCCCCAATTTAAGATTGTGTAATTTGCGATCGCTAGCGTTAAAATTTGATTCAAATAATTGGTAAATTTCGCTAGTCGTGTCTACATCTCTTAAAACCTTTCCTATCTGGGCATTTTTCTCGCTGTTAACCAACGGCATCCTAATGTTGGCGGTCATTCTGCTCATTTGGCAACAGCAGAGATTGGCCGCTTTTTTTGGGATAATCGCATCCCCACAGCCAATCAACCTGAATAATTCACCGCAAATTGCTACACCTGATTTAGGTCGCCGTCACCAACTCACTTATCAAGAGTGGATAGATATCCTCAACCAAGAAGCCAAGGTTGCTGCTGACCAACATCCTCCGCATTTAACTATCCTGGCGGGAGATTCTTTGAGTTTGTGGTTTCCCCCTGAGTTATTACCCGAAGGTAAAAATTGGCTCAATCAAGGAATTTCTGGCGAAACCAGCAACGGACTCTTAAAAAGATTAAAAATATTTGACCGCACCCAGCCAGAGGTGATTTTTGTAATGATTGGCATTAATGACCTAATTCGGGGCATGAGCAATGCAGAAATTTTAGATAATCAGCGGCAAATTATCAATTATTTACGAAAGACTCATCCCACAGCGCAAATCGTTGTCCAATCGATTTTGCCACATGGGGCAGAAGAAGCAACTTGGAAAGGACGAGATAAACTATTGGCTGTTGCCAACAGTCGCATTCGCGAGTTGAATCAGCAAATACAAAGCATATCTACCAAAAAAGGTGTCAAATACCTCGATTTACATCCCCTGTTTACCAACAAGCAAGGAAATCTCCGCCGCGAATTTACTACTGATGGCTTACACTTAAGTCCTGAAGGCTATATGGTTTGGCGTTCTGCATTGCAGATTTATAGCGAGATTGAATTAAAACCCCAGCGTCAACGTCCTGCGAGAGAAAAAGGCTAAAGCCCAAAAAGAAGTAATATCTTTGAAGACAACTCTGTATCAATCGCGTCTAGGCGCGAGAAAATAAGAAATAGTGAGTTTAAGTAGATAAATCTAATGGATACAAAAGCTTTTAAGCGCAACCTCCAACATTCAGAAAATTACAATCGCAAGGGCTTTGGTCATCAAGCAGAAGTTGCCACGCAGTTGCAATCTGAGTATCAGAGTAACTTGATTCAGGAAATTCGCGATCGCAATTACACTCTGCAACGGGGTGATGTGACAATCCGACTAGCACAAGCCTTTGGCTTTTGCTGGGGTGTAGAACGGGCTGTGGCCATGGCCTATGAAACTCGTCAGCATTTCCCCACAGAACACATCTGGATTACTAACGAGATTATCCACAACCCTTCTGTAAATAAGCGGATGCAGGAGATGGAAGTAGAATTCATCCCCATTCAAGAAAAGAATAAAGACTTTTCTGTTGTTGGAATTGGTGATGTGGTCATATTACCCGCTTTTGGGGCTAGCGTTCAAGAAATGCAGATACTTCACGATAAAGGCTGCAAAATTGTTGATACAACTTGCCCTTGGGTATCTAAAGTTTGGAATACAGTAGAAAAACACAAAAAAATCGATTATACATCAATAATTCACGGTAAATATAAGCACGAAGAAACAGTTGCGACTAGTTCCTTCGCTGGCAAGTATTTAATTGTGTTAAATTTGCAAGAAGCACAATATGTTGCTGACTATATTATCAATGGTGGCAACCGTGAAGAATTTCTGACAAAATTTGCTAAAGCTTGTTCAGCAGGATTTGACCCCGATCGCGATTTAGAAAGAGTTGGCATTGCTAACCAAACTACCATGCTTAAAGGCGAAACTGAGCAAATCGGCAAGCTTTTTGAGCGGACTATGTTACAGAAGTATGGCCCCACTGAGTTAAATCAGCATTTCCAAAGCTTCAACACCATTTGTGATGCCACTCAAGAACGGCAAGATGCCATGTTGGAATTAGTGGAACATAATTTAGATTTGATGGTAGTAATTGGTGGGTTTAATTCCTCGAATACTACTCAGTTGCAACAAATTGCCTTTGAGCGAGGAATTCCTTCTTACCATATTGATACTGTTGAACGCCTTAAATCAGTATCTTCTATTGAACATCGGCAATTAAATGGGCAGTTAATAACTACAGATAACTGGTTGCCTGATGGGGAAATTGTTGTAGGCATTACTTCTGGTGCTTCTACACCTGATAAGGTAGTAGAAGATGTAATTGAGAAGATTTTTAGATTAAAAGCAACGGCAGCACTAGTTTAAAAGTTCTCAGAGGGACTTTCAAATAAAAACATCCAACTACTTATGAGGTGGGCAGCATTCGACTGAACGTAGCCAAAGTCTTGCCCGCCTTACAAAAGTATTTTTGCTGTATTATGCAGACTGTAATAGATCGTTAGACCTCTTGGCATTTGTGCTTTTTGCACTCTTGGGGAAAAGGTTTTGGTTAAAGGAAAAGGGGACAATACAGAACCTTTTCCCCCTTCCCCCTTCTCCTTTTCCCGACAAATGCCAATAAGTCTATTATCTCCGGCTTTGCTCCTGGATTCAGAATAGCTGAATTCTTCTTCAATTGTTTGCAATTGCCAAGATAATGAGTGAGGTACAAGAACTGCATCCTTAACCTCTCTTTGCAAGCGAGGAAAGGACTATAATGTACCTTCACTACGATGAGGAAATACTATATTTATTCACACATCACGCGTTTTGAAAAAATTATAGATAGCAAGGCCAATAGCTAAAAGCAACACTGCATGAATGAGATTTCCGGCAATATGAAGTGCCAGTCCTAATGCCCAAAAAGCAACCAGTATAACAACAATACCCCAAAGTATACTCAACATATTATTTGTTCTGAATTAAATCAGTTTTAATTTGTTCAAATATTTTACTCCCTAGCTTCACTTTTATCCATTTGCCTGAAGAAAGATTACTTTGAGTGATGGCGCACAGTCATTTGCTATGCTTAATCTTTCGTTACTATTTAATTAGATAAAGATAACGGTTTTGAACTGTCAGTTAACTGCCCCCATCACTATCTCAAGCAACAGGATTGCTTTATAGTCGGAGTCTGCGCGAGTTGCGCCATAATTGCCACTAATCAACCGCAACCGTCGTGCGATCGCCTGCAAGCTGGCAATTATTGAGTCACGTCCAAAAACGGCAACAAACCAGGGAATACCAGCAGCAGGCATCCAAAATTGACAGTAACTTTTGTAGGCATTTTCAATTAACTAATCTGTGGTTTTAATTTCCCGGTTTCCAACAAGCGGCAAGTTTTCTTTAACTAGCTATTTTGGTAATTCTGGCATGATTTTAGAGATTTGCAAGAATTAACGCTTCTAGCCATTGGGATAATAAATATCTCTACCGAAAGAACTATAAAAATTTCATCACGATTTCATTATTGGATGAAATCTTTAAAGGATAAATTCAGTTGCATGTCTTTCTTCAGCTAGAGATAAATTTTATAATATTTTTGATATTGATTGATTTATGCAAGACTCATATTGAATTTTTGCAAAGCTAGTACATAATAAGTACAAAGTCTGTTGAATATGTCTAGTCAAACCGATGTACAAGTACAAAGAATTAGAGCTATTGGCTTAACAGTGACAAACTGCGTAGGCGTAGCCCGTCGTAGACATCGCTCTTTGGATTTCTATACACAAGCACTTGCTTTTGAATTAGTTTCTGACATTACTGTTGAAGGACAGGATTACAGCGATTTAGAAGGTGTGACTGGGGCAAAAATTCGCATTGTCACTTTGCGATTAGGTGATGAATTTATCGAGTTGATGGAGTATCTTAATATTCAGGGTAAATCCATCCCCAGCGATTCACAAAGTAATGATTTGTGGTTTCAACATATGGCGATTGTAGTGAGTGATATGGATCGTGCTTATGCTCACTTGCGTTCATTTCCCATTGAACCAATTTCAGTTGCTCCCCAGACAATACCACCTGAGAATAAAGCATCTGGTGGTGTCCGCGCTTTTAAGTTTAAAGACCCTGATGGTCATGATTTAGAGTTAATTTGGTTTCCGCCTGATAAAGGAAAAGATAAATGGCATAAAAATAACCATAGCTTGTTTTTGGGAATCGATCATAGTGCAATTGCAATTTCCAATACCGAGCAGAGTCTACACTTCTACTGCGACCTTTTGGGAATGCAAATTGATAGTCGCAGTCTCAACTGGGGTGCAACCCAATCTCGCTTGGATAATTTACCAGGAGCCGAAGTCAAAATTACAGCATTGCGACCTGTTCAAGGTGGCGTAGGAATTGAACTGTTAGACTATATTGTGCCTGAAAAAGGCCGCCCAATGCCGAGTAACTGGAAAAGTTGCGATATTGCACATATCCAAATTGAATTAGTTGTAAATAATCTTGAGCAGTTAGTGGATAAGCTACGGCGTAACGCAGTTGAGTTTGTATCGTCGCGGATTGTACAGTTTGCAGATAGTACAAGTCCTTATCGGCAAGGTTGTTTAGTTAAAGATCCTGACGGACACGCAATCTTGCTAATTGCGGAATCTTGATGTGGGAAGCGGTAGGTCGTTGATTGGCTATAATGCTTGTAGTGAGTAGGACATAAATAAAAATGTCAGAAAAAACTTTCGATATTGCTTACTTATCTGATAATTTACTTGAGTTATTATCAGATATCCAAAATAATGTTGAAATTACGCTAACTCGTCAAGGGGTTCCTTGGGCAAAGGTTTTACCTCTGTCTCAAGCAGAGTTTATAGTTGAAAAAGCAAGTTTAAATCATGGCTCGATGGTGATGATTAGTGAAGATATCTTAGAACCCAGAGTTGCAGGTTTTTGGCAAGGACAGGTTAAGATTTCTGATGATTTTGATGAAACTTCCGAAGAGGTGATTGCTGCTTTTTATGGGGAAGATTAATGAGTTTTCTGCTAGATACTCATATCCTGCTATGGTTTTTAGAAAATGATTCTAAGTTGTCAAATCAGATACGAGAGATAATTACTAATCCTGAAAATTTAATTTTTGTCAGTGCTATTAGTGCTTGGGAAATTTCGATTAAACAGTCTTTAGGAAAGTTAATAGCTCCTAGTAATTTAGAGGAGGCTTTGCACTTTAGTCGATTAGAAGTTTTAGCGATTACGTTGGCACATGGAATAAAGGTTGCTGATTTGCCAATGTATCATAAAGATCCTTTTGACCGGATGTTAATTGCTCAGGCTTTGGTAGAAGGTCTAACGATAATTACTGTAGATCAAAAGTTTAAATTTTATGATGTGGCGTTGTTAATAACTGAATCATAAATATGATGATTCACCTTCCAAAAATCATAGTATCCAGCGAATAAGCACCAGGGCCTAAAACTGCGATCGCAATTAGCATAACGCAATACATAAAAGCCTTTTCCCAACTTGGGGGTTCACCTTGTCCTAAAGCACCTTGATATTGTTCTTGAGGAATTAAGTATGGATCTTGAGCTACAAAAGGCTTACTTCCAGAGATGTGCAAATATATCGCAAAAATCATTGAGCAAAGAATGGGCAAAGTTGCTAAGAGTGTGAGGAATCCAATAATCAGAAAAATTCCGCCACCTAACATTGATGCAGCTGATAAAAAGCAAAGAAAGACAGGCATTTTTAGAGACTCAGCCCACCGTCGAAGATGCGTTATTTTGGGATAGCCGTGTAATATAAACAACCAGCCAAGGCTAACTCTGAGAAGTAAAAGTGCCAATCCTGGGAATCCGTCAGGATACACCGGAGAAAGTGAACTTAACAAGTGTGGACTCAGCTGTGGGAAATTAAATGCAGCTAGTAAAAAAACGAGTTCCTTCGGAATAGCTTTGCTTAACGCTACACCCAACCCAAATTGATAAATCATAATTGTACACCACGGGTATTTAGGTCGATAACATATAACGAATGACCGGCTGTGATAAATAAGCGTTCACGAAGTGTCCCTGAAAGGAAATCGCCTTCTTTACCACCGAAAGTCAGGTTAGCTGATGTCTCCGGTACAAAAATTTTTCCTAAGCGAGTTCCATCGGGGGCGTATATCTGCACGCTATCTTGAGAGGTAGTAAAAACATTGCCATATTCGTCAACCCGCAGTCCATCCGGTTGTCCTGGCTCAATGACTGCAAATACACGCCCATTCTTTACATAGCGCTTGCCTACAACCTCATAGACGCGAATATGATGAGGCCCCCCAGGAATATTAAACGCGGCTGTATCTGAAACATATAAAAGGCTTTCGTCTGGACTGAAAGCCAACCCATTAGGGCGCACCATGTCTGTTACTACAGGATAAATCTCAGCAGTTACCGGGTCAAAGCGATATACGTAACTTCCGGGTTGTTCCTGTTCGCCGCCGTAACCTTGATTTGGCTCGGTAATCCCATAAGGCGGATCGGTGAACCAAATTGTGCCGTCGCTTTTGACTACCAAATCATTTGGACTGTTCAGGCGTTTGTTTTGGTAGCGATCGACTAAAACCTTCCATTCACCGTCTTGTTCGCATCGGATAATAGCACGCAAACCAGAGGAACACGCAACCAGACGACCTTCCAAGTCTCGATAATTACCGCTTTGGTAATCAGATGGATCTCGTAAGACAGTCACATTGTCAGTGGGACTCCACCGCAACAGGCGATTGCCGTGAGCATCACTCCATACAACACTGTCATCTTCATGGAAGTAAACAGGCCCCTCGCTATGGACTGCACCGTTGGCAAGCTTTTGAAGTGAGGCTCCTGGGCGTACAATAGCACGCAGGCGATCGTCATAAATCTCAATGGCTTCAGGCATAGAAATCTTCTGTTATTTAACTTGGCTACTGACGATAAATAGCAGGTCTAAATTAATATTAAAATACTGTAAGTGTATATTTAATATCGTGTAACAAAATGAATGTAAAATTTCTAGCTATTTTCATCAGTTACTAAATACAAAATTGAAGTTAGTTATTACAAAATCAAGTTTATTTTTTTACTCTCAAATAACATTGCACCATAGATATAGATTGCACCAAAACAAACTATTTTTGTTAACAGCAAAAGTATTTATATTAAAAACTAAATATTTTTCAGACAATCAAATTGCTGGTTTAGCAAAAAATGTCAAGTTAAATTTATTTGTTAATTTTCTCAAGATATTATATGGCTAATTCACATAATAGAAAGAAAAAATGAAATTAAAATGAAATATTAACCTGTCTTTAGACATAAATAAATATTAACCCATTAGAAAGAAGCAAAATTGTAGTTAAAGCTTTAGTCTAAGCATAAGAATCTGTCTTTAGAGCTATTTAAATTTTGATAAAACTTATAAATTAACTTAAAATATTGCCAAATTACTTTGTGGCATCAAATAAATTAAATCGTAATTAATATGAAATTACTAATTATCAATTATGACTAGCATCACGGAACATTACGACATCATTATTATCGGTACAGGAGCCGGTGGAGGTACATTAGCCCACCGCCTTGCACCCACAGGTAAAAAAATTCTAGTACTGGAAAGAGGCGACTTTTTACCGAGAGAGAAGGCTAACTGGAATCCAGAGGAAGTCTATCAAAAACATCGTTACCATACACATGAAGAATGGTATGACAAAGAAGGTAAAGCCTTTCAACCTCAGACAGGCTACTGGGTTGGTGGCAATACCAAACTCTACGGTGCAGCCCTAATTCGATTCCGGGAGCGAGATTTTGAAAGGGTAATTCATAAAGGAGGAATTTCTCCAGAATGGCCTTTGAAGTATCAAGACTTTGAGCCATACTACACCCAAGCAGAAAAGCTGTATGACGTGCATGGACAGGAAGGAGAAGACCCCACCGAACCACCTCGCAGCGAACCATATCCCTATCCGCCAGTGAGTCATGAGCCAGATATGCAGTCCCTTGCTGATGGCATTCGGGAACTAGGTTATTACCCATTTCATTTACCACTAGGATTAAAGCTCAATGAAAGCGATCGCACCAAGAGTCCCTGCATTCGCTGCGATACTTTTGATGGATACCCTTGTCTCGTACACGCAAAAGCCGATGCCGATGTCAACGCCATTCGTCCGACTCGTGAAAAGTATACCAATGTTACTCTCTTAACTAATGCCAAAGTCTTGCGGCTGCATACCAGTGAGTCGGGGCGAGAAGTGACGAAGGTAGAAACTGAAATTGCAGGAGAGCAACATTGGTTCACAAGCGATATTGTGGTTGTTGCCTGTGGTTCTGTCAACTCAGCGGCTTTGCTGTTACGCTCTGCTAATGACAAACATCCCAACGGATTAGCAAATAGTTCCGATCAAGTGGGGCGGAATTTCATGAAACAGTTGGAAACAGCCATAGTTTCCATACATCTAGAGGTGAATCACGCCAACTTTCAAAAAACGATCGCTGTCAATGATTTTTACTGGGGAGAGCCGGATTTCCCTTATCCGATGGGCATGGTGCAGAATACAGGTAATGTCCTAGCTGATATGATTCCCGGAGAAGCACCGCCACTGATGGCTCCATTTGTCAAGCTGATTCCTCATTTTGAGCGCCATTTGCTGGCCGAGCGATCGGTTGGCTGGTGGTTGCAAACAGAGGATTTACCAGACCCGAATAATCGGATTCGGGTGGTAGGCGACAAGATTCATGTTGACTATACATTGAATAATATTGAAGCAAGCGATCGCTTAATTCACCGATGGACATCTGTACTCAAGTCAATCCCTGGTTCTGCTAAACACGTCTTGCCATTTAGCATTTATCCCCGCACTCGTATACCAGAACAAGCAGTTGCTCATCAATGCGGTAGTTGTCGATTTGGCACAGATCCTAAAACCTCAGTCCTGGATCTCAATTGCCGTACTCATGATGTCGAGAATCTTTATGTTGTAGATAGTAGTTTCTTTCCGTCAAATTCGGGAGTTAACCCCACGCTCACGATTATGGCAAATGCTTTGCGCGTTGGCGATCTGCTTACAGCAACGCTTCCCTAACGCATAGCTGAACGATTGAAGTAGAAAGCTAGTACACCTGAGCCAGAAGTAGTTTCATGCTGATTATAGTTTCAAGGAGAAACAGATTATGAACGAAGAACACTCTACTTCTAACCAAGAACATGAAAATCAAACGCCCCCAAATACTCATCCTATTGCAACAGGATTGGGAGCAGCTGGAGGCGGAATTGCCGGAGCCGCACTAGGCCGCTCAATTGGTGGTAAGGTTGGTGCTGCAATTGGTGGCGTTGCAGGTGCGATCGCACTTGGAGTTGCAGCCAATGAACTGGCAGGATACACCGAGCAATTCATTGAAGAACTCCAGCCGACAGTAAGCTTAGGATTAGGAGCCGATCGCAAACCAATTGAATTACCTAGTCACTATAGTTGGGAAGAACTACAAGCACTATCAAAACCTCAAGGGGAAAAAATCTAGAACCGCAAAGTTTGCTAGAGAATGAGTTCGACAAGCCCTTTTTTGACCTCTCCCCCAACCCCTCTTGGACACCCAGAGGAAAGCCAAAACCCTAATTATCTCGTTGCTCCTCCCTTTCCCCGTGGGAGAGGTTCATCGAACTCACGTTCAATTACATCGAGGATAACGATTAAACAACCACAAAATTATTGTTCGTTAGTGACAACCCAGGAGATAATCCGGCAAATTGTACCTGAGTAAATGCGCCTGCACTACCATCAGAGTCAAAGAACAATGCACCTGTAGTGGAGTTATAAATAAATCGCTGGCTACTAGTAGTTGCGGATTCTCCAAGTGTAAACTGACTTGCTTTAAGTACACCTGCTGATAAACTGCCACCAAAACCAGCAGCCGACACCTGAATTATTTCATTCGGTTCATTAACCGCACCGAAATCACGTATCAAATCGAGACCTTCATCGAAACTATTGAAAACAAAGGTATCAGTACCACCTTCTCCAAAGAGGCGATCGTTACCCTTGCCACCGATGAGGATACCATCGCCACTGCCACCTGTGAGAGTATCATCACCATTACCACCTATGACGGTGTTATTACCAGTCGCACCAGAGGCGATCAGGGAATCATTACCATCGCCCCCATCTAATATGTTGGCATTTGAACTGCTGACATCTAATGTATCGTTACCAACACCACCGTTGAGGGTGTTATTACCTGAGGTATAAGAGGCGATCAGGGAATCATTACCGTCGCCCCCATCTAATAGATTATTGCCTGTTGAACTGCTAACATTTAATGTATCGTCACCAACACCACCGTTGAGAGTGTTATTGCCAGATACGCTACCCTGAACGTAATTTCCGAATTCATCTTGAATGTAACTCAAGACCTTTAAAGAATCGTTACCATCGCCTCCATTGAGGAGGTGATCCCCTGTTGAAAGACTAATATCTAAGAAATCTTCACCAGCGCCGCCATCTATTGTATCGTTACCATTGCCTGAGCGGAGCGTATCATTACCAGTGCTTCCGACTAGATAATCATCGTAGTTTGTACCTGTGATATTTAATTGTTCGATATTCTTGTAACTAAACACTGTTGTGTCCGGCGTTGTTGAAATTACTACAGTGTTATTAGTAGGGTTGAAAGTCGAAGTAATTCCGGTGGTAGCACTGCTATAACTCAAAGACAAAAAGTCGTTACCTGTTCCCCCGTCTACTGTTTGAGTTACTAACGTCGATAGGGAGCCGAAATTAAAGGAATCATCGCCATTGCCACCATTGAGGATATTATTGCGATCGCCACCATCGAGAGTATCATTGCCATCGCCCCCATTGAGAGTATCATTGCCATCACCACCCCTCAAAATGTCATTGCCACTTAAGCCTTCAATAATGTCATCACCTGCTTGACCATTGATGACATCATTGGAATTGTCAAATCCACTAACATTGTTGTCTAGGTTGTTTAGGAAGGTGACTGTATTTTTTTTAAAGACAGTGTTTTGGGTGAAGTTGGCATCGAAGACATCAAAGCTGTCAGCGATCGCAGTTTGCCCATAAAACAGAATATTGCCCAAATCTACAGTCGCTCCAGTAGATTTGGTGAGGTTATCCAAGTTTTCCAGAGCAAAGTTTTCCAGGATGAATCTGGTATCACCATACCCTTGAAAGCTGATTTCTAAACTTGTGCCATTCTGGGTAAGAAGCAAATTTTTGGCAGTGAAACCACTATTGTCCTGGAATATCAAAGTATCCACTTCGGCAATGACTGCTGCTGTCGGGTTTATTCCTTCACCTACTCCAGTAAAATCGGCGATTGTATAAGTGCCAGTATTAATCGGGTCTGTGCTTCTTACGCCATTCGTGTTGTCTCCGATTAAGCCTTTGTAAACAAATTTATCCTTACCACCGCCGCCTGTGAGGCTATCTTTACCACCACCGCCTGTCAGGCTATCATCGCCATTACCACCGTTGAGGGTGTTATTACCAGTGGCACCAGAGGCTGTTAGAGTATCATTGCCATCGCCTCCAGAAAGCAGGTTCTTGCCAGATGACCGAGAGCCGAAGTAGGAGTCCGAATATTGGTAAACATAGCCAGAAATGTCTAGAAAATCATTGCCATCGCCTCCAAAAAGCAGGTTATCGCCTGACGATCCACTAGCGCTCAAGGTATCATCACCAGCACCACCGTTGAGGGTGTTATCGCCTTCTGAGCCAGAGATAGACGCTGAATACTCCCCACTGCTTCCACTCCCAGAGATGGAAAGAGAATCATTGCCGTCGCCTCCATCTAAGAGGTTATCGCCAAATGAACCGCTAGCATTTAAAGTATCATCACCAGCACCACCGTTGAGGGTATTATTGCCTAAAGAGCGATCGTCGTAGTCTGGTGCGTAGGAATAGTACTTGTAGCTGCCAGAGGCTGTTAGAGAATCATTGCCATCGCCACCATTAAACAGATTATTGCTTGAGGGAGAGTCAGCATACAGAGTATCGTCACCAACACCACCGTTGAGGGTATTATTGCCTGCACCACCCCTCAAAATGTCATTGCCACTTAAGCCTTGAATAATGTCATCACCCCCTTGACCATTGATGACATCATTTGAATTGTCAAATCCACTAACATTGTTGTCTAGGTCGTTTAGGAAAGTAACTGTGTTTTTTTTAAAGACAGTGCTTTGAGTGGAGTTAGCATCGAAGACATCAAAGCTGTCGGTGATGGTAGTTTGCCCATAAAACAGAATATTGCCCAAATCTACAGTGGCTCCAGTAGATTTGCTGAGGTTATCAAGGTTGGACAGGGCAAAATTTTCCAGGATAAATCCGGTATTACCAAACCCTTGAAAGTTGATTGACAAACTTGTGCCATTCTGGGTGAGGAGCAAGTTTTGAGCAGTGAAGCCACTGTAGTTCTGGAAACTTAGGATATCTACTTCGGCAATGACTGCTGCTGTGGGGTTTATTCCTTTACCTACTCCACCGAAATCGGGGATCGTATTAATGTAGTTTGAGCCGCCGTAAAGAAATATATCGTTGCCACCGCCACCAGTTAGAGTGTCGTAGTTATCGTAGTAATCTAAAGTGCCCTGTAGGGTGTCGTTACCGCTGGTTCCAATGATAATTGCCATAAGTTTTTCCTACCTGGATCGATTTTTGGAGTAACTTTAGTTGTCAATAATCGAGTTAATGCTGTTTGATGGCACAAATAATCTGCCAAAAGTTGAAGCTTTCGGCATACCTTATTCAGTCTTTAGATAGAGTCGCAAATTGTTCATTAAAGACTTCCTTTTTAATTCACTGGCAAACATTACTATCCGAGTATTAAGGACTATCTAAGTCTTAAGCACTGGACAAAATTTAGTTGGTTTGTCAACGCATAAGTCTTACTAGTTTCAAAATAGGTAGGGGACACTTGAGACAGTACAAAACAGGAAATCTTTATAAATTCGTTATCAGCGTAGCTTGCCGCCGTAGGCCTCGCCTTTGAAAATTCTATCTGGAAATAGGAAACATCAAAATAACCCAACAATAACTAAATACCGAATATTTACTTAGATGTCTATCTTTTAAAAAAATCTTTGCATACTCTTCATATTCATAATCGTTCAAATAATGGGGGTAGGAAAGTGATGTCTACGGCCGCAAGCTACGCAAACAATGGTAATCAAAATCTGATAAATTAAGTACACCAAGATGCTAAATATATATAATACTTTATGAGTAATGGTATAAAAAAGCTTGCTGTTGCTAAACCCAAGCGAGTTGCGATCGCAATCTTTTCTTTCACCGTCCTCGTTTACAGCCAAGTTGCATCAGCTGCCTTAACTTTACCCCTACGCAGCAAGAAGGGGATGGTGGTTTCAGCCCATCCCCTAGCAAGTGAAGCGGGAATTTTGATGTTACGCAAAGGGGGTAATGCAGTGGATGCAGCTGTAGCCACAACCTTTGCTCTTTCTGTAGTTGAGCCTTTTTCAGCCGGAATCGGTGGCGGCGGATTTTTATTGATGCACTCTGAGAAAACTGGCGAGATGAAAGCGTTAGATTTCCGCGAACGCGCACCCCTAAAAGCCACAAAAAATATGTATCTAGATGCAGCAGGAAAGGTGCGTCCGAATGCAAGTATTAATGGTTATTTGGCAGTAGCGACACCAGGAACGGTGGCGGGACTTTATGAGGTGCATCGCCGCTATGGTAAGCTTTCTTGGCAAGAGGTGATGAAACCTGCGATCGCACTCGCTAAAGATGGCTTTATTCTTGGCAATGTGCTGACTCAAAGGCTGAACCAGCGCCAGGAAGCAATTCTCAAGAATCCCGCAGCGCGAGAAATTTTTACTCGCAATGGTGAATTTTATCAACCAGGCGAGAAGTTAGTGCAGCGCGATTTGGCACGCACTTTAACAGCAATTACCGAAAATCCCCAAAGTTTTTACACCGGAAGTATTGCTCGCGCGATCGCTTCTGATATGGTAAAAAATGGTGGTTTAATTTCTCTGGAAGACCTGAAAGCCTACAAACCAATCTGGCGCACTCCTGTTTGTGGCAACTTCCGCAAAGCTAAAATCTGCTCAATGCCACCACCATCATCAGGAGGCGTTCACCTATTGCAGATTTTAAATATTATCGGTGACACCGATCTAAAATCTTTGGGATGGCATCATCCAGACGCGATACATTTAATGGTAGAGGCAATGAAAATTGCTTATAGCGATCGCTCAAAATATTTAGGCGATCCTGATTTTGTCAAAGTCCCTGTACAAGAACTGCTCAGTCCAGCTTACGCCAAAAAACGCCGTCAAGAAATTAATATGCAAATGGCTCGACCCTCCACCGAAGTCAAGCCAGGAGATTTAAATTCAAAATGTCTGCGTCTTCCTTCATCCCCTTGTCTTCCGCACGAATCTCTCCAAACCACTCATCTGAATGTTGTGGATGAACAACACAACGCCGTCAGTCTGACTTTCACCATTAATCTCAGTTTTGGTGCTGGTGTGGTGACACCGGGAACTGGAATTATTCTCAACAATGAGATGGATGATTTTGCCGCTGCGCCAGGAGTGCCTAATGCTTTTGGTTTAGTTGGTAACGATGCCAACAGCATTGCACCCCGCAAAACTCCTCTATCCAGTATGACTCCCACAATTGTCACAGAAAATGGTCATTTTCGGATGGCGGCGGGTGCGCCTGGTGGTAGCACCATCATCACCCAGGTTTTGCAAGTAATCCTGAATGTGCTGGAATACAACATGGATGTTGGTGCGGCTATTTCTGTTCCACGCATACATCATCAATGGCTGCCAGATGAGTTGCGCGTTGAATCTTGGGGCTTGGATGCTTTGACTTTGCAAGACTTACGCCGTCGGGGGCACAAAATTAAGGAAACTACTCCTTGGGGTAATGGTAACGCGATCGCTATTACATCTGATGGAATTTTAGAAGGAGCCGCCGATCCTCGCGGCGAAGGTTCCCCCAGAGGTTTGTGAGGAAGACGCCAGGACGCAAAAAATAACTAATGACAAATGACAAATGACAAATGACTATTGATTTTGGATTGTTGACTCTGCGTAGCTACTGCTGCCAAACTCGTTTGCCCGTGCGCTAGGTACTAGTGTCCAACCTGCTTTCAAAAGTTTTTGATAAGTTGCCCAACCTTTAGAGCCACCTGGTATTTGATAATCTGGGACTGCAAAATGTCCAAAAGCTGTGTAAGGACGCCAAGGTTGATTGGGTTCTGTCTGCAAATACAAAATTTTCTCTCCATCGCCACCAGACTTAGATAACCAGCACATTTGTCGATGCATTGCAAACTCCTTTGCTTTTAGCTAATGATGCATAATAGCTTATCTTTGTCAAGCTAATTATCACCCTTGGGGATAATTTTTGCCTAGTACTTTAGACAAAATGTAATTAAGTTCTATCCACTGCAAGATAATTGCTTAATAACTTATAGCCTGGAAGACAGCTGCTAACGGGACATAAAGATAAACAGCCTTGGCTCACCTTGTTTATTGGGTGAGATTTTTCTCATGTTATCCGCGTTTTTTGCGATCGTGTGTAACAATCACTACTATTTTGGCTGAGGCTCGGAATTAGACTATTTGTTTTTCTGCTGAGATATATAAGCGCAGATTCTAGAAGTTATACCAATTTGAAAAAAGAATGCGACAAATAGACCATTTGTAGAGACGCGATTCATCGCGTCTTTACCCAAGGATGTGTTGCAATCATTAATTGAATTAGTATTAGTTATAAATCGTTGATTAAACACTTTGAGCAAACAATATAAAATCTATTTTGATGTTGGTTGTATACAATCTTCCGTTTGATGACGAGAAACAATTTCGTATTTATCTATAAGCTAAATTTAAATCCCCGACTTTTTAAAAAAGTCGGGGATTTGAGCAAACAAGTTGGGTTATTAGGAGGATGGAGCATACAACTTATCGCCGACAATTTCGCGAATTGTCTCTACTAGTTGGCTGTATGCAAAGTTAGATAAAACTGGTTGTGTTGTTTGCAACTGAATTTCTCGATCTAAATCAATCCATGACTTGCAGCCAGCGTATTTGGCGTAATAGGGAATTTCTTGCTCAAGCGGTAGTTTATATGTCCGTAGGAGGAGGATATAAAGGGGCTGACGTGCCTTCCATTTGAGGCGATCGCTAATAAAATGCTCGTTCCAAATATGGAAGGGAAGTAAGTTGTTGACAATAGATTCGTCACTACAGGGCAAAATATCTGTAATTTCAGCCCAACTACCAATGCGAACTGTTTCAGGATGCCAGCCTGATGTTACTGGATAGACGTTATTGGCATATTCAGCTTTCAGCATGAAAGCTTGTTGATGTTCATAAGTAGGATAAAGCAGAATTTGCTTGTGAGCAACTTGGAAATGTCCATTTCGTTCGTGGATACCGCCTTTGCGGAGCAACATAATTGTTTTGCCACTTTCCAAGGCATTTATGGCAACTGCCCATTCTTTGAGAGCATGAAAAGTTGTAGTCAATTCCATCGGCATCTACTGTAACTCTGATTTAATTTGAAGCTAAGACTGATAAAGTGTGAACCTATCCAAGGCAATAAATTAGGAAAGCGATCGGTGTTTCCAATTTTTCTGGCGTCCAGTTAGCAAAAACAGCAAGTTATAGACGTATTGATAGTTTACAACCACCCTATTCTTTATTCTGGAGACAGGTAGAACAAGATGCATTGCCCTATTGTATCGAAAACAATATTTCTATCCTTGCTTATTCGCCTTTAGTACAGGGGTTGTTAACAGGAGA
Source organism: Nostoc sp. DedQUE07 (assembly GCF_034530975.2). NCBI lineage: Bacteria > Bacillati > Cyanobacteriota > Cyanophyceae > Nostocales > Nostocaceae > Nostoc > Nostoc sp. DedQUE07. Next base: position 16,179 of record NZ_JAVRCC020000070.1, on the reverse strand, counting down.
TTTGCTCTCAGTCATAAATTTGACCCAATAGATAACCGTGCTAAAAATAAACTGTTTCAAGGCGAAACTTTGAACTTGCCTAACAAGCGCTAGAAAAACTGCGTCCTATAACTCTTCTTAATAATTGTACCCTTGTTCAGTTAGCTTTAGCCTGATTAATTGATCAACCTCAAACAAACGCACAGACGCGTCATAGCGGCTTGTCGCCAAATGCATTAGCCGCCCAAATCAAGCTTTCTACAGCCGAATTGGCAGAAATTGATGCCATTAGCAGTATTGTCACCGATCGTCTGGATGACAATCAGATTATGTGGAATTGATGACAATGTAGTTTTGTTGCGATGCTTAATCTATCTAAGATCCCTTTAACTTTCTTCAAAAGAGAGTTGGGGATCAAATTTATGGGCTAGATTGCAAAATCTAACAAAACATCAACTTTCGTAAACCAAGGGTTGCAACTCACAAATGTAAGTGATAATTTAGATAGTAGGACACAAAACAAAATAAACCAAACAAAAGGGTCAATGACTTAGTGTCCCCTCGTCATCAGCCCAAGCAAATTTCAGCATATCAAATGTGATAAAAGTGGCAAAAAGCCTAATGTAGAAGGCAAAGCCAAATCCTAAAGCGGAAAAACGCAAGAATGCTGAGTTTGTTAGTTTTTTTAGTCCACCCTAGTTATTAACCTTCAGTTAGTTAATCAGTTTAAAATTTGAAATCTGTAAACTCGATAAAACCTGGTCAACCTCGACCAGGTTTTTGGCATTTTATTGTAATATGATTTTCTCAGTACGGCAGAGATTATGGGTGGGGCTTTGTTGGGTTGAGCGACAGATAAACCCAACCTACATCAGTATAATTTTTAGTCTTAGCTGAACTGTATTAAAGCGTATTGGACTCTAGCTAATTTTCCAGCAGCGAATAAAATAAGACAGCAACATATCCTGCGAGGAAAATTTGATGAAAAATTATCGCTTTTTAACTAAGATTACTACAATTATGATTGTAGCTGCACTTTCTTTTTCTTGTAAATCTTCTGTTAGTAAAAATGCAGAACAGGCAAAAGCAACTGAGAAACCGAAGCCAGAACAAAATCTTATCTATGGCGATTTAATTATTAAAGAACAATCAGATTATCTAATGATTCCTGTTAGTCTTGCAGAACAGAATGAAGATAAAGGAGTTGATTTAAACCTTTCACGTTCTTATGAAAAGGAAAGAAATAATCAATTGTATAACATCATCTTTTATCAAAAGCAAGGTGGTGAAGCTCATCTTTTATTAAATAAAAAAGCCATTGTCGCTTCCTTCGATTTATTGGAAGTAAAAGCGGCTAACAAGCCTAATACAAGAGTTTGGTTATATAAAATCATTGACCAAGATACAAATATAGATAAAAAACTTAATAGCGAAGATGCTACTATTGGCTATCTTTCTGATATATCAGGTAAGAACCTCCAGCAAATTACCCCAAATAATACTCGAATCATCAGTTGGGTTGTTGTTCCAGGTCAAAATGCAATTTTTCTAAAAATTCTTAAAGACTCGGATAATGATAAAAAGTTTACAAAAGAAGATAAAACAAATTTTGTGAGGGTTAACCTCGATAAAATCGGTATGGGAACTGAGATTATTAGTGACCAAATAGAGCAAGAAATTAAATCTTACGTTTTTAAATAATTAAATAAGTGTATTTTAAACTTGACAGGGCAAATTTTAGCTGGTAATGAACCGCTAAAATTCCTTTGCTCTTTAGCGATCGCCTTTTCTACAGGTGGATTCGTTCATATTTTGATAGCCATCAACAAAAATTGCCAAAACTAATCCATAAACTTGACAATTATTCGTAGATTACGAGTAACATTGAAAACATATAATTTACGACGCAAAACACAAGGTAATGTCTGAGGAGAACTATGTAAGTAACTTCTGGCGCTCGCATAATTTTCGCTTGGAGCCTTGGGGGAATGACTATGAGCCGCCAATTCAAATCAGTGATGAACTTTCGCTCTCTGAAAGCGATGTTAACCCGACAGTAGAGACTGAGAATTGGGAATGTTTTCAGTCGCCTGAACCGCGATCGCTACCTAATCGCCTTATCTTTATTGATGGGCGTCGTCGCCTGGATGCTGGACTCGTTGGTGGCAATGGCAACACCATAATATACGGTGTGTTTGGAACAATTGCTGTGGGTGCGGTGGTAGTAGATAAAACTATTCCCAAGGCGAGTTGCATTGAAATTGATGTTCGTCGAGTTTTGGGTTTTGGCGGTGAGCAAGAGGCTGTATCAACATCCATCCCTTGTCCTTTAGGAAGTAAAGCAGAATTACTCTACAAAGCAATTAAAAGCAATCAACCAAATACTCCTGAAGCTCGAAGTGCAATTGTTCAAAATGCCATGCTAGCCGCAGAAGAACAGCTAGTAAGCAAACTAGATATAAAAGATACGAATACTTTGGTAATTCGAGATGGAGCATTACGATATGAATCTCCAACTTTTACCTTGGGCTACATTAAGACAATGCATAAACAATACTTGTCTGAAAAATATGCTGCCCTTCTGTGGAAATTATTACCAGGACAACGCACGCCTATTTTTAATATTAAAGATAGATTGCAATACTCATGGTATTTAAAATCTGGTAATTATCAACATTCCCCACAACAACTCGGCTACCACGATTTACATGGTATTGTGCGCCTGGAATTATCTAGCAAAATTGACATTGAAAAAGCTCAAGAAATAGCCAATCAAACTTGCTATTTAATTCCCAATTATGCTTCCCATCCATCACGAGATCCGCGCGCGCCACAAAACCTCGCACCTGTTAGCGCTTTGGAACGGGAATTAGGCAGAAGAATGGGTGATGCAATACTAATTAAGCGGCGGCTGCAATGTTTTCTGGCATCTTTTGGAGGTAATAAATGATATCTTCTGAACCAATCGGTTTTGTACTTGGTACTCAAGAAGCTACTCCTTTGGAATTTTGGATTGCAGTGGATGTCAAAAAAGTTTTACGGCTAGATGATGTTGTAGAGGTGCAAACTCAACGTCCTGATGGTGCGGGAATTGTGCGTTTTTACGGTGTGGTAGACTATGTTCGCACTCAATACGAAGGAGCGCAGTTTGATACTGATACTTTTTTAGTTGCCAAAGAAGGTATTTTACCAATAAATATTTCTTACACTGCTCACGTCCAAGTCACAAGAATTGAGCCAGAAGAGTATTTACCTCCACAACCGGGCGATCCGGTTCGCCTAGCTGTAGATAAGCAGTTAGCATCGGCATTATATTTTGACAGCATGGATACCCCAATTCCGGCTGGTATTATGAATAACGGCAATGCGGCTTATTTTAACTACTCATTTATCAATGGTGAAAAAGGCGCTCATGTAAATATCTCTGGTGTTTCTGGTGTGGCTACTAAAACATCTTACGCTTTGTTTTTACTATATTCAATTTTCAATTCTCCGGCTTTAGGTTCTTACAAAGCTAATACGAAAGCACTGATTTTCAATGTTAAGGGTGAAGATTTATTCTTTTTAGACAAGCTGAATCAAATTTATGGTAATTCAGGAAAAGAAAAAGATAAAAATAAATATGAAATTTTAAAATTGCCAGTACAACCTTTTAAAAGTGCAAGTTTTCGGGCTGCGCCAAAAAGAGATTCTCGGACTGTTGACTCTGACTTAGAACAGCGTTCTGAAGGGATATCAGTTTATTTGTGGAGTATTCGGGAACTGTGCCGCGATCGCCTGTTTCGGTTTTTGTTTACTGGTGAAGATTTAGACCGAGGAAATTTATCCTATTTAGTGACGACGGTAGAAGAACGATTAGCACGGGTAGCAGAAGAAAATGACCAGAACGATCGCAACAGTCGGCGCAAAGTCCAAGCTCATTTAGAAGTAGAAGCCTTTGGAGAAGAGAATAAAACAAAGATTAAGACATTTAGAGAATTAATTGACTTTTTAGAAGACAAACTGCTTAACGATGAAGATAGAGAAGAAAATAGGCGTTGGTTAGGACGAAATGTCCCAGCTACAGCAGAAGCAATGATTCGGCGTTTGTACGGTATCAGTAGTGAAGTTAGCCATTTAATTCGCGGTGATTTATCACCAGATGAAGTTGCTAAATACCAACTCAATCCAATAGCTTCAGATGCTCAACTGACTGTCACTGATATCCACAAACTCAGTGCCCGTGCTCAAAAATTTGTTGTGGGTGTTTTACTACAAAAGCTATTTTTTCAAAAAGAGAAGCAAGGAAGAGAACCTGTTGTTTTTATTGTCCTTGATGAGTTGAACAAATACGCGCCTCGTGATGGACGTAGCCCGATTAAAGATTTACTGGTAGACATTGCAGAACGCGGGCGATCGCTAGGAATTATCTTAATTGGTGCCCAGCAAACAGCCTCAGAAGTCGAACGGCGCGTTGTGGGACAAGCGGCTATTCGTGTTGTCGGGAGATTAGATTCAGCAGAAGCAGAACGTCCAGAATACAACTTTCTGACGGGTTCTTGTCGCAAGCGAGCTTTATTTCTAAAATCTGGCACAATGTTTGTGCATCAACCAGAAGTCCCCGCCCCAATTTTAGTTAACTTCCCCTTCCCCGCTTACGCCACTCGCAAAGAAGAAGTGTTTTTAAGCCAAGCAGAAATTACCAGCATCGAAGCTGATATTGACCGTTTTTAGGAGGAATTGTGCGTTTAATTCATACATCTGACTGGCATTTGGGGCGTCACCTCAAAGGCAAGGATCGTACCCCGGAAATTGAATTTGCTCTTCAGGAACTTTTACGACAAGCCAAAGAATTAGAAGTTGATGCGGTGTTAATCGCAGGCGATATTTTTGAAACTCCTAATCCTCCATCTGATGCTGAACGAGTTGCGTATCAGTTTTTTGAGGGGTTGCGAAATGCCAAAATCCCAGCAATTGCGATCGCAGGTAATCACGATTCTGCTTCCCGCTTTGATGGGATCGCTAATCTCTTGTCTTTAGCTGGCGTGCAGATTTTAGGGAAACCTCGTCGCGTCAACCAAGGAGGTTTGATTACCCAAGAAACGCTCAATGGCAAATTGCGTGTAGCTGCAATGCCTTTTGCTTCAGAACGGCGACTATTGACAGTTGAAAATCTCTGGACAATGGATGAATTGCAGCAAATACAGCACTACAGAGACAGGGTAGACTACTTGCTCAAAAATTTAGCTGGCGGCTTTCAAGATGATAGCGTTAATATCCTCATGGCTCACCTGACTATCGATGGTGCTAGGTTAGCTAACTCCGAAGCCCGTCATCACACCAAAGAAACCTACGCCTTGGCTGGACAAAGCCTACCCGCTGAAGCTCAGTATATAGCTCTCGGACACATCCATAAATCTCAAGAAATTCCAATTGCAGCTCCTACTTACTATTCAGGTTCTTTGATTCAAGTGGACTTTGGCGAAGCTGAAGAAGATAAGGGATTTTATCTGATTGATGTTGAACTTGGTTCTCCCGCCAAAAAACCAGAGTTTATATCTATCCCCTGTCAAAAACCTTTGAACATAGTCGAATGTGAATTGAGCAATTATGAAGAAAAACTAGAACCACAACGCAATCACCCAGGCTATCTGAAGGTAATTATCAACTTGCAAACACCTCAAATGGGGTTAGCTGACAAAATTCGGAAAATTTGTGGCGATAAAGTGCTGCAAATTGAGCCACGTTTTCCAGAAGTGGAATCAAAGCAAGAAAAATCTGTAAATCGCGAAGAGTTCGATCCAGTGGAAGAATTTAAACGCTACTTCCAAGAAGAATTAAACACAACGCCTCCTCTTGCCGTTGTAGCAAAATTTGAAGAACTATACAAGGAAATTAAGGAAAACCAAGATGCGACCGCTTGAACTGACTTTAGAAGGTTTTACCAGTTTTCGCAATCAGACAAAGATTAACTTTGAGAAGTTGGAAGTATTCGCTATTACTGGCCCAACAGGCGCAGGCAAATCATCTTTACTCGATGCGATGACTTTAGCATTATATGGGAAAGTAGCAAGAAAAACTCAACCCAAAGAATTATTGAGTCAGGGGAGTTTAAAATTACAGGTATCATTTCGCTTTTTAGTAAATGAAACGGAGTTTTTAGTCTTTCGCTCATGGTTATATCGTACTAGAACGTCCCAGCTTACTTTTAAGTTAGAAAAGCGGATAAATGGCGAGTTTCAACCTTTTGGAGAACAAAAGGAAGCAGAGATTAATGCCGTTATCGAGAAAGTTTTAGGAATGAATTTTGAAACTTTTACAAAAGTTATTTTGCTTCCTCAAGGTCAATTTGATGAGTTCCTCAAAGGTAAAAGTACTGAACGGCGTCAGATTTTAAGCAATCTGGTTGGATACGAAAAAATTTTTCCAGATATGTGTACGCAGGCTGGGAAGCAAGCTAACTTTCTTGAAGGTGAATGTAACGTAATTCAAGAACAGCTAAAAAATCTGGATTTCTCATTAGATTTAGAACTGAATTCTCAACGACGCGATCGCTCTGAGTTTCTCTCACAAGAATTACTTAGATTACATGAAGCAGTTACCAAAGCACAAACAGGTTTAGCCGCAGAAAAAGAATTATTACAACATCTGAAAGCTTTAGCAGATTGGCAAGAGCAACTTGAGGAATTAAATAAACAAGCTATAAACATAAGTAAATTAAAACAGCAATTAGAACAAGCGCGAGTTGGCGATCGCTTATCAGCCATCTGGACATCAGTCAATTTGGCTCGCAATCAATATGACAAAACTCATGCTGATGTTGAGATTGCTGCCAAAGCTTTGATTGAGAAACAATCAGCTTTTAAAATTCAAGAAGATAAATTCAATCAAGCACAAGCCTACCACACTGAAATTGCACCTCAGCTAAAACAGCGAGAAGAAGCTCTTACTACTGCCAAAATATATGAACAACAGCGTCGTCAAATTAACAATGAAGTAAAGAGGGTAGAAGAAGTATTAGCAAATAAAGTCAAGCTTTTAACTGAGGCTGATAAAGCTGTCAAAAAAGCTGAAGCTGAATTAATGCAAAAAAATCAGATATTGACTAGAGTTAATAATGAAATGTCTCTATATTCCTCTGGTGGTGAGAGATTAGAGCAGCTTAATCAAGTTACACCTCTACTAATTAAATGGGAAGGAGTTCAAAAGCAAGTTGAAAGCGATCGCACCAAACTACAACAAATTACTCAAGAGTTAATCACCACTGAGTCTGATTATCTGTCTGCTATTTTAAATTTCCAAAAATCTGAAGCAGAATGCGAGCAATCTCGTGTTGAATTAGATACTGCTAGACAAAACAATTATGCTGCGGCTTTACGTGCATTGCTACATACTAACGATGATTGTCCAGTTTGTGGTGGAGTTTGTCCAGAAGCCCACTTATTACCACAACTAGAATCTTCTGATAATATCGAAACGCTAGAAAAACGTGATCGCGCTGCTGAACAAATCCGTCAAAAAGCTGCTGATACTAAAACTAAAGTTGAAACAATCAGGGATAATCTAAAAAAACAAGAAATTGAATGTCGTCAAATATTAGCAAAAAAAGAAGCCGATCTGAAGGCAGAAACACAACAAATTATTGTTATCTTAAAAACAGACAAATGGAAAGTTAAAGTACTTGAACAGGAACGCCAAGCATTACATGAAAGTGACGCTAAGTATCAACAATGTTTAAGAAATAAAGAGAAAACAGTTACAGAAGTTCAAGTAAGCGAACAAAATTTAAAGTCTGCAACAAGTAATTTATCAGATAAGCAAACCCAACATCAAGATGCAGCACATGAAGTAGAACGTCAAAAAACACAACTTCAGGAAATATCAGACAAACTATCCAAACTTACTGGAAGTGAGTCTTACGATCATTTATTCCAAAAGCTAGAACGAGATAAACAAGAGTTAGAGCATCGTATTCAGCATCAAACCCATAACTATCAAACTGCTCGCGATGAATTTCGGCAAGCTCAACAAAGTGATGTCAAAGCAAGAAAAGACTTTGATTTAGCTTCTACTGAAAAACAACACCTAGAAACTGAATGGCAGACTAGTTTACTATCTGTAAACTTTACAGAAAAAATGTTTCAACAATCTAAAGTAGATCCAGAATTACAAAATCAATGGCAGCAAAAAATTGAAGATTACAAGACTAATAAAATTGAGTTGCAAACTAACGTTCAGCGAGAAACTGATGCAATTGGTGACAGAACTACTAAGGCAGAAATAATTGCACAGTATGAAAAAATTGTAGCTGATGCTGGAGAAAAATATAAACAAGCACAAGATGAATACAACGATTTAAAACTTGTGATTGCTAAAGCTGAAGAACAGCAAGAGCAAGTAGAGAAATTGCAAGCACAACTATCTAGCAAACAACAAGAGCTAGGAATATATAAAATTTTATCCAAAGAGTTGAGATCGGATCGATTTCAAGACTATATTCTCCAGCATTTTGAGCGAGAATTAGTAGAACAAGCAACAGTGTTTCTGCTCGAACTTACAGAACAGCGATATGCATTGAAATACGAAAAAAAAGACTATAAAGTAGAAGATAACTGGAGTGGTGGCGAATCGAGACGAGTGCAAACACTATCTGGTGGTGAAACCTTTGCTACTTCTTTATCACTGGCTCTGGCACTTTCAGAAAAGTTGTCTAGAGGAGCTAAGTTAGGCAGTCTGTTTATAGATGAGGGATTTGGAACATTAGATGCCGAAACTCTGCAAAGTGTCTCAAATATTCTACTGTCTTTGGGAAAACAAGAGAGACTGGTTGGCGTAATTACTCATGTTCCCGCTTTGGGAGAGGAGTTAGGAACACAAATCAAAGTAGAAAAGTTTTTAGAAGGCTCGCGGATTGTTGTAACAGGGATTTCAGCTTAATGGTAGTTTTCTTTTTTATCTAACTATCTTTTTGATAGAAAAATTTACAAGTAGAGACGCAATAAATTGCGTCTCTCAACATCATTTTCTAATGAGATTTAATCTCCCTAGTCAATAGACAAAACCCAATCGTGTAAAAGTTGGTTTACTTTATCAGGTACTTCGTCGTGGGGACAATGACCTGCTGTTAAAAAATGCTCTGTCAATTCCGGGCAATATTGACGAAACTTTCGAGAACGTTCTCTAGCATTCATCCACGGATCGGCTTCTCCCCATAACATCAACAGAGAACAAGTTAATTGCTTTAATAGTACATCAACTTTTTCCCCTTGAGGACTGCTAAAAACTGAAACAAATACATCCAACGCACCCGGATCAAAAGCAGGACGAGAAATTTCTTCTACCAATTGATCTGTAACTGCACTTTTATCAAGATATACCTTTTCTAAGGTTTGGCGAATTACCCAACGTTGTCGTACGTATTGAAATAACACAAACTGAGCTAAAGGTTGTTGAAAAATCCATTTAACTGAGTCACCCAGAAGTTTCTCTAAAGAAGAGGGTTTTTTGGGTGGCTGAATTTCGCTTTGCAAAGCTTCCGGTTCTGATGTCGGCTGGCTTTCGCTAAAAGGCCCAGCACTATTGAGCAACACTAATCCAGCCGCACTGTCAGGACGTTGGGCTGCAACACATAAGCAAGCATAACCACCAAGAGAATTACCTGCTAATACTGCTTTTTCACCAATCACTTCGCTGATAAAATCATGGAGTTGGTCGCGCCACAAGTCGCCACTATACTGCAATTTTGGTTTTGCCGATCGCCCGAATCCCAAAAGGTCGATCGCAAATACTTCAAAATCTTGACACAATCCTGTGATATTCTTGCGCCAGTGGTCTGTGGAAGCACCAAATCCATGTACCAAAAGCAAAGGCGGACGTTGCGTTTGTTTCTCTCCCGCACGCACGTAGTAAACGTTGTGCCCGCGCCACTGCCAATATTTGCCAGGAATTGGAGTTGTAGAGGAGGCTGTAGTTGCCTGCATGATTTAAAGAAATGTTAAGGAGCTTTTAATAATTGTAGGCTACCTGAGGGGATTGGGGCAGGGGAGCAGAGGGGCAGGGGAGCAGGGGAGAATAACTACTGACAAATGACAAATGACAAATGACAAAAAAAATTACAGGCAAAACTAAGCTACTAGGGGTAATTGGGCATCCAGTGGAGCATTCGCTGTCGCCAGTGATGCATAATGCAGCGATCGCACAATTAGGATTAGATTACATTTATCTGCCTTTTCCGATTGAACCACAGAATCTAGAAGTGGCGATCGCAGGTTTTGCTGCTGTTGGGGTTGTCGGCTTTAGTGTGACAATACCTCACAAACAGGCAATCATTCCCCTACTCTCAGAAATTACACCCCTGGCTCAAACTATTGGAGCCGTGAATACTGTTAGCCGCCAAAATAACAAATGGGTAGGCACAAATACAGATATAGAAGGATTTATCGCCCCTTTGCAGACAACATATAAACAAGATTGGAGTCAGAAAGTAGCGGTAATTTTAGGCAATGGTGGTGCAGCAAGAGCTGTTGTCGCAGGTTGTACTCAGTTAGGTTTTGCCCAAATTCATGTTGTTGGGCGCAATATGCAGAAATTAGAAGAATTCCGCAATAGTTGGAGCAATTCGCCCCTTGCTGAGAAATTCCAGATTCATCAATGGGAGAAATTACCAAAATTAATTACTCAAGCAAATCTGTTGGTAAATACAACTCCGATTGGGATGTATCCCAAAGTCGATGAATCGCCTTTGAATGCAGAAGAAATCGCGAATTTACCAACGGGTGCGATCGCTTACGATTTAATATATATTCCTAAACCAACGCAATTTCTCCAGCAGGCACAAAAACAAGGCGCAATTGCGATCGATGGATTAGAAATGCTAGTTCAACAAGGGGTAGCAGCATTAAAAATCTGGTTGCAGCAGGAAACTTTGCCTGTAGAAGTGATGCGTCAAGCATTACAAAATCACCTGGGTTTGGGAAAATGAAACGTTCTATAGAACTCCTACTTGCTTATTTCGGTGCGTAATTGATTCCTTAAAAATCAATACAGTTCAAAATGAGCAACAAAATCCAGATGTAGAGACGCGATTTATCGCGTCTCAAAAGACCAATTATCTACACCAACAACCCTTAACCCAAGCGTATTGCCTTAAAAATCTCATTAGGAAATACGTATCTACGGACGTGTAATTACTTGGTTAGCAAATCAAGAAAGTATAAAAACTCTAGTATATTTTCGCCTATCAATTCAGCATTAGCCCCAATAGGATGTAGCAGAATACATATCACTCGCCAGATTAACAGGTGCGTTCTTAGCTAAATGACTATTAAGAAACCTTTGCTAATCAAGCAACCGCAAGTTGGAAAGCTCATCCGTGAACTTTGTGGCATAACTGGTCTTACCCAAGCACAGTTTGCAGCATCTTTAGGTATAAATTATTCGACGGGAAACCTTTGGGAGAAAGGATATACCAATCCTTCATCTCTAGCTATGCAAAAGATTCAGGGGATGTTAAAGGAGATGGGTGAGCTGGGGCAGAAAGTGTCGGTGAAGTATTTGTCGAATTAGAAAGCAGCCAGAGAGGCTTAATTGAAGTTACTTTCCCCCAATTAACAGGTTATCGCTACGACATAACCACAAACAATTCAATTCTAATTTTAGCGATGTTTGCAGATATGCATATTTTGCGGATTACTCAACCTTTGAGTTTGAGTTTACCGTAGCCAATATTTTCTTCAATTTTCAGACGAGTTTAGCTTAAAAACGCGCAAAAACTCCCAAAATTTTTTTCTTAATTGAACAGCCAATACTTTTCAGTCAACCTTATCTAGGACTGTACAATGTTTGATTACTCTACCCCCGCTTTAGCTACATATCTTAATATTTCTTCGCCAAGAGCAGCTTGCACTAACGGCAGCAAAGTTGCGGTCATCAATACTGAAGGTGTATGGGAAGTAGAAAGTAATGGGACGAAAAAACTAATCCCAAACTCTAATTACGATGCTCGTGACATAGTAGCAATTGACGGCAAAACTTATGTCTTAGCTGTTCCAACAGGACTAGTAAAAATCAAAACTGACGGAACTAAGCAAAAAATAGTTAGCAACAAAGCTAATTCAAAGACACGGGTAAAATTTTTGCAAGATTGGATTATTTACCAGTCTGCAAATACTCTATCAATTTATGACAAAAACCTCAACTTTAAAGCCAAACAGAGTTATGGCGTAACTGAGGTAATGGATTTTGAGTATAAAAACGGGTATCTCTACACTAGTGGCTATCAGCAACAAAAGAGGTTAGGCATTCCCGTTCAGATAGCTTTTCTTTACCGGATGGTTTTCGATGGAGCAAAAATATTTGCTTTGGCAAATTTAGCAGGAAATAACCAAGGCAAACTTTGGGGCTACAATTCTGCCGATCTTGCTCACGATATGGCAGACACAAGACTTAACCGATTACATATTGTTGAAGACAAGCTTTATGTCCTTGGTTCAGTTTATGGGGGTAACTCAATCTACAGGTGGAATGGCAAAGACTTATTAACAAAGACTTTGATTACCACAGACAGCTATACCAATGCTGCACAAACCCGTGATGAGACAAAGGTTTATATAGGAACTGTTAATCTGACTAATTTTACTGTCGAGCGTGGACAGCTAAGTATTCCAAGAAAGCCTACAACTGCGGGGATGGGAGACGGCAGTAGCAATTTCCCTAAAACTATTTACTCAGATGGCAGTAAAATTTTTGTGGGTTCCTCTGCTGCTTATGCGATCGCCAATAGAGATAATCAAACCTTCATGGGTAAACCCATCTCGCCTTACCGTGGAGATGCATCTCTTTTAGTTGTCTCCAAAAACCTAATGACTCGCCACGCTTGGGTAACACCGGGAAATGGTGAAGTATTGCTATTTACTGATAAGTTTGCAGTCATCAAAACAGATAATAAAAAAAATGACTTGGCTACAAATGTAGGAACTGCCCAAACTTTACCAACAAATACTTATTTCGTTAGGTTTTAATTGAGCAACTAGATTGTAGATAATCTCATTGCTCAATTCTTTTTTGCAGAAAACTATCAGCCAATACAGTTCAGATAAACCCAAAACCCGGATGTAGAGACGCGATTTATCGCGTCTGGAAAGACCAATTATCTACACCAAGACCCCTTAAACTAAGCGTATTGAACTATACGCAAGATTAATTATTAGTTTTTTGTTGGCGTAGAGTTTACGCCAACAAGTTAGTTTTTTATCCCAAGTCTAATACGTACTTTATATCTTAACGATAATTGCATAGCAGGCTATTAAGCTAAAAGTTTTACCCTGTCTCATCTAACTCTTATTCGATGTAGGATATATTATTTTAACCATTGAGGACAAGTATAGTTCTTGTCCTTTATTTTTTTGAGAAAGTTTTCGCCACAGACTGCATTTTATTCAAGGTAATATCAATAAATTTTAATAGCCTCTTGTTTTTTAGCACAATTTATGTAAATCTCATAACTATATAATACGGTAAGACGATGTACTTATCGTATTATACCGAAAAATTAGGTGGGTTAGCCAATAAACTCAAAATTTAGTGCCAAGTAAACTTTTTAGGAGATGTAATCGTGAATACATATCAATCGGAGTCAGGCAATAGTTCGACTTCGCAACTGAATTTAGAGACTGATGTTCTAGTCATAAGCGGCGATCCATCAGCAACTTGGGCAACTTGGAATGCTGCTGCTCAAGGGGTAAGAGTGATACTCGTAGATAAAGGCTACTACGGTACCAGTAGAGCAACAGCATCTTCTGGTACTGGTTGCCTCGTAGATGACGAAGGGCGTCCTAGTCGTCGCGCTATAAGAAGCTCATGATTATATACGCTTGATACGTAATCTCCCCAGCTTCAAAGAGAGATTGAGGGTGAGGACATTTGATTTATACAAGAAGTCTATTCTGTAAGCTGCTAGTCAGGCAACTTTGCTGATTTCTAACCCTGGATTTGCATTTAATTTTGAGTAGACAAATTGGTAGCGATCGCGCTCATACACTTGCCTTTTTTCAACGGATTACTGTCCTCACAGGACGCGATACTATCGACAATATCCGTAATGAAAAGTTACTTAAATATGCACAAGTTAGAGATTTTCTTAACAAGCAGTATTAAGAGCGAATACTACCTGTATTTTAAAGATAGCGAAAGAATGAAGAATGACAATTTTGTTACTTTGTCTTTCCTAAATTAGGAGTTACTAAACTTAAACTTGAACATTCGTGGAGGTCAAATCATGTTTTCTGGAAAAATCGAAAAAGAATTTTTTAGTGAAGAAATTTGGTCAATTTGGCAAACAACTAAATTACCAGACCATCTACAGCTATTAGTGGATCGAGAACTAGGAAAACGCGATATCTGGGAATTGCAGTCTCAAAAGCCTGACGATCGGTCGATTTATCCAAATCTCTATGATGACTCTAGTCATTCAACAAATATTTAACAAAAGAGGTAGTTCTTGCGTAAGGCAGGATAGCATAGCGGTAGCGAGTCCGCCCACTCTGTAAGAGTTGCAAGCTAGCAAGAGCGTCGGCTGGAGGAATACTGCCCTACGCAAGAACTACTGCAATACCTACGGCGGTAAATTCGGCTTTGAGAGTAAGGGTTTAAGTTTCCCAGCAAATTTTGAATTTGCTGGGAAACTATCAAGTGGTCGGTCTAAATTCCCCACTGATTGCATTCTGAATTTTGACTTCTCTATTTAATTAATGCAAAATCGAATTCATGCTGCAAATCCCTTCCCAATTTATTTTACGTAGCAAGAGAAGGAATCAAGATTAATGGCACATCTATTTGAACCATTTAAGATTCGTGAAGTTGTTTTTCGCAATCGCATCGCCGTTTCACCGATGTGTCAATATTCCAGTACAAATGGATATGCTAATGATTGGCACGTTATCCATTTAGCTTCTCGCGCAGTTGGCGGTGCAGGTATAGTGTTCACAGAGGCGGCAGCTGTAGAGCCGCGTGGACGCATTAGCCCGCAAGATTTGGGAATTTGGTCGGATTCACATATCGAAACTTTAGCCAAGACTGTGGCATTAATTCATAACTTTGGTGCTGTTTCAGGTATTCAACTTGCTCATGCGGGTAGAAAGGCCAGCACTGCCAAACCGAGTAAGGGAGGGAAAGCATTAGATGAATCTCAGGAAGGTTGGCGTCCCTTAGTTTCGAGTAGTGCGATCGCTTTTAGCCAAGATAGCCCAGTTCCAGAAGCCCTCAGTCTTGAGGGAATTCAAGAAATTATTGACGCTTTTGTTCAAGCAGCCAAACGTTCTCTCCAAGCTGGTTTCAAGGTAGTGGAAATCCATGCTGCCCACGGTTATCTACTGCACCAATTTCTTTCACCTCTTTCTAACCACCGTCAAGATGATTATGGTGGCAGCTTTGAAAACCGGACTCGTCTGCTCAGAGAGGTAGTTCAAGCAGTCCGAGAGGTTTGGCCTCAAACACATCCACTCTGGGTACGCATCTCCGCCACCGATTGGGTAGACAATGATGGCTGGGACATTGAGCAAAGTATTGCTTTAAGTGACAAACTCAAGTCTTTAGGAGTCGATCTCATCGATACTTCATCAGGCGGTACTATACCGGGCGTTCATATCCCAATTAAACCTGGTTATCAGACTCAGTTTGCCGAACGCATCCGCCGCGAAGCTAATATTCATACAGGAGCCGTGGGCTTAATTACATCCCCTGAACAAGCTGACGAGATTATTCGTACAGAAGTAGCTGATATAGTCCTGTTAGGACGCGAACTACTCCGTAATCCTTACTGGCCACACCTGGCAGCCAAACAACTGGGACACGATAAACTCTGGCCTGTTCAATACGATCGCGCTTGGCTGTAAGCTTTCCTCGTTCCCATACTCTGTAGATTGGTGACAACTTAAAGTAATAGACTTCTTGGCATTTGTCGGGAAAAGGGTAAGGGGAAAAGGGGAAAGGAACAATAAAAAACATGAGTCCCTTTTCCCGCCTCTTGCAAAAGTCATTTTTGCAAGAGACTCCATGAGCGGAACTCACAAGGAACAATAAAAATATCTCTTCCCCAGTCCCCAGTCCCCAGTCCCCAGTCCCCAGTCCCTAGTCCCCAGTCCCCAGTCCCCAGTCCCCAGTCCCCAGTCCCCAGTCCCCAGTCCCCAGTCCCCAGTCCCCAGCTTATTGGCAATGATAAAGTTC
>NZ_JAVRCC020000069.1:0-35772 GCF_034530975.2 Nostoc sp. DedQUE07 | reverse complement strand
AAAAGTAAAACTACCGTCCCACAAAGGTTTCAGTGTCAGGTTTTGGGTTTCGTAAAAATGGATAAAGTCGAGCTTAGGGGGTGGCGGTTATTGCTTTTACATCTGATGTTTTATCTGTGTTAGATTTCAAGCGTGTCAATCTGCTTTTACGGATACGTTCGCTGTCTCTAACGCCGCCTGCAAGTTCATATTCATTGCTGTTTTTGCCGTACTTGCAACCAACCCACGTCAGCATTTTGTCTGAAACCTGACTTAAGGTTTTTTCCATCTCATCTAGCTTATTTCTAGAAGAGTCAATCATAGCTATAGCAGCGTTATACTCATCAAGCATATTGTGAAAATTGTCTATTAAGTGAGTCAGGTTTTGCAAGTTGTGAGTATCATCAAAATTGATTTTTGGATCGATAGCTTTCAGTCCGGCAACTCTAAACTCAGCTTTTTCTAAAATCCGGGAATTACGTTTTTTTCGAGTCATAAATTTACACTTTTAAAAGCTTTACAAAGCTATTTTGTCTCAATTAACCTGGATTTTGGTTCAGCAAAAAGCGCATTTTTCGTAGTAAAAGTTTTGATTTACGTCCGTGATTTCTCGGAATTTAATCATCAAAAGTTGATTTTCAGCAAAATAATATTATGTTAAAACCTCGTTTCTAGCCTCTGGCTGGAAATGCACTTCAATTGCGGCTCTGCCGCCAGGAAGAGAGGCGGAGCCTCAATTGAAGTGCATTCCCAGTCGGAGACTGGGAACGAGGCAATCTAAAAGCTAGTTCTAGACTTGCTTTCACGTTAAGTTGACACAAATGAGCATTGCTGTGCCCCTACGAATGGTCTGTCTTCTATGTCAACTGCGATCGCTTTAACTTTAAGCCTTAATGTTGTAACCTTAAGCCTTTATGTTCTAGCTCTAAGGCTTAATATTGTAACCTTAAGGCTTAATGTTATAACCTGAAGCCTTAATGTTGTAACTTTAAGGCTTTATGTTCTAGCTCTAAGGCTTTATGCTGTAACTTTAAGAGTCAACATTGTAACATTGATGACCAAAGTTTGTTGGTGAGTGCAACCATCGCTATATAGTGTCTAATCTTATACTTTTTGCAACGGAACCACGAGAACTGGTATCAGCGCAGCAGTTTGCGGCCGCACCGATCGCATCGAACTGGTTGGTGATGAGGTCGGGCATTGGCTTAGTTGTTGTGGTGTCACTCACCGCAGTCTTGCGCGGCGCTCGCATCTCGATCCCCACTGGTGTAAACTCAAACCCAAGCCTCTTTGCCCACTCGATAAAATTCGGCGGCACACACAGATGTATCTCGTGCCCGCGATCGCGCACCTCCAACGCCAAGGCGATCGCTGGTTGTTGTACATCTTTGCGCGTACCGACCACTGAAAACAACACTCGCATATTCTCTCCAAGGCAATCTGAAAGATGTCAAATGGTTTTTATAAGGAAACGCGATCGCGCATATTTATAGTAAGCAAATTTAACTAATTTATTTATGTATTGTATAGTAAATAATGTTACTAATTTATAACTTATTCCGAATTAGTTGCTATAATTGCTTCTTTTTTACCTAAACTTTTATAGTAACATCTGGATATTTTTAACTAATTCAGATAAACTAATAAATTTGTCCGTAGCATGACCTTCTTTTGTATATGCCCAAAACTTACACCGTAGAAATTGATCACCAAGGCAAAATTCATACCTTGCAAGTTCCTGAAAATGAAACGATCTTATCAGTTGCCGATGCTGCTGGTTTGGAACTGCCGAGTTCTTGCAATGCAGGTGTCTGCACAACTTGCGCCGGTCAAATAAGCGAAGGAACTGTGGATCAAACTGATGGTATGGGCGTTAGTCCAGATTTGCAAAAGCAAGGTTACGTATTGCTTTGTGTTGCCAAACCCCTTTCTGATTTGAAAATTCAGACGGAAAAGGAAGACATAGTTTATCAATTACAATTTGGCAAAGGCAAATAATCAGCGAACAGTTATCAGTATATCGGATGATTATTCATAACTGAATAACTGTTTGCGGAGATTACCAAACCTGATAAATTACGCAAGTATTTAATTGCAGATAAAATCAGCTATTCTAGAAACTAGAAATTAACAGGAATTACCAAAATGACGACTCATTTTATTACCGCAGAAATTGATTTACAAGAAACTCCCGCAGAGTTACTAGAAGTAATTGAAACAGAGTTAAAGAGACAAGGCGAACCTCTGCGTTGGGCAGTTACTTCTGTGGACGTTGACGAACAAAAAGCTACAATTGAAGCCGTTGTTACGACAGTTAAGAGTTAGGAGTTAGGAGTTGGGAGTTGAGACGCGATTAACCCAAGTCTTTCCAAGAGTTAGGAGTTCGGAGTTAGGATTTGATGGCTTTTGATTTATAAACTCATTACTCATCACTCATCACTCATCACTCAATATGTACACCGCTATCTTAATTGTACCAACTGGCGTTGGGGCTGCCATTGGGGGTTATGCAGGAGATGCTTTGCCTGTTGCCAGAGTTATAGCACAGGTTTGCGATCGCCTAATTACTCACCCCAATGTCCTCAATGGCGCAAGTTTGTATTGGAATCTCCCCAATGCTTTTTATGTTGAAGGTTACGGACTTGACAAATTCGCCTCTGGATGCTGGGGGTTGCGTCCAGTCCGCAGCAACAAAGTAGGTTTGCTTTTAGACCAAGGCATTGAGCCAGAGTTACGACTACGACATATACAAGCAGCCGATGCAGTCAGAGCAACTCTGGGATTGACTTTAACAGATTATGTAATTACGGATGCGCCATTAAATGTAGAATTACGGACTACAGCATCGGGGGCTAGTTGGGGAACAATTGGCAACCCAGATAGCTTGTTACGAGCAGCCGAGATATTAATAAAAAAAGCGGGGGCAGAAGCGATCGCAGTTGTAGCCCGTTTCCCGGATGATATGGACTCAGAAGCAGTACAGAAATATCGTCAAGGTGAAGGGGTAGATTCTTTAGCGGGTGCAGAAGCCGTAATTAGCCATTTGCTAGTGCGAACCTTTCAAATTCCTTGCGCCCATTCACCCGCCCTTTTAAGCGAACCTCCGCAACCAGATTTATCTCCCCGTTCCGCCGCCGAAGAATTGGGTTATACCTTTTTGCCGTGCGTGCTTGTAGGATTAAGTCGTGCCCCACAATTTATAATAGAGAGAGCGATCGCATCACAGCAAGGAGATATTTGGGCAGATGAAGTGGATGCTGCGATCGCACCTGCAACTGCCTGTGGTAGCAGTGCCTTACTGAGTTTAAGCCAAAAACGATGCCAAATAATTACAGTAGAAGAAAATAAAACTCTAATAAAAGTTCCTCCGCAACCGTTGGGGATCAAATCTATACAGGTAAACTCATATTTAGAAGCAGTAGGTGTATTAGTAGCACATAAAGCAGGCATCAATCCCTCCGCTCTCCGTCCCAAATTATTACCTTTGCAGTCAGTAATTAAAAGTTAGGAGTTTGGAGTTAGGAGTTAGGAGTTTGGAGTTAGGAGTTAGGAGTTTGGAGTTATGCCCAATGCCCAATGCCCAATGCCCAATGCCCAATGCCCAATTCCCAATTCCCAATACCCAATGCCCAATGCCCAATGCCCCCTCTCCCTTTAAAAACCTGTGATTGAACAACAAAAGCAAGAGCCAGAAATTCCATACCTAACGCGTATCCAAGTACTTGGGGCGATGGGAGCGACTGCAATCATTTTGTTGATAGTCGCTAAACTTTCGTTATACTTTGGCAACTTTTCGCTATTTGCTTGGGACTTGAATCCAAGAGAAGCGCTATTAGGTGTAGGGTTGGGGTTTGTACTCACCGCGTTAAGTGGCTTAACTTACCGTCTATGGACTGCCTATCGTAAGAGTGCAGATTATTACCTAGAAATCGTACTGAAGCCTTTAGCTTTACCAGATTTAATTTGGCTGGGGTTGCTACCCGGATTGAGTGAAGAATTGTTATTTAGAGGTGTGATACTACCAGCGTTAGGCTCCGATCTGACAGCTGTAATTGTATCCAGTCTTTGCTTTGGCATCTTGCATTTTAGCGGTTCCCAACAATGGCCTTATGTAATTTGGGCAACAATTGTCGGGATGATATTGGCATATAGCGCTCTGCTCACGGGCAACTTGTTAGTGCCGATTGTCGCTCATATTATTACCAATTTGATTTCTAGCTATTTCTGGAAAATACGGCAATTTTCGGCAATTAAAAAATAAATATTTGTTAATCGGCAAAATATTATCACAATTTATGCTGGGTTTTTGGGCATTGGTTACATTGGATAACATCATAAGTTGACAACTGGTCTAATTTATTGTTGTAGCTCGGCAAAAGTTCAACTTTTTTTACTTTCTAGTTAGAGCAAACTGTGCGGTGCAATGCTTCGATACGCCCATGAGGGCGCAGTGCTGCACCGGACTATTAACCAGGAGACTACAACAATGATGAAAGCTGAAGATATCATGACCAAAGACGTAGTTACCATTCGCGGTTCGGCAACTGTTGCTGAAGCGGTGGGGCTGATGAAGGATAAAGGATTGCGGGCGCTGGTTGTGGATCGTCGCTATGACAATGATGCTTATGGTATTGTCACAGAAACAGATATTGTTTATAAAATAACAGCCTACGGGAAAGATCCAAAGCAAGTGCGGGTTTATGAAATTATGAGCAAGCCCTGCATCGTGGTCAATCCTGATTTGGGTGTGGAATATGTAGCGCGGTTATTTGCTAATACTGGTATTCATCGCGCGCCTGTGATTCAAGGCAAGCTGTTGGGGATCATCTCGATTACCGACATTTTGACTAAAAGCGACTTTGTGGAAGCGCCAAAAGCGCTACTGCTGGAGGAGAGGATTCAAAAAGCAATTGAGCAAGCTCGTGCTATTTGCACCGAACAAAGTGCTTATTCTAAAGCCTGTGCAGCTGCCTGGGATGAGGTAGAAGAACTTCAGGCAGAAGCAGCTCATCAAAAAGCTGAGGGTATGATATCAGCGAAAGTTTCTTTTGAAGAATACTGCAAGGAAAACCCCAATGCACCAGAATGTCGAAATTATCACCCGTAATTGAAGTGTGGGGATGAAGAGGAATAGGCATTGGGAGTTAGGAGTTAGGAGTTTGGAATTATTTTCCTTGTCTCTTTGTCCCCGTGCCCCCTGCTCCCTGCCCCCTGCTATTTCAATTTACCTTCTCGCAACTCGCATCAATAAGAATAAACCTATTCCCAAAAAAAGAAAGTTGGGCAACCAAGCCCCCATAAACGGAGAAAGGACACCTGCTTGTGCCATCGCCCCACTAACAAAGAATATTAAGTAGTACGAAAATATAACTATGACACTAATCCCAAAGCTGGTACCTCTCCCCGTTCGCTGGGGTATGCTTCCCATCGCTGCACCTACCAAACCAAAAACCACGCAGACAAAGGGCAAAGAGATTTTTTGTTGAATCCGCACTTCAAGTTTACGAATTTTTTGGCGATCGCCACCAAGATTTTCCACTTCTAGTTGCTGTAGTGCTTCGGCAATATTCATTTCACCATAATCGCGGCTTTTTTCTGCCAGACTTAATGGCGTGCGCGGTAGTTGCAGTTGTTGCTGTTCAAATCTGACGATGTTACGATAAGAGCGATCGGCAGCAACAAAATAGATTGTGCCGTTGTAAAAATCCCAAACATTTTGAGAAGGATTCCACTGAGCAGATTCTGATACGACAATTTGATTCAGATTTTTGGTTGAGCGATCTATAATTGTCAACCCTTTCATTCGCTTACCATCAAATTGGTCGGCGTAAAATAAGCGTGTCAATATCCGATTTTTAGAGCCATCTGGCTGGACAACATCCTGGTATTCAGGATAGAAAATATTTTGCTGTTTAAAAGTGGGCTTGTCTGATTTAAGAGCTTTATCCAGAGTCATCGCCGCTTGATAATTGGCTGCTGGTGCAATTTCTTCGTTAAACACAAATGTCATTCCTGTGACTACAAGACTTAACATCACAGCAGTTAGCACCATGCGATAGACACTGACACCACAACCACGCAAGGCAATTAGTTCGCTCTCGCTAGAAAGACGACTGTAAGTCATCAAAGTAGCCAGCAGCGTAGACATGGGGAAGGCTAAAACGATAAAGTTGGGAAATTTTAACAAAAAAACTTGAATAGCAATGTCTATAGGTAGCCCAGATTCGACAATTTTTCTAACGAGATCGAATACAGCATCAATAGTGACGCCAATTGATGAAAAAGCTCCGACACCAAAGAAAAACGGCGCTAACAATTCGCTGGCAAGATAGCGATCCATGATCGTAAAAGGCAGCAGCGAATAGAGACTATTAAAATACGTGAGCTTCTTTGATATCATAAGCAATTTTAAAATTTAGATATTGGCAACCCTGGCAAAGCAAAACATCTCTAGTGTATTTAAGATCAAAATTAAATACTTAATGGCTAAAAATAAACTAATAAATTCATGCTGAAAAATCAAAAATCAAAATACCCTGGGAGATTATTAACTAAATAATTGTTAATTTAGACTTGAAAATTATCCCCCAAATAATATTGCCGCACGAGGGGATTGCTGTAGAGTTCGTCAGCAGCGCCAAAAGCAAGAATTTGTCCCTCACGCATGATATAGGCGCGATCGGTGATCGCGAGGGTTTCGCGGACATTATGATCTGTAATTAAGATTCCCATGCCGCGATCGCGCAGTTGTGCTACGATTTGCTGAATTTCTGAGACTGCGATCGGATCGACTCCGGCAAATGGTTCATCCAAAAGTAAAAATTTTGGCCCTTCTTGTCCAGCAGCTAAAGACCTTGCTAATTCCGTCCGCCGTCGCTCACCACCAGAAAGTTGAATTCCTTTACTCCTAGCTAATTTTTCCAACCGAAACTCCCGCAGTAAAGTTCTGAGTCGCCTTGCCCATTCCCATCGTGGCACATGAGTTTGTTCTAGCACTAACAGAATATTATCTTCTACCGAGAGTTGGCGAAAAACACTTGCTTCTTGTGCTAGATAACCAATACCCAGTCTTGCCCTTTGATGCATTGGCATTCCCGTTACGTCTACATTACCCAGCCAAACTTTTCCTTGATTGGGTTTTTCTAAACCTGTGGCAATGTAAAAAGTCGTCGTTTTACCAGCCCCATTGGGGCCTAGTAAACCAACGATTTCCCCCTGAGCAACAGAAAGATTGACACGATTGACAATTACTCGCTTGCCGTAAGATTTATGAATATTTTCTAAAACAATTTTCACGCTGGAAGCACCCTTTCTTGGTGGTAAATGCTAATTAGAAGGCTTCAAAGGTGGTGTTTTTGGGGCAGGTGTCGCAGTTTGTCCATTATTATCTGATTCTTGCACCATGTAGATGGACTCTACCTGACGGTTGGATTGGGGTAAAGCAACAAATCGCCCTTCATCAATTAAATAGGTTACTTTCTCTGCTCGGATACTGTTACCGCCCTGTTGCAAAATATAGACGTTGCCACTGAAATCAATTCGGCGTTCTTTACTAAAATACTGTGCTTGGGCAGATGTTGCCTGAAGTTGGCGAGCCGGATACAACATTTGCACATTACCGCGAGCGGTGATTACTTGATTTTTCGCGTCATATTCTTGCACATCAGCGCGGATAGTCAGGGGGCGATTTGCCTGAGATGTTTGTGCAGTAGCGGTTTGCACTTGGGTAGGGAAGGCAAAAGCGCCCAAAAGTGTAGCTGGCAGCATTAAAGCTAATCCAAAGCGACGTATCTGGGATAAGGGCAATTGATAGCAGGGCATCATAGCAATTGGGGATTTAGGATTTCAGCTTGCATTCTAATTATCTCAAGTACTTTATCCAGATTATGAAATATACAATCTGGAGTGATTTCTGATAACTACTGGCTGAAATAGTGACGCTACCCCCAACCTCAAGGTTTCAGGTAATTGACATCTGAATGAAAATGACGTAGACACAATACTCTTTTTTTAACAAAGACGCTATGCGTAGCTTGCTTCCACGTAGTAGTACGCGAAGCCCTCGGCTAGATGAATTTTGCCTACCAAGGATTTCGGGTAACACATAATTAATTTCACTCCTATGTCTAATCAGTCGTTAGCACGATTTTAGGCAAAGATAAGACTTGATTTTCGCCCAGATTGCCAGCAGCAATCAAGTCTGGCCCTATTTGCTGTAATGTCGTCAACAACACTGCGCTCTCGCTCAATAGCTCATCTACGTCAATGCCGCTGTAACTAGATGGGTAACGGCGTAGGCGATTGCTGCCTTCTCCCAATAGAATTACAGCACCTCGCCAGTTCCGATTTTCCAAATGATACAGTGCCACAGCAATTTGGAGAATTCCTTGATAAAAGCTTTTTTCCGGTTCGCTAGCTTCAATCCACAAAGCCTCTAAAGTGTCATGACAAGCGTAGAACTGTCCAGAATTGAACTGTTCTACGCCTTGCCAAAACTCTTGGGGGATGATTTCGCTCATCCCATGCTGTCTCGTACTTCTTTGATTGTTTCCAGAGAGATTTCTTGTTTATCTCCAGCAAACTCATTGTCAGAGGTGAGGAACAACATGCAATGGCACTCTTTGCGTTCTCTCATTGGCACACAAGGACAGTTCCAATATGTGGCGTGAATCTCAGCTTCTTTATCTTCGTAATGGCGACAAGGACATAAAGGCGCACCCAGGTCGTCTTTATGTTTGGCTAATCCTTCAATCACAACTGCGGTGACAGAAGGTTCAGAACAGAAGTATGTTCCAGTACGCTTGGCGTATTGTTCGGAAAAATGCCGCATTGCCTCTAGGCTTTTATCGCTGGATTTTGTGTTATGTTCTGATGCGATCATGTCGTTCATAATTTAAATATTTCTTTGCATTGTACCTCAGCCTCATGTGGGGATTACTGGGTGTATTTCCCCAACCTTTTCCCCTCAAATTGTTTTACATTTGCTCAAAGGCTGATATATCCGGTGTCCTGGGATCGGAGAAAATCTCAGAAATCGCAGAAGTTGAACTTGTCAGTGGTCTTTGAAATTATAAAATTTGAATTGATTTATGAATGTAATGTTTTTTGTAGCTGGGGTTGCAGTGGATTATCGCTTTGCAAAACTATACCAGGGTGTTCCCAATTAATTACCTCTGGTTCTGCTGGTGAGGAAATACTTGGCCATAAAACCCAGCGACTACCTTGAGGAAGAGTAGCAAGGCTCAGGGGGTTTTGAGTCAGCCAAATCAAAGGATAGCTTTTAGGAACAACTGAACTGGCATCTTCTAAGGCTGTGGTTGCTGCTAAGGTTTCTAGAACAAAGCGTTCGCCTTTGATTAAATTTGTTGATGCTGTCCACAGTTGCACCTGTAATTCTTGTTGCTGTGCATAAAAGTACAAAGATGCTGCGGCAATTACTGCTTGTTCAAAGTTTTCTTCTTCCCAATTGCTAGCACTGTCAAGGGCAATAACTATTTCTTGTCCACCTGTTACCATTTCTAACTCCCGCACCCTTAATTCGCCATAGCGCGCACTAGTCCGCCAGTGAATCAAGCGAGTAGGATCTCCTAGACGGTAGGGACGGAGCGATCGCACCAGCCCGGTTGTCGCTGTTTGCAAGGGTTTACCACGAGGATCGCCCCTTTTGCTCTCTTCTTGTCCCATTTCATCTATTAGGGGACAGGTAGCCAAGGGTAACACTGTGGGATAAACGATCGCTGTCGCAGCACAATCACGCTGACGGCGACACCAAAACAAACCCAAAGGCGCACCAGAACCAAGTTCAACTGTGTGCCAGCGATAAACACCCCGACGCACAGTCGGGTGGTAATATACCCAACGGTAACTACCTTGGCTAGGAATTGTTTCGATTGCCTTTTGTACTGGTTTCCCTAAGACGAAGGGGAGTATATCTTCAACTTGCAATAAACTTACAGGCTGCTGTGTCTGATTGCAGATTTCTAATTCCACCGTTAGATCGTCGCCTGCTGACACAGGTTGTATGGGACGGCGAGTGATGGATAGACCTGTGAGCGATCGCGGCGGTAAGATGGCTGCTACACCCAAAAGGGCAAAACTAATGCCGCTAATGGCGTAAAGCCAACCAGCCATCGTATTGATACCTGCGCCAAAAAAACAAATAGCGGTTAATCCTAGCACCCAACCGCCGTATGCAGGGGCACTGGCGCGGGTTTCTAACCAATTGGTGATGGGTTTGATGATTTTCATGTTTCTTTTTTAACCCAACACCACCCTAAATTCACAGGGTCTTAGGGTATGTCAAAAAAACCATAATAGTAATATTTATGAAGCCATCTAGAAAAATCTGGAAGACCGCTCTTATGGGTTCCTATCAATGATAATTTTAAGCATTGGGAACCCCTAAAAATCGAAGTTTATGAACGCAGCCGATGACAAAACGATTGTTCGCGAATATTTCAATTCCACAGGGTTTGACCGTTGGAAGCGAATCTACGGCGATGGCGAAGTCAACAAAGTCCAATTAGACATCCGCAATGGACACCAGCAAACTGTGGATACAGTTCTCGGTTGGCTGAAGGCTGATAACAATTTACCAGAGCTATCAATCTGTGATGCTGGGTGTGGTGTCGGTAGTCTCAGCATTCCCCTGGCAGTCGATGGTGCCAAAGTCTATGCCACCGATATTTCGGAAAAAATGGTAGAAGAAGGCAGAGATAGAGCAAAACAAACTTTGGGAAATAACGAAAATCCGACTTTTGCGGTGCAGGATTTAGAATCGTTGAGTGGTAGCTACCATACTGTTATTTGCCTAGATGTTCTCATCCATTACCCTCAAGAAAAAGCCGATGAGATGATATCTCACCTCTGTTCTTTGGCACAGTCGCGGATAATTCTCAGTTTTGCGCCGAAGACCTGCGCCCTGAGTATACTCAAGAAAATTGGCAGTTTCTTTCCTGGGCCAAGTAAAGCCACTCGTGCTTATTTACATCGTGAGGCTGATGTGGTGAAAATCTTAGAAAGCAATGGCTTTTCTTTGCAACGACGGGCAATGACAAAGACTCGCTTCTATTTTTCTCGCCTACTGGAAGCTACACGCAATTAAGCTTAAAATCGCAGCAAAGGTATAATAAACCTCTTGCTGCGATTTGACAATCTCAAACATGAGATATGGTAAATATTACCGTTGACATCAAGCTTTGTTTTTCTCAATATTGGTATTCTGGCAAATCGAAAGGGGAATAATAAAGTGATTAAATATGCTGAACGTTGTATTTTTTCCGAAGAAGAATATCTAGAGGCATTCCATTCAATTTATGAGGGATTAACTCCAGGGCATAAAGCTATCTTGGATAAGTTATATCAGCATTGTTACTTTATGAAAGATAATCGCAGATTACGTACTTGGGAGTTATCTGAAGCTGCTGAATATAATGGTGATTCTCCTGGACAAATTGGTCATTTAGGTGCAGTTTTTGCAAATTTTTTGGAGTAAAAGATGATGAATTTGGTCAACCAGCACTTGCAATAGTTAATTGGTTTGCAGATGAAACGAATGGGTATTGGTACATTGAGCTAATTCCTGAAGCAGCTAGAGCATTTAAGCATTTTCGCCTCGAAACTATCTAATTACAAAGGTTGATAATGTTAGTTAATTTATACAGGAAAAGGTTACAGCTTTATTTTCTAATATTGGGCATTTTTAGTTGCAGTCCGCTACGGCTATATTTTAAACACTAAGTAGACAAAGTAAAAATAAGTTTCTCGGCTCAAAAACTCCATCTGACTGCGAAAACTGCGATAGCGGGTAGTAGGTGTGGGAGACGAATGTGCATCCATTCCTAAGCCTCGTGCCATCAATACGGCTCGCTTCATATGCAATGGATCGCTGACAATAAGAAACTTGGTTAATTGGTGAGCATTCGCTACTTCCAAAGCATTTTTGAGGTTCTGGTGAGTTGTGCGAGATTGAGTCTCAATGAGAATATCAGCAGCTTTTACCTGGTGTGCGATCGCATAATTTTTCCCAACTATAGCTTCAGCTGGTTCATTACTCTCCCCAACTCCGCCAGTAAAAATGATTGTCTTAACAAATCCATTTTTATATAAGTTAATGGCGTGGTTAATTCGCTCTCTGAAAACAGGAGATGGTTCTTCTTTCCAAACTGCCGCTCCTAAAACAATTGCTGCATCTGCCTTGATATTATTATTACTCCTGCCATATAAATAAATACTTGAGGCAGAAGAAGCGATCGCCAGCGACAAGGCACATATCAAAGCCACTGTCATCAAAATTAACCATTTTTTGGGAATTTTGTAATTGAGCATGGGGCGTTGTGCTATTTCTCATTCTTAGTTTCAATTTGCTCAAGGGCGATCGCAGTCTTTACGGTTTAACCTGGGACTGAATGCTTTAGTGTCGGTGTTTTTTGAGAGATGTTGCGATCGCCTCAAATATTGAGCGTTGTAGCGCTGAAGCTCAGGCTCTATCTAGTTAAACTAATTTTTGAATATCACCATAAGCACGGTAGAATCCGCCACTTGCTGATTCACGTATTTCTTGAACAAGGTAACGCGCACCTTCAATACGAATATCCTTGGGAAATTGAACTTTCCAGTTGTGGTTGTAACCATCAGAAACAACACGAACTCTCAATTTACTTCCTTCTCGAAAGCATTCAACAATAACCCCAGAGCTTGTATTTGTAGTAGTCTCTAGAACAGATGAGGGTGCAACTCCTTCACCTAATGGTGCTTTAATTACTACAGCTTCGGGAACTGTGCCTGTTTGAGCAGAGCCAATCGCAGTTTCACTAGCATCAATGCAAGCCAAATAACCATCTGTTGTCACAATATAAATATAATTGTTGAAAAACTGCATAGATAAAGCCGAGCCACACCCTGTAGAAAGCTTCCAAAGACGCTTTCCTAGCTCATCAAAGCAGTAAATGGAAGAACTATTGTCTCCAGCAAACACATACTTGCCGTTAAGTGCGGTAGCGCAAGAGTAAACTGAGGCATCACATTTGAAAACGGAGCCAACTTCCCCATTTTTATTAAAGCAATAAACTTTATGGTCGCTTGTTCCGGCATAGACTGTTGATGCCTCTTGCCAGCCAAATAATACGTTGCCTTGAGTTTTTTGATGCCATAACATCCGACCTTCAAGGCGATCGTACATAGTCACGCCTTTGCTGTGACCGTGATAAATCCCTGATTGGTCACAACGTACCATCCACCCGGAATCGCCTTGACTTAGACGAGTCCACTGTGATTCATCATCATGATCGATTGTCGTTACCCCACCATTGGCATCAGAGACGGCTAACAATCCATCTTTGATATCTAACCAAAAAATATCAACATTTTCATCAATTTTATAGCTCAGACGCGGTAGCTTGCCAGTCAGGTCGTAAACATTACCGTCATCGCAACCAGCATAAATCCAAATATCATCGGCAACTAAACATTTAACACCATCAGGAAGCTTAAAGCGATTGATCGCTTGACCTTGATGATTTAAAGCAAAAACTTGACCTGCTTGATTCCCAACCCAGCAACGTTTGGCATCAATGAAAATTCCAAAAGCAGCTGAAGATGAAGCAAACTTCCAAATAATCGGAGCTTGTTTTGCGGTGGAAATAGTGCTGCTAACTTGGCGGCGTGTCACAGGACGCTTCTGGCGAACACCCATAACAGCTACCTCGTAACCTTTTTTGAGCTTTTCATTAATTTTTTTACTAGCCTCTGCTTTCGCTTTCTCAGAAGTTGGATAAGCTTTTGTTTGAGTTTGCCCACAGTCGCCAATACGACCGTAACGTATAGTTAATTGGTTATCTTGAACTATCACTTCATAAAACTTGTGAGAGCTTCCACCAGCTTCGGAAAGCTCTAAATATGTCTTTTCTTCTGGGATAACTTCTCTCATAAAATTAATGCCAATGTTTAAATATACAGACAAATTTGGGATATGCAAATTAGCTATAGAATTAGACTTTGCCCCAATCTATTGTGGGAAGTATCTTGAGCTTTTAGCACTGATCTAGATCACGAGCTAATAAACTTTTTTTAAGTTATTTATAATACAAAAAATTTAATATATTACATACACTACTTAGTTAACACTGACATAACGAGGTTTTGTCGAGCGACACCAAGTCCTATTTTTTGGACTAGAGCATAATATTTCTCAAGAAGCGAGTAAATAGATCGGGACTTATGCAACTGGTACAGAGCGATCGCTATTTTATAGTATTTAAGTATATCAGTGGTGTTACAAGGGTCAGCCAGATACAATTACTACAACTGTTTTTAACGATTATATTCTCTAGGCTATTATTTAGGTGAACAAATTACGCCATTGATGCTGATAGTCTTTGGTATCGTGATTGCTGTAACATTTTTTGAATAGAATTAAGAGATTAACTTGGTATTTTTCTAAGCCTTGGCAGTATAAATATGGAATTTTTTAACAGGATTCCTTTAATGCCTTTAATATTCCTTTTATTGGCTTACATTCTTCTGGGATGGTATCTTGCTGCTAATCATATTATTTGGTTAGTAGGAGCTTTTGTTGTTGCTATGGTTATAGCTGTAGCAAGAAAAAGTTTTTCTTGGTTAGAGCGTTTAATCGAGTTTGGCTCGAAAACTTTAGTTGTTATCTTGTTTTTAAGTATATCAATTGCTTTAGTAGCAACTTGGTCGATATTATTAAGGCTCTTTATGATACCCTTAGCCACTACGCTTTTAGCTGATTTAGAAATGCGCTTTTCTGGTTACAATAAACTAGATTCATTTTGGGTTATAACTGTCCTAGCTGTATTGGGTTTGATAGTAGGTGAAGTAATAGACATTTTACTTTTTCCCAGTAGCAGATACTAAAGAATTATGGATTAAGAAGCCGATATATTATTTATTAATTAACAACGCACATATATGCATCCCTACTTAAGCGAAACTATGGAGCGATCGCTGTCTTGAGTACAGCAGGGCGTAAATAAAGTATCAATTTTCAATCAATGAAACGTGTACGGTATAAAAATTACGCATAGCAGTACCAGCTTTTTAATCAAATAAGCACGATTACCCCTTATGAGTCAATCATTCTTTAGATGAGTATAAATCTCACTAGTGGAAGACGTTTTACCAATTCAGATTTTCTACTCTACTTGTAGAGTGCTGTTGTCTGGCAAAAGAATTTAGAGCGATGCTTACAGTGGTAAGCTACGCAGGGAAGTTAATCTAATGTTACCAGATGAATATAATTTGAAATCTGCTGTATCGCTGGTGACTGTCACATTCTCATCACATTTATTGTTAACCATAGAACTACAGGTAAAACAGTGATTTAAGGTCTTATTGAATCGTGAGTTCCCAAATCTGGAGTACATAAATGATTCCTCTGTTGAACAAAGACTGTAAAACAAAGCTAAAAGTCCCAACTCAACACTATAAGGAAATAATGTGAGTAGACGTAAAAACTACAATTTGCTCGATCAAACAACTTCAACTGAACTAGCAACACCCAAACCATCCCTGACATTACCAGACGCAGTGGCTCTAATTGTCGGTATTGTCATCGGAGCGGGGATTTTTGAAACTCCGGCTCTAGTGGCCAGTCAAGCAGGTAGCGATATTGCTGTACTGCTTTTTTGGCTAATGGGTGGTGTGGTATCTCTAGTAGGAGCGCTGTGCTATGCAGAGTTGGCCACTGTCTATCCCGACGTTGGTGGTGCCTACTATTATTTGAAACGTGCATTCGGGCAAAGAGTCGCCTTTTTATTTGCTTGGGCGCGGATGACAGTGATTCAAACTGGTTCCATTGCTCTTTTGGCATTTGTTTTTGGCGATTATGTTTCTCAGATATGGCGGCTAGGCACGTTTTCGTCTTCTATATATGCAGCCATAGCGATCGCATTTTTAACTGCTTTGAACATTGTCGGTTTGCAACAGGGTAAGTGGACACAAAACTTACTGAGTGCTGCAAAAGTTCTAGGTTTGTTGCTGGTAGTTATTATTGGGCTTACCGCCATTCCTAATTCTGCCACTCCTGTAGAATCTGCATCATCAGGAACCTGGGGACTAGCGATGGTGTTTGTGTTGCTATCTTATGGCGGTTGGAATGAGGCGGCTTACATCTCCGCAGAAATTCAAGATGGACGACGTAATATTGTGCGATCGCTAATGTGGAGTATTGGTATCATTACAACCATTTATCTGCTAATCAATCTGGCTTACCTGCGAGGACTGGGATTAGCAAATATGTCACAGTCAGAAGCAGTAGCCGCAGATTTAATGCGCTCTCTTTGGGGTGAACCGGGAGCTTTGTTTATCAGTGTGCTGATTGCGATCGCGACTTTGGGAGCAACCAACGCCACAATTTTTACTGGAGCGCGTACCAATTACGCACTGGGACAGGATTTTTCACTATTTGGTTTTATGGGACGCTGGCAACAACGGCCTAGCAGTCCTACTTATGCCTTATTCTTGCAAGCAGCGATCGCCTTAGCACTGGTTTTTTTAGGCACCCTCACCCGCAAAGGCTTTGAAACAATGGTGGATTACACTGCCCCGATATTTTGGTTTTTCTTTTTGCTTTCCGGCGTATCACTGCTGGTATTGCGCACCCGCGAACCCCACATAGTTCGCCCTTTCCGTGTGCCATTTTATCCTTTCACTCCATTACTATTTTGCGCCGTCTGCACTTACTTGCTGTACTCAAGCTTGGTTTATACAGGTGTGGGAGCGATCGCAGGTGTTTTAGTGGTGGCAGCAGGTATTCCCCTGTTGTTCTGGAATAACTACCGTCAACGTAGGACGTGAGATGAGTGAGCAGGGGAGCAGAGGAGCAGAGGAGAATAATTAATACCAATGCCCAATGCCCAATGCCCAATAACTATTGACAAAGGAGAAAATTCATGGACTTCAAAAAAATTCTGTTTTTACTGGTTACAAGCGTTAGTATTACCAGTTTAGGAATTGCTGGGTGTACGCCGCAACAACAAGATTTGGAAGCCGGAACACAACAACCTTCTACTTTAACAGGTCAGACCGAAACCGAAACACCAGCGGCGACAACTCCCACAGCTCAAGTCCAAGAACGTCCTGGAGATGTTCCTTATGTACCTACACCACAGCCAGTGGTAGATGCAATGTTACAAGTGGCAAAAGTGGGTAAAAATGATGTGCTTTACGATCTTGGTAGTGGTGATGGAAGAATTGTCAATACTGCGGCACAAAAGTTTGGTACGCGCGGCATCGGTATAGATATTGACCCCGATCGCATCAAAGAAGCTAATGCTAATGCCCAAAAGGCAGGAGTAAGCGATCGCGTCAAGTTTGTCCAACAAGATTTGTTCAACACTGATTTGAGTCAAGCAACAGTAGTTACACTTTATTTACTGCCAGAGATCAATGCCAAACTTCGTCCCAAGCTGTTGAAAGAACTCAAACCTGGGACTCGCATTGTTTCCCACGCCTTCGATATGGGTGATTGGAAACCACAGCAGACTCTCAATGTAGAGGGTAAAACTGTTTACTATTGGGTAGTCCCTGAACAAGTGCCAGCGAATTTGCGATAGAGATTAATAGCAATTTGTAATTAAAAGGTGTCAGATTCAAGTTAATACCAATTTGAAAAAAGAATACGACAAATAGACCATTTGTAGAGACGCGATGAATCGCGTCTTTACCCAAGATTGAATTGGTATAAGTTTCCATCTCTTGAATCTGTAGCCTCATTTTTGAGCTTTAGCAGCTTAGGCAAGAAATATGATAGGCTTAAAAGGAAAGAATGTTTTAATTACAGGTGGAACATCAGGTATAATCCATTCCACGAAGTTACCACAGCATACTTTGACCGAGTAATTGCAGTCAATCTCCGGAGTGCTTATCTCTGCGCCCGTGAAACTATTAAACACTCCTTGCCCCCACTAATTGTCTTTAATTTTGAATTGATAATTTTGAATACTTCGACAAGCTCAGTACAAGTTTTGAATTGGATCGAAGCGACTTGACTGTATATGCTTGACTTTCGGGAATCTTGGTCAGCTTGAGGTTAGGCTGGCGTACTTTCCACAATTAAGCCGATACATACCATTAGTGGAATTCAACGCCTATGATTAGCGCGATCGATAAGAACAGTCAGATGCAAGCAGAAGCCTGGAAATTATTGGAAGATTCTGTAATTTATTACCAAGGAAAACCCATTGGTACTGTAGCCGCCCACGACCCAGAGTCAGATGCACTCAATTATGACCAGTGCTTCCTCCGCGATTTTGTCCCTTCTGCCTTGGTGTTTCTCATGCATGGCAAAGCAGAGATTGTGCGTAACTTCTTAGTAGAAACACTGAAATTACAAAGTCATGAAAAGCAGATAGATTGCTTTGAACCGGGAGCGGGATTAATGCCTGCCAGTTTCAAGGTTCATTCTAAGGGGAACGAGGAATTTTTGGTCGCTGATTTTGGAGAGCAAGCGATCGCTCGTGTTCCCCCAGTTGATTCTTGTATGTGGTGGATTCTCCTGCTACGAGCTTATGAAAAAGCTACAGGTGATTTAACTCTAGCGCGTCAGCCAAATTTTCAAGCCGGAATCAAACTAATTTTGGATCTTTGCTTAGTACATCGGTTTTCCATGTACCCAACAATGTTAGTTCCCGATGGCGCGTTTATGATTGACCGTCGGATGGGAGTTTACGAACATCCTTTAGAAATTCAGGTGTTATTCTACGCGTCTTTGAGAGCTGCTAGTGAATTGCTTTTACCAGATGGGGATGGCGATAGCTACCTTAGCAAAGTCAATAGGCGATTGGGATCTTTGAAATATCATATCCGCAACTATTATTGGCTAGACCTAAAGCGATTGGGGGAAATCTATCGTTACAAAGATAACGAATTTGGTAAAGAAATTGTTAATAAATTCAACATCAATTCAGAATCAATTCCTAATTGGTTGACCGAGTGGTTGCCTGAAACTGGAGGATATTTAGCGGGAAATCTGGGGCCGGGACGGATAGATTTCCGCTTTTTTGCTCTGGGAAATCTGATGGCAATTTTAACTTCCTTAGCTAGCGTTAAAGAATCTCAAAGCATTATGAATTTATTCGCCCAACGTTGGCAAGACTTAATCGGCTATATGCCTGTTAAAATTTGCTTTCCCGCAATGGATGGTTTAGAGTGGAGAATTGTTACAGGATGTGACTCTAAAAACAGAGCTTGGTCTTATCACAACGGCGGTAACTGGCCGGTTTTACTCTGGTTATTTACCTCTGCGGCATTGAAAGCCGGTCGAACAGAACTTGCTCAAGCAGCGATCGCTATTGCCGAAAGGCGTTTATTTAGAGATAAATTCCCGGAATACTACGATGGCAACAATGGTCGTTTAATTGGCAAAGAAGCCCGAATTTATCAAACTTGGAGCATTGCCGGATTGCTAGCTGCTAAACAGCTTGTGGAAAATCCAGAGTACTTGGAATTAATCAGTTTTGCAGAGGGTCTTGAAGGCCCAGGCTGTAGCCTGTAGGTAGATTGTAGAGACGGCGATTCATCGCGTCTCTTGCCTGAACCGAAGAGTATTGGGTAGTCAATACCTGGCAAAGTTTGGCCCTAAGAATGATTTAGTGGTGTAATTATACAGGGTGTTTCTGCTAACTAGTACAACTTGGTGTCAATCCAGCTATCATCTCAATTCAGCAGACAATAGGCAGAAAAGTTGTTTTGAGCAATTGGTTAAAAGCAGACAAACTTTCGGCTGTACTAGCTATACTGACATAACATTACAAGCGGCTAAACTTTTGGTAAGTATAAGTTAGTAAATAGTAGATTTGTACCATAAAAATCCTGAGTAAAAGGTGACAGCGATCGCACAGCCTACTTTTCCATCAGGGAGTACGCCAACGAATGACCCTGCCTCTGAATACTCTTCTCAAATACCCGATAACTGATACACTATAGTTGTAAGAGGTATCTGAAGTGTCATACTTAGTAATATCAACAGATAATCTTTGCATAATTATCACGTTTTAACGTGTATTAACCATGAAAACTACTTCAGATTTAATTCCAGAATTTGAAAAACTATTCAGACAAAAATTACAACTAAATAATTGTAAACTTAGAAAGAAAAGACAAGAGAATAATTATGAAATTATTACTCCAGCTAAAGACATTTTTTTGATGTATTGGTCTGAGTTTCCAGAAGTTAACTTAATATATCAGGCTGTAGGGGTACGCACTCAGCAGACTAGTGTTTATGAACGAGCTATTCGCTCCCACATTAGTTCTAGTTTGAGTAGTATTCAGGAGAATCCTCACTCTGAATCACCATTATTGGTGAAATAGCTGATGCTCAGATAACACAGATAATATTTACTAAGCTCTCGCCAGTTTTGTTATATAACTGACGAGAGTTAATCGCCGAAAATGTGTCGATCGAGAGATAAAAATGCAATCCGAAAAAAATCAAGATCGGCTAGATTATAAAACCTTGTTAGCCAATGCAAAGCAAGCCTTAAAAGTTGAATATCAAAAATCAGCCGCTTTAGCATCCCAATTGAAAGCCATCAAAACTCAGTTAGAACAAGTTATGGCTGAAAACAAAACTCTGAAAGAAAGTGCCTATGAAGATGTAGTTAAGCACTTTGAGGCGCGTACTCAAGCGGCAGAAGCACTGGCGCTAAAAACAGAAGTACGCCAAAAATTCCTGGAAGCCAATGGTTGTAAGGATGATGAGAGCTTCGATGCTCTATGGGATATTATTAAAAATAAGATTCAGATCCAAGACAATGAAGTGAGAATCGTTGCTCAAAATGGCACTCCTAAGTTCACCTTAACAGGCAGCATGATGACTTTGAGAGATTTTATTCAATCCCTCAAACAAGATCCAATTTCGAGAAAATTTTTCTTGAACTGAGAGCCAAATTTATGAAAGGCTCTCGCTAAAAATAAACTAAAGATTCTAGTCAAAAGTTATTTATCTTCGTCTCCGTCTCCTGACGACCGTTTGATTTGACTTTGTTAAGCATTCCACTCCAAAGCAATGCACTCTTAAATACTTATCAGTTCAGGAAAAAAGGGGAAGGGAAAAGGGAAAGAAAAAACCTTTAACCCTTCCCCTTTTCCATTTTCTCAAAACCCGATTTAGAATCACAAATTCACAAAGCGAAAAGTATTGAATTCACTTCAACATTTCAGATTGCGTACAGTTGTTAACATTGGCGTATATTTTAATTAGCCAATTCAAATTCCAGAGAGATTTAATGATGATACAAGATGATGAAATACTCGACATTGTAGATGAAAATGATTGCGTAATTGGGCAGAAGAAACGTTCGCAAATATATCGCCAAAGACTGTGCAATTTTAGAGTTGTCAATGCTTTTATTGTGAATTCATTAGGTCAACTGTGGATACCTCGACGTTCTGCACACAAAAGTATCTTTCCCTTTTGTATTGATGTCAGTATGGGAGGTCATGTTGAAACCGGAGAAACCTATGAAGATGCTCTACAACGCGAACTTAAAGAAGAATTGAACTTAGAGTTAAATATACTTAATTTTCGATTTTTGGGATATTTAACACCACATCAATATCAAGTATCTGCTTTTATGAAGGTTTATGAAATCAAATTAGATTGTAACCCAGAGTACAATAAAAATGATTTTATTGAAAGTTTTTGGTTATCACCTAATGATTTAATAAAATGGTTGTATGACGGCAAGCCTGCAAAAAGTGATTTGCTCAAACTTGTGCAAATATTTTATCAAGATTAAGTAGAGTTATTCATTTAATATTTGTTCCGATTAATTATAAATATAACGAGCCAGATGACACCACAAGACGCACGAAAATACGCACCAGCAACCGAGCGTAACCGCGAACCAATTCTAGAAGTACTTTTACAAGTGTTGCCGGAGAGCGGCACTATTTTAGAAATAGCAAGTGGTACTGGCGAACACGCAGTCTTTTTTGCATCCAAGCTCAAAGATTATCTGTGGCTCCCAACCGATGTAAATCCACAATCAAGAGCCAGCATTATTTCATGGACTGAACACAATGTATGTGATAACGTTTATGCACCGCTTGAGCTAGATGCAAAAGAACCAGTTTGGGCTGTGGAAAATGGTGGATTGGATTGGCTGAATACGAAGCCAATTGTGGCCATTGTCAACATCAATATGATTCACATTTCACCTTGGTCAGCCTGTCTGGGGTTGATGGCAGGGGCAGGTCGTATCCTAAAAGCAGGAGGTATCCTCTATTTATATGGCCCCTTCAAACAAGGTGAAGAACATACAGCTGCGAGTAATGCAGCTTTTGACGAATATTTACGCACTGAAAACCCAGAGTGGGGTGTGCGTAACTTGGATGATGTCATAGCAGTAGCTAGGGCACAAAATCTGATATTGCAACAGATTTACCAAATGCCAGCTAATAATCTTTCAGTAGTGTTTCAACGTTCAGGGTAACTGAAAGTTTAGGTTTTAAAACCCTTCATTTGGATGAAGGGTTATTGGTGTAAATCATTGGTCTTTTAAGACGCGATAAATCGCTTCTCTACATCAGGGTTTTGGCCATTGTTTGCGTAAGTTTTGGGTTAATTGAACGCTATCTGAGTAAGCAAGTCTTTACTTTCTTCTTACCGCCGACTACGAAAACCCTGTTTACCATTAACTTGGTCAAAGAGTACATCGTATTTATCAAACAAAGCGATTCCAGGATTTACAAATATAGTCAGTTCTGATTGTGGCGAGATACTCAAATTCCAGCGATTAAATCCGTCACGGGTTCCTGGTGTCAAGCTGTAATCAAAAATGCCATTAATTCCTACTTTTACAGCATTTGCTGACCCTAATACTCCGGGTTTGAGTTTACCTGCTGTAGAAGCTGACTTAAATTCAGTCAAACCATTAATAGTTCCAGTATCAGCGATCGCTCTGCTATTACACAAATTTTTCGCAGAACTCCCAGCAAGAGTTAAACAAACTTTGTTCAGTCGAGAGTCCCATCTTTTACCGGGTACACCATTAATTTCGGGTTGTTGACTCCAAGAAGCCATTTTGAAACCTGCTTGATTCTCGGCAGTTAAACCGAGAATTAGGCTGCCATTATTATTACTACCACCATTACCAACGACAATAAATCCGTTACTCAGATTGCCTGATAATTTTCTCAACGGGTTATAGGGAAGTGATTTTTCAAAATAGTTAACACCGATAATTCCAGAAAATGGTACACCACTGTTTGCCGAACACTTAGGTTTGTTGGCGCTACATTGGCGATTAGTAACAACCTGTACGGGAACAGGTTCGGCGGTGGGAATCAAACCAAATCGGACATTAGTGTAAACTAATTCTCCTTCCAGGATAGTACCATCGCTTAATACTTCCTTGATATTTTGACCTGTTCTTTGGATCGGAGAATTACCTAAAAACTCTTTGGGAACTCTTAACCCTGCTGACCCTGTATCTAATAAAATACGTTTTGGTTGACCATTTGCGATCGCAACTTCCAAAAAATAACCGCGAACACGTTGCCCAAGGGAAGGTTTTGGATATAAAGGTAAGCTTATGGTATTAAAAGTTGGCTGGCGGGGTGTATTTTGCGAGATATCGCGCAACGCTGAATTTGGGAAAAGAGCCGCAAATGCCGACTGGCGTTGCGCTGCTGGTTCAGGGGCAATATCCCAAAGGCTTTCGTAGTAGAAAAAGCCGATACCTAAACCGCGTTGTTGCGCTGCTTCTACCTGTGATTTGATTTGTGGGATGGCAACTGGACGATTTCGTAAACCCGCCATAATCCCGATACCAGTTGGAATAATTTGTTGGGTTTCTAAAATTTCTGGGCGGGTAATTTGAGCGATAAAACTTTCCACATCATTACGGTAGACCTGCATCACCAACTCATCGACAATACCCAACCTTACCCAGTTAAGCCAGTCTTGCAGTTGCATTTTATAGGCGAAATTATAGTAATTAGGAGCAACTGAAAAAATCGCATTCGGTTTTCTGGCTTTCACTGTTTGGTAAAGGTCTACCATGAAAGCAGTAATTTTATCTGCCCGCCATTTTATCCATGCTTGGGCTTGGGGATTGGGTGGAGGAGGATTGCCAGTTTCTTGAGTATATAGACTTATCGTGTACTTATCGTAACCAAAATCCACAGGTAAACTCGTATGGTCGTCAAATTGAACGCCATCAGCATCGTATTTAGCAATCACTTCCACTACAAGTTCCCTGATAAAATTTTGCACTTCCGGGTGAAAGGGATTTAACCACGCTACTTCACCCGCAGCACTAATTGAAGTTTGAGTCCCATCCCCTTTTTGTGTTAGCCAATCTGGATGCTGCGATGCAAGTTCCGAAGTTAGAGGAACCATAAAACCAAATTCAAACCAGGGTATTGCTAGTAACCCTTGTCTGCGGGCTTGAGTAATAATATCTGCAATTACATCTTGTCCATCTGCTCCCTTGAAGAAAAAGGGTATCCCCTCTTTCTGCATAATGGCACTGGGGTATTGTGTATAACCATCATTCCAAACTACGGGATAAACAGTATTAAAGTTTAACTGCCGCAGTTGGCTCATGGCTGCTTGCACCTGTGAACGATTTCTAAAAACACTAAAATCGTTACCACTTAGCCACACTCCCCGAATTTCCTGACGAGGTTGAGCAGGTAGTTGAGCAACGGCAGGGGCAAAACTATTTAGTAGCAATACCAGAAAGAATGATATCAGACATAATAATGGCAACAGACGCTTTTTCAAAATCCACGGCGATGTCTGTTGACTCGTTACCTGTAGCTTGCTTAGACCTACTAGTACTCGTCTGTGTACAGGCTTAAATAGTAAGTTAGTTAGAGTTGCATTAATTTCTCTACTTTTTTCCCAAAACTGAGTTGTCATTACTTCTGCTTATTAAATGAGGTTAATTGGTTATATTTAATACCATACAAACGTTAAATTACTACATCAGAAAAACTGATGCAGTAATTTAGCTGCAAGATAGTTGACGCAGTTATAAGGTTAGTGGTGCCAAATAGAAATGTTTCAAATGTAAGCTGTAATTGAGATGCTGTGATGAAATTTATTGTTGTGCCATCCTCAAACCCATGAATTTCCAACCTCACCAAAACACTTTTGATGACAAACTAAGCGCAAGTATTGGGCTGGCCATTGGATTGCTGTTTATTGGCGGTGGTTTTTGGGTACGTAACATAATCGCCCGCGAAGGTGCAACGCTAAACGAAACACGTGGTACGGTGGTAGACAGCATCAGTCGTCGCGATCGCAGCAGTACGAACAACAATGAGCAAAAAGAAACCTATGCGCCAGTTATCGAGTTTTTAGCCAACGGTAAACGCACTCGCTTTACAGGCAATTATGAGTCTTACCGCTCCAGCAACGGTCAAACAGTGGTGATACGTTACAATCTTCAACAACCCATAAGTACTGCGCGTGTGGTGAATCCGTTGGAAGGTTTAGTACCTTGGGGAATGTTTGGTATGGGTGGGTTAGCTGTGGTTTTTAGCGTGAGCGCACTGTTGCCTGTACGCTGGTCTTCAGGTAAATAACTATAAATTAGATATGTTTTGATTTTCGTGCTGACTTTGGCGGCGTTCGGTGTGCGCCAAAATATTTCTCACTGCGGTAACGCAACCACACCCGCAACACTTGCGGAATCTGGTCTTTTTGCTCCTTAGTCAGGGTGTTGTAAAGGGCTAAAGCGCGATCGCGTTCGCCCCGACAAGCAGCATTGTTGTGAGCATCCCAATAGCTACGGGCTACTCGAATCCGCCGACAGACTTCTTTAATCAGCGCTTCTCCCGTAAGTGGAATGTCTTGCTTGGTCATACTCAAATGTGATGAATTTCTAATGCCATCCTAGCAAGTCAGATTTATCTGGACACTTCAAATATGTCATTTGGTATATGTGCGCGAACCGCAGTAATGATTAACTTTAAGCATTAGGAAAATGACTGTACTGGTTGAGTTTAAGCTAAAGGGAATCAATAAAAGCCCTTTGACTGACTTTTTGGTGGTATTTATCTACAGTCTCACTGCCTGCATTTTTCAGCCTTGAGAGTTTTTAACAAGCTCGCTAAGCTGTTATGCTGCCATCTTCAGGCAAAATCTCTGGTAGAAATCAACCTGTATTAGGAAGCGGGCAATGCACATTGGATTTCTCAACCCTCAAGGCAATTTTGATTCAGGCAATAGTCAC
Organism: Nostoc sp. DedQUE07; assembly: GCF_034530975.2. Taxonomy (NCBI): domain Bacteria; kingdom Bacillati; phylum Cyanobacteriota; class Cyanophyceae; order Nostocales; family Nostocaceae; genus Nostoc; species Nostoc sp. DedQUE07. Next base: position 9,577 of record NZ_JAVRCC020000069.1, on the reverse strand, counting down.
ATTACGAAACACCCAGATTTTGGGGGTCAGCTAATTTACGTTAGACAAGTCGCTATAGCCATAGCTCAAATGGGTCATAAAGTTGATATTATCACCCGTCAAATTATTGACCCGGAGTGGCCAGAGTTTGCCGAAACAATTGACACTTATCCAGAGATCGATAATGTCCGCATTATCCGCTTACCAGCTGGGCCAAAAGAATTTCTCTCTAAAGAGTTGTTATGGCCTCATCTTGTCGCTGATTGGGTACCCAACATCTTGAAATTTTATCAACAAGAAGGTAGCTTACCCGATGCTATGACTGCTCACTACGCTGATGGAGGACTGTGTGGCGTTCTAATTGAAGAGGAGACAGGCATACCTTTTACCTTTACTGCTCATTCTCTCGGCGCTCAAAAGATCGACAAATTGGAAGTCACCCCAGAAAATCTCACAAAAATAGACGAGCAATTTAATTTTAGATATCGCATTTTAGCCGAACGCCTGAGCATGAATCGCTCGGCGGTTAATATCACCAGTACACGACAAGAACGTTTTGAACAGTATTCTCATCAAGTCTATAGTAGTGCAGTGGATGTAGACAACGACAACCGCTTTGCAGTGATTCCACCGGGAGCAGATTTCTCGATTTTTGGTGCAAAAGCGCGTTACGAAAACGAGGAGGCTACTTACGAGTTCATTCAGGAACGATTGGCACGGGATATTGCAGAAGACCGTCGAGATTTGCCCGTCATCTTAGCATCTAGTCGATTAGAACTGAAAAAAAACATATTGGGGCTAGTGCAAGCTTTCGCAATCAGTCCAACACTTCAGGAACGAGCTAACTTGGTAGTAATTACAGGGGCGCTGGACAATCCTTTACGAGAAGAGGCTAGCGACGAAATCACTGAAGAAGTATTAGCCCCGATTCGGGAAGCGGTCAAAGAAAACGACTTATGGGGCAAAATCAGTGCATTTGGCTTGTTACATCAGTCTCAAGAGTCACTGGCAGCAACCTATCGGTTTATGGTTAAACGCCGCTCAGTATTTGCGCTGACCGCACTCTACGAACCCTTTGGCCTTGCTCCCTTAGAAGCAGCAGTAGCAGGTTTACCAGTGGTAGCAACCAAGAACGGTGGCCCTAGCGAAAGCTTGCGACAGGGAGATCGAGAATATGGGGTACTGGTCGATCCAGAAGATCCTGCTGATATTGCACGGGGCTTGGAGCGGTTGCTATGTGATGCTCAGGAGTGGGAGTATTTTGCCCAAGCTGGTCAGGAACGGGTGCTGAAGAAGTACACTTGGGAATCTACTGGTGAAAACTACCTGTCTTTGCTTGAGCAAATTCTGTCTTCACCGGAAACTCGCCCTCGCCCTGAACTCCTTCCTATCCATCCCTACTTCCATAATCCAGAATCGCAGACCGATGTTTCTTTGGAAGAATTGAGCGAACTCTACTTTGGATCTAATCAAAAGGTACTAAAAAATGCGGATTAAATAAAGTGCAAAACTAGGGTTAAAGCAGAAGTTGCTACAGACTGCGCGAAACACCGAAACGTCAAAGCAGAAGTTCTTGCAGGGAAGGCGGAAGTTGCTACAGACTGCGCGAAACACCGAAACGTCAAAGCAGAAGTTCTTGCAGGGAAGGCGGAAGTTCTTACAGGGAAGACGGAAGTTTCTACAGACTGCGCGAAACACCGAAACGTCAAAGCAGAAGTTCTTGCAGGGAAAGCGGAAGCTCCTACAGACTGCGCGAAACACCGAAACGTCAACCCTGGAGCAATATTTTTTGATGGATGCTAAATGTGGAATTTAGGCAGCTATGAGCAGCTAGCAGAAAATCTGCTGACTGCTTCAGAAAACTGCTGGTTTTGTTCCATCAATGCCATGTGTCCACCTGGTTTGAGGGTGACTCTTTCAGAGTAAGGTAATTCTGCTTTCATGCGATCGCTCGCCACAGGTTTTGTCGCTATATCTGAACCACCGCAAACAACCAACACAGGAACGTTAATAGTTGCAAGTGTGTCTGTTTCGTCGAACTTCAACATTCCCAGTGTGCCACGAGCCAGAACACCAGGCGAACCCAATGCTGATAAGAATGCTGCAAAATTTAGTTGACCGCGTGTTTCAGTACCCGTAAATCCAGATAGTTCGACGGTGATGTACAGCGAACCATTTAAATACGAGAGCCAAGTCATCAACCAAAAAATCGGCCACAGCACGATAGTCAGGTACAACACAGGTTCGAGTAGAGGTTTCTGTAATTTCCGTACCAGATTGCTGAAGATACAAGTTTTTACCGGATTAGTGTAAGTAGTATCTACAAGAATTAAGCCAGCCACGCGACTCCCTAATTGCTCTGGAAACAGGCGACAGAATGTCAGGTTAATCATGCCACCCATGCTGTGTCCTAACAAGATAACAGGTTTGTCCCCTGCTATGGCGACAACAGCTTCCAAGTCACGGGCATATTTTTCTATAGAGTGATCGTTGTTTTTCGGTTTAGCGGATTTTCCTAACCCTGGTAGATCCCAAACAATTACTCGGAAGCGATCGCTTAGTTGTCGTTTGGCATAATACCATACAGTACTGTTTGGCCCCCAACCGTGTGACAAGATAATTGGTTGACCATCTTCAGGGCCAAAAAACTCTACCTGCAACACACTCCCATCTGGGCGTGACAAGCGCTGCACGCTTTTGCTCCGCATAAACTTCGGTTCCTGTTTTCCAGGACGGCGCAGCAGTGGCAAACTGATAAAACGACCTCCAAAAGTCCACAGAACCATTACTAGTCCAGCCACCAAGTAGGGCGTTCCTACAAGTTCTCGTTCATACCACTCATAGAGAATGTAGATTCCCCCGCCAAGCACCCCAACGGACAGCAGTTGAAACAGCCATACAAGTAGAAAATTATGAGGCATGAATATCATGAGCCTAAACCTTGCAATGCTTTGTTAACTGCTTTTAGGTTCATACCATAGTTAGAATCATCCAACTTTCACTCCCAAGAGTGATTTATACAGGGTTATAGGGGGTGATAAAAATGCTGGGTTAGTCAATCAACAGTGTAGATTGCCAAAAATAACTATTAATAAAAAATATTTCCTCTGCCTCCTGCTTTTGATTAATTAACAACTCTTCAGTAAGGGCGTGTTAGTGACAGGTGTATGGGCCTATAGCAGAATAGCACTAAGAAAACGCGAAAGGCTTATTTAACCTCGTTCCCAGTCTGAAGACTGGGAATGTATTCCAACAGGCTCCGCCTCTCGTCAAGAAAGAGGAGGCAGAGCCTCCCAGAATGCGTTCTCAGGCTGGAGCCTGGGAACGAGACAACACAAGACTTTGGACTTATCTTAGTGCCATTCGCCTATAGCACGCTAGCGCATTCGGATTAGGGATGACGAATTAATATCAAATGCTTACTACTCAGGCAAAATATTAACTGAATCGTTACCAAAATTTTGTTCAAGATAGCGTGGATTGCTTACTCCTACGTGCAAAAGCAGTGCTGTAAGTAATGCACCGATAGCTGCTACCAAGAAGGTAGTTCTATAGTCAATATTCTCTACTATCCATCCACCTAGTAGGGGAGCAAGGATGGTGGCAGGAGCAATAAGGGTATTACCAAGACCAATATAGGCTGGTCGTTGATGTTGGTTGCCAAACTCTAAGGTCATTACCGCAGCAATATTTTGCAGAGCCATCATACCTATTCCTTCTCCTATAAATACCAAGTAAAACCAGTTTGCATTGGGTGCTAAACAAGCAAAAATCGAACTGAATGCACAAGCCACACAACCAATTTGTAAAATTAACTTGCAACCTGTGCGATCGCCTAACCAACCCAAAACCAATCCAGCAATAGTTTGTGTAACCATCAATAGAGTCGTAATTAACCCAACAGAAACTTCTCCCATCCCATATTGATGTATGGCATAGAGTGTATAGAAGGGAAGTGGCATCAGTGCTAGCTGTGAGATCATACGTGCGATCGCAAAGCAACGGAAATTCTCATCGCACCGGAGAATTACACCCAGAGTGTCCCAAAATTCACGTCTAGTTTCAAAAGCTGATGATGTGGTGTTTACTGGCTCTCGCGTCCTAGACATAAAAAACCAAGATAAAGCCATTGCCAAACTGGCACACAAAAAACACAGAGCAAAGTTAAATGGTTGAGCAATTTCCTTAAGCAGTAAACCAGCGATCGCAGCACCACAAATACTCATCAAATTAGCAGATGCTGCTAAAGTACCGTAAAAAATACCAAGCTTTCTGGAGGGAACAATTTTAGCAATCATGCTTTGCCAAGCAGTGGCGCTAAACCCACCGCCTAGCCCTTGCCAAATGAGTATGGCAAATGTCAAAAGTAAGATAGTTTGGTGATTGAGTTTTAGTTGTAATAAAGCCACCAGTGCTAATCCCAAAAAAGGAAGCTTATGATGAATTGTCAACGACATTACAGTTGGTTTGTAACACTGTAGGCGAGCTACTTTACTAACTGTTAATAGCTGAGGTAATTGCCAGCCTAAGCGTGGAATAGCTGGAATCAGACCGATAAGCAATGCAGAATCGGTAAGAGTGCTAACAAATAGTGGAATAATCGTGAAAAATGAAGCAAAACCACTCCCAAAACCAAAAAATCCACTTTCAATAACATTGACAGTAAAGTTATGGCGAAGGTCTTTTTGAAGTTCAGAATTAAACATTTTTATAGATATTGCCAGTTTAGTGATTTATTCCCTTTTGGGGAAACTCAGACTGCATTTTGAACAGGTTTATCTTCTTTTTGTAGATACTTAGAAATTACCTAAGTACCTACAAAAATCTGAGTTCCATAAATTGTTCCCAAATGTTGTACTTAAATCACCGTTGAAAAATATTTTTGTAAAATATCCCAATTTTTGATGGTGAGCCTGACTGCAACACAGTCCTGGGTTAGTGGCAGGTCTAGGTTAACCTTGAAGTGGTGCGTGATTGGCAAGCGGTGTAGATTATGCCTTCACAAAGCTCACACCTATTAATCACAGAGATGACTTGACAATAAAATAGTTAAAGCATAGGCGTAGATCGTTGTAGACATCGCCTAAAGTTATTGATAAAGTTGGATTTGAAGCTGGACTCTTTGGGTTGGATCGAAGGAAAACTGGAAGTGTGTCTATTGGTTTATTGACCGACAGGATTGCTGCTGGGCTGGTAGCTTTGGAGGAGTGCGGGCAGCCATTGAGTTACGCACTTTTCTGTCAGAGATGGGAATGCCTACTATTTTAAGCATTTTTGCTATTTATAAAATTTAAAACTCCCTGGATGAAGCAGGTGCTTCACAAGAATCAGTCCGTTATAACTAATAGCTGCTTTAACCAAAAGAGTCGGTCAGCAATCAATTATTAGTTACAATAGACTGATTAATTAAAGTTTTTTATATATCTTTGGCGAAAACTACCATAGGTTCTTTCAAGATTGAGGGACAAACTCAACCCTTAGTCACCCTTTAAGAGGAACTTGTGTGAAGCTGTAAGAGAGTGAAGAATCAAACTCTCTTCTACTAATCAGTTCTAACTTCCCCTTTGTAAATATGCCTTCAATTAGCTACAACCGCACCAACAGCCAGCAGCCACAAAGCATTACCATTGAAGGTTATGTTGTCCGGCCAGGATTACACATTCTCAGTTACGAGCAACTCAAGTTGCTACGAGAGCAAACACAGCATCATTCTCAGCTTGAATCTCTAGTTAGCCAAGGTGTCATTAAGTTGACTGGTTAATAGTCTTCAATTCACTTGCAATTCATCTCATCACCTGCTTATTGGGTAGGTGATGAGATGAATTGCTGTATTAGCTAAGTTCTAAGTAGATGAGTTTGAACGTTCTATTTGCTGACGAATAGTATCAATAGAAGCATTAATACCAGCCAGTCTGGACTCTAAATCATCTCGTAGCCAAATCAAGAATTTTAATTTCCGCTCTAAGCTAGCTTTGTGCGAAATGGGTTCGCTTCCATAACATGGATTACCCCAAAAAGGAAACATAGTTTACCTCTGAATTTAACTTTTGTAAGAGTGCAATATATCGCACTACTATATTCTGACTAATCACAATCAGACTGGTGTATGTAACAACCGACCATTATTGTGTGTGCTTAACGAACTTTTGCTAAAAGTTGTCTCTTGAATTGGTGGAGGTATTTGACCAAACTGTCATCAACTCTATCCACTTCTCCTCTAAGACAAAGCTGAAGTGACGATACCATATTCAAAGGTTCTGGCAATTTGGCATTACAACTGTGTATTTTGCAGTTTAAATGAGATATCAACAGAACAGAACAACCACAAATCGCCAGTTGTTGACCCAACGCTGTAAAATAACTCAGCAGCCAATTCACAGCGCTTGGTCATCGCTTCTCTACGAGACGCTACGCAAACGCCACAACTGGCTAGTAATTCACTAGAAAACCCATAGTAAAAGTGCGTAGGCTAGAAAGCTAACACGGCTGGTAAAATAAATGTGAAGTACCCGCAAATCAACGTACTTATATCAGTAAATACTTCTAATAATAGATGACTTGGTGAAAGGGAAAGGGATAATGCTGAAAAGGGTAATATTCTAAGACCAATTACTGAGTAGGAAATTCTTTTATGAGAACCAGAAAGCTAGGCAAACAAGGCTTAGAAGTTTCAACTATCGGACTTGGTTGCATGGGAATGTCTGAGTTCTATAGCGGTCGTGATGAAATTGAGGCGATCGCCACAATTCATCGGGCATTAGAACTTGGAGTTAATTTTCTTGATACTGCTGACATGTATGGGCCGTTTACCAACGAACAATTAGTAGGCAGAGCAATAAAAGATCGCCGAGATCGAGTAATTTTAGCAACAAAATTTGGCAATGTCCGTACTGAAGATGGTGGTTTTAAAGGGGTTGATGGCAGACCAGAATATGTCCATCAAGCTTGCGATGCCTCGCTAAAACGTTTGGGGGTGGAAGTAATTGACCTCTATTATCAACATCGAGTAGATCCAACTGTCCCCATTGAAGATACTGTCGGGGCAATGGCAGAGTTAGTCAAGCTAGGAAAAGTTCGTTATTTGGGGCTTTCGGAAGCTGCCCCAACAACGATTCGCCGAGCTGTAGCAGTTCACCCGATTACTGCACTGCAAACAGAATACTCTCTTTGGAGTCGAGAGCCAGAGGATGAAATTTTACCTATCGTGCGAGAATTAGGAATTGGGTTTGTTCCCTATAGTCCATTAGGAAGAGGATTTTTATCAGGTGCGATCGCTAGTCCTGACGATCTTGCACCTGATGACTATCGCAGAAATTCTCCTCGCTTTCAAGGTGAGAATTTTTATAAAAACCTGCAATTAGTAGAGCAAGTCAAAGCGATCGCCAGCGAAAAAGGAGTAACTTCTAGTCAGCTTGCTTTAGCATGGCTACTCGCTCAAGGAGAAGATATTGTCCCAATCCCTGGTACAAAACGCCGTACTTACTTGGAGGAGAATGTTGCAGCTACCGAAATTATCCTGACTGAACAAGAGTTGAATCGACTGGAAACAGTTGCACCAAAAAATGTGGCAGCTGGCGATCGCTATCCTGATATGAGTACTGTTAACCGTTGATCGATCTGAAAAGCTGGATATTTTTTAAAATTCCGCTTTAGATGCACAAGCAGACATTACCGCAGCTTAACAAAGTAATCACCCAAAATTCTGAGAGGAAATGTCAAAAGTAGCGATCGCTATTTTATCGCCTGATTTGGATACTAATTCAATCATCTGGAAACTGCCAGCACGAGATATGTTCAATATCTTTGCTGCCGCATTTACTACAGACTGCATCCATCACAGAGTCCACCCATTCATCGCTACAACTACGACAATGACAGAAAATGTTATTGCGGTTAGCCATTTCAATACCTTGATGCCACTGTTGTAGTTGAGAAGAGTCTGGAAAAGCTTCTGACATTTCATCAAACCTCGTTCAGGTCATTGTCATTATGAGCCTAACAAGCCCCGAAGTGAATAACTCAGTATTAATCGCTCTGGCGATCGCTGCATCTATAGCCCTATCGCCTGTTAGTATTGCTGGTACTGTTCAAGGTTCAACCCATACGAGCAAAATGTCTTCATTTAACCTCAGTTCCCAAAAATGGCAAAATCGAGTGCTGCTACTTTTTGCACCATCTGTTGATAACCATAACTATCAACAACAGATGCAGTTATTTAACCAGCAACAAAACGATTTTAAAGATCGAGATTTAGTTCTTGTTCAAGTTTTGGCAACAGATAAAAGCTATGCCAACGGACAGTTAATAGATGAGTCTTTTGCTGCCAATTTGCGAAATCGCTTTGGGGTTAATAAAGAAAATTTTCGCGTCATTTTGATCGGCAAAGATGGTGGCGTTAAGCGCCAAGAAACTACACCAGTGCAAGCGATAGCAATTTTTGAGCAAATTGACGCTATGCCGATGCGTCAGCAAGAAATGCAAGAAAGATAAATTGGTAAAGCAGTTGGTTTTCTTGTTTTACATTCATGCAAGTAAAGGAGTAGATGAGAACAATCATTAAAAATGTATATACTGCAATTATCAAGCAATAAATTTATTAGTTCCTGGTTTTATACCTACTAGGAGCTTTTTTATTATTCATTTCAATTAAGAGAGTTCATCACGAGAAGTAATAGCATTCATCCTCAAGGCTATGGATCATTGCTTCTGTTGATAGATTGAATGTCAATATTTGGATTGCTATTGTGTATTTGTCACTAAAAAACGTTTATCAAATAAAAACAATGAATATTCTTGCTTGGATTGTTTTAGGTCTAATTGCTGGTGCGATCGCAAAGGCTATCTACCCTGGTCATCAAGGCGGCGGAATTTTAGCAACAATTTTATTAGGAATCGTTGGTGCTTTTATTGGTGGTAGTTTGGGTGTATTCTTCAGTACAGGAAGCTTTGCTCTAGCGGCTCCCTCTTTGAGTATTCCCGGTATTGCAGTAGCAGTTCTGGGTGCTATTGTTGCAGTCTTCTTGTGGAATGCCTTAACTAGCCGCAGTGCTTTGTAATAAATTAAATTGAATTAACTAATTTAGAACTTACGCATTTTTTGTTTTATCTGTCAATGCGTAAGTTCTGTTTATCAATAATTATTTACAGAATTTGCTGCTTGTTATCCTGATAGCCTCAACATTATCAACCTGAATAATGTTGAGGCTATGATTTTATTTTAGATGCCCTATCTGTCGCAAACATTTTTTGAATTGGTATTAGAAAAGTCGTAAATATCTGCTTTACAGGCTTATAAGGTCTGTGGCAACAACACCAACAGCGTGCTAAATCGCAAATTTTATACTTGCGATCTAACTCAACTTTGTTTGATGCATAGGCGTAGACCATCATAGACATCGCCTAGTAGTTCGCCAAGTAAACTTGGCGGGGTAAAGGGTAAGGGGGAAAGGGAAAAGGTTTTATAATCCCTTACCATGAGTCCCTTTCCCGAATGGCACCAAGACTCATGTGAAATATCGTCGGGGCAGGGTGTTGGGGGTAGGGTGTTGGGTGTAGTGTGTAGGGTGTAGGGTGTAGGGTGTAGGGTGTAGGGTGTAGG
>NZ_JAVRCC020000068.1:0-37943 GCF_034530975.2 Nostoc sp. DedQUE07 | reverse complement strand
CGTCTGCCCATCGGCGCTGATGGCGACAGAATTGACATAACCTTCATGACCACGGAAGGGAATAGAGACTCTTACTTTATTCATCACCCGATTCAAACTGTTCTGAACTGGTGCAAGAATCTGCTGAGGTAGTTTCTCTTGATTCTCACCCATAGCTTGAATTGCCAAAACTAGACTATCTAGGGGTTGGACTATTAATAAATTCTCTACCCTAGTAGCTTTCTCTCGCAACCGGGATTCAGTGAGTGCCTTTTCTAGTTTGGCAATCTGGTGCTGTTCATAAGCATCACTGCATTTATAAAAATTCTTCGCTTGAGGTGATGATAAAAACTGTAGCTTTTCCCAATTTTCCCGCACCTCTGCCAATAATCCCCCCTGCATTAAGTATTTTTCATTCTCCCCTTTGTTCACCCACTCGCGTAAAGCATCTGCAAACCGATCGCTCAACCGCCGCAAATCTCGGTCTTGTTGTCGCCATTGGGCAAACCTCTCCCAACCCTCAATTAAGGCTTCATGGGCTAAATCAATCCACGCTTTTCCTTGTTCATCTTTGCCAGCTACCAGCAAACGTCCTTTCACCAATCCTTCATCTAGCAATTCACTTAATGCTTGCTGCTGTTCTTGCTCATTACCAGCAATGGCTAACAGTTCAATTTTTGGTTGGCGCTGTCGCGTATCCTTTTCTGCCTCTCCAGTTCGCAATAATCGCAGGAAAATTTGTTGAATCCAGCCTTTCTCCTGTTCATTTCGTTTTTGAGTCGGGGAATCCTGCTGATAATCTTCGTAAAAATAAACATTTTCTGCATGAAAATTCAGCGCCCCTGTCAATCCTTGGAAGTTTTCATACTGTTCTAGGGTGAGTTGATGCTTTTGTTGGTCGCGTTTTTCCCAGAGTCTAGTTAAAGCAAACTCCATCAACGGCAAGTATCCCGGTTCTTTACCAACATCTTCTAAAATTTTCAGTAATAGTCCTTCTTCAACACTATGACCTTGAAGTTTAGCAGGTTCAGTTATTGTCTCTTTTAAATCAATTCCAGTTATACGCGGCATCAAAACAAGCTGATTTTCAATCAATTTATTTAAAGAGGGATAATCTGAACATGGTTCGAGAAAATCCGATCGCATGGTAATCACAACTTTCAACCGCGAATCGGTCATCTCTACTACCTGAGTGAGCAATTCAATAAATCTCTGCTTTTGTTCAGCAACAGAGACAGTAAATAATTCCTCAAACTGGTCTACTACCAATAAAAATTTGTCTGCACCTGTGAGATGCTCCAGAATTACAGGTAAAGGATTCGGTTCATTAGTAATCAACTCCCAAAGCAATTTTTCTTTTCTCGCCCCTGGAAAAAATGCTTTCAAAACTGCTCTCAATTCCTGCAACGGCTGAAATCCTGGCTTGATTAGCGGTAAAATTTGCCAGACTCTATCATCTAATTCTGGAATTAAACCCGCCTGAACTACAGAAGATTTACCACTCCCGGAAGCGCCAATAATCGGGACAAAGGGCTTTTGTGCCAGTTTCCTCAGAATCTTCCTTACAACCTGCTTGCGCCCAAAGAAAAACTGTTTTTGTTCCGCTTCAAAGGCTTTTAAACCTTGGTAAGGACATTCTTCTTTTACCTCAAAGGTTTGAGCTTGTGTTTGAATGTTGTGGTTAATTAGAGTAATGGAACGCCCCCAACCCATGCGGATTGGTTCTTGTCCACTACCTTTGAGTTCTGTAGCAAGTATATCGAAGAGGCGATCGCCTGTCACCTGTCCGCGATCGTTAGTGTTCTCTGCTGACAACCCAGCCAGCAAAGCTGTTGTAAAAATACTGTGTTGTTCGCTTTTTTTGGCATAAGCTTGTTGAAAACCTCTGCAAGCAGCAATAAAGTAGTAATCGCGCTGTGAAATAAAGGCAGTAAGAGTTTTTTCGATGAGATTGCGTTCTAAAAATTCACCGCTATGACAGCAATCTAACAGCACTACTAAACTATTCAAGTCGGAGTCTCTAATTAAATTGTTGAGACTTAAAAGACTAATCCCGCCTGTTTGTTCAATAATTTGCTTGCCTTGAGTGACAATTGTCAAGTCAGAGGTTGCTAGATATGCTTGTTGTGTTCCTAAGCTGTCAGAGACGCTGATGCCATGCCCTGTAAAGTAAATTAGCGCTTCGTTTTTAACTGCTTGTTGTTGCAAAAGTGTTTTTAAAGCTTCAGCCAACTTATTTGTACTAACTTTCCCTTTGAGGACAGCGATATCCTCAAAATCACCATGCGCCTTTAGTACCTGCGCGACTGCTTCGGCATCCGTAGCTGGTTTTGTGAGGTTGGAAAGCTGATTTATATAATCTGTAATGCCAACAACAAGCGCGTAACGAGCCATCTATACGTATTTAAATTGTCTGTTACAGAATAAGATAACTTAAATACACCTAAACTCTGAGGGCTTGATGTCGAACATAGAACGTTTAGTCTTTGAAGAAGACGGGGAAATCTATACAATTCTGTTCGAGTCAAAGGAAACGCCAACTGTTCCAGAAATAGTCACACCGGAAGTTGATGAGGAGAAAGAATCCTACGGTTTTCGAGAAGAGGCATTTGTCAAAATTGAAGAAGTTCACCATCAAATTCGAGCTTATACCAAATATGCCATTGGCGCTTTTAAAAATTTAGGTGCTGCTGAAGTCGAAGAGGTGACTCTGAAGTTTGGCTTGAAGATAGGCGGGAAAACTGGTATCCCGTTCGTAACTGAAGGTTCGGCGGAGAGTAATTTTGAAATTGAGGTGAAGTGTAAGTTTCCTGAAAATAAGCAAAATTTCAGCACTTAAAGTTTTGCTTTGCCAAGAATAAGCTTTGTACCTTCAACTCTGCTAAGAATTATGGAAGCGATGTTTCCAACGGGCTACGCCTACACCTTTCACTCACCATAATTCACCCTTGAATCTCGGCTGTTGCAGTTCAAAACACGAAGTTCCGAGTTCAAAGGGAGAGCGATCGCCTTTTTTTCACCATCATTCACCTTTGGATCTCAGATGTTGCTGTTGTAAGCATGAAACTCCGAGTTCTGAGGTTGAAACTTCGAGTTCAGAACTCGGAAAGCCGAGCAATTTACTCCAACATCCGAGTTCTTAGCCTCAACATTGCACCTTAGAAGTGCGTAGGCGTAGCCCGTCGTAGACATCGCCGAGCTATTTTCTACAACGCTGCTGCTTGAGGCTTGGATTTCCGAGATTTACGGGCGAACCTTTGCCCCATTTCCTCAACTACTCCATCTAAACCAGCGCCTTGTCCACTAGCTTTGGCATAGTTATACACTTGCAACGCGGCTGCATAAGCTTCACTACCCACTGCTATAGATGTATCATCTAGCAACTCTTGTAATTGCGACAAAGACAGCAGTACTGGATACAAAGCTTCAAATAATTGTACGTCTTTCCGCATCTCATTAAGGTCAAACGATCGCGGTAAAAACTCTGGGTTCTGTGTCGCCACCTCCAATGCTTTACTGACAAAGGCGCGGCTTTTATCTCCCATTTTGGGTAAAGCTTTTCGTTCCTCGTTACTTAAATCAATCAAAAATGGTAATTTGTCTTTAATGGTGGCGATCGCTTGCAACACAGCATCTCTATCTGATTGCGCTAGTGTTGCACTAATTGGGGCTGTGGACATAGAAATTAGTCTCCAGTATGTTGCTTAAGTTTAGAGTGCCCACATATACCAGTTAAATTTAAATAACACTAATAAAAATTCCAAGGACAAAGGGTGAGCTTTGTCAAAGTGCGGGTTACGCCTAAGCTTTTCACTCACCATAATTTACCCTTGGATCTCGGCTGTTGCAGTTGTGAACATAAAATTCCGAGTTTTGAGCATGAACTTCCAAGTTTTGAAGGTGAAAACTGGAGTTATGAGCCTAAATGGAGAAGATAATAAGTCTCTTTTTCGTATTCTCCTTTCTTTAGTTACTGCTTTGATAGCCGTTTGCAATTGAGTCGAGTGCAGACCTTCTTAGAGGCACAGCAATGCCGTGTTTTTACCCGCTGACTTTACTCCAAACATATTTTTGGCAGGTTTCGCAGGCGGCTTTTGCTTCCTCTGTTTGCGGATTGGTGAAGACGGGATGGTAACGTAACCTGTCACAACAAACTTGCAACCATGCACGCCAGTCACCGCGCCACAACCGTACAGTGCCATCTTCACCACCGCTAACAATCGTCTGCCCATCGGCGCTAATGGCAACAGAATAAACCCAACCCTCATGACCACGTAAAGGTTCAGCCAAGGGAAAACCTTGCAGGTTCCACAACCGCACAGTGCCGTCATCACCGCCACTAACAATCGTTTGCCCATCGGCGCTAATGGCGACAGAATAAACCCAACCTTTATGACCGCGCAAAGGTTCAGCCAAGGGCAGACCTTGCAGATTCCACAACCGCACAGTGCCATCAGTACCGCCACTAACAATCGTTTGCCCATCAGCGCTAATGGCCACAGAATTGACAAAACCCTCATGACCACGTAAAGGTTCAGCTAAGGCAAGACCTTGACGATTCCACAACCGCACAGTGCCGTCATCACCGCCACTAACAATCGTCTGCCCATCGGCACTGATGGCGACAGAATTAACGTAACCCTGATGGCCGTGCAAAGGTTCAGCTAAGGCAAGACCTTGCAGGTTCCACAAACGCACCGTACCGTCACTACCACCACTGACAATCGTCTGACCATCGGTACTGATAGCGACAGAATAGACCCAACCCTGATGACCGCGCAAAGGTTCAGCTAAGGCAAGACCTTGCAGGTTCCACAACCGCACCATGCCGTCAGTACCGCCACTGATAATCGTCTGACCATTAGTGCTGATAGCGATAGAATAAACCCAACCCTTATGACCGCGCAAAGGTTTCGCTGAGGGAAGACCTTGGTGGTTCCAAAACCGCACGGTGCCGTCAGTACTACCACTAACAATTGTCTGACCATTAGTGCTGATAGCAACAGACCTAACATTGCCTTCATGACCACGCAAAGGTTCAGCTAAGGAAAGACCTTGGCGATTCCACAACCGCACCGTACCATCAGCACCGCCACTGACAATCGTCTGCCCATCGGTGCTGATGGTTACAGACCTCAGATTACCCTCATGACCGCGCAAAGGTTCAGCTAAGGAAAGACCTTGGCGATTCCACAACCGCACCGTACCATCAGCACCGCCACTGACAATCGTCTGTCCATCGGTGCTGATGGTTACAGACCTCAGATTACCCTCATGACCATACAAAGGTTCAGCCAAGAGAAGACCTAGGGAATTCCACAACCGCACCATACCGTCGGCACCACCACTGGCAATCGTCTGCCCATCGGCACTAATAGCCACAGAAAAGACATCATTTTTATCCCCACGCAATGGTTTAGCTAAGGGAAGACCTTGGCGGTTACACAACCGCACCATACCGTCAGCACCGCCACTGACAATCGTCTGCCCATCGGCACTGATGGCGACAGAAAAGACATCATTTTTATGTTCACGCAATGGTTTAGCTATGGGAAGACCTTGGCGGTTCCACAACTGTACAGTGCCGTCAGCACCGCCACTAACAATCGTCTGCCCATCGGCGCTGATAGCGACAGAAGAGACATTACCCTGATGACCGCGCAAAGGTTCAGCTAAGGGAAGACCTTGGTAATTCCACAACCGTACAGTGCCGTCAGTACCACTACTAACAATCGTCTGCCCATCGGCGCTAATGGCGACAGAAGAGACATTACCCTGATGACCGCGCAAAGGTTCAGCTAAAGGAAGACCTTGGTAATTCCACAACCGCACAGTGCCGTCAGTACCGCCACTGACAATCGTCTGCCCATCGGCGCTAATAGCCACAGAAGAGACATTACCTTCATGACCACAAAAGGGGATCGAGACTCTTGCTTTATTCACTACCCGATTCAAACTGTTCTGAACTGATGCAAGAATCTGCTGGGGTAGTTTCTCTTGATTTTCCCCCATAGCTTGAATTGCCAAAACTAGACTATCTAGGGGTTGTAAGGGCAATAAATCGTCTACTCTAGCCGCTTTTTCTCGCAACTGGGATTCAGTAAGCGCTCTTTCCATCTCCGCAATCCGGTCTTTGTCGTCGGCATCGCTGCGCTGGTAAAAATCCTCATCTTGTTGGAGTGATTGCAAATCGGGCTGCAACTGTTGCCAGCTATCCTTCACTTGGGCCAGCAATCGCTTTTGGATTAAATATTTGTCATCCGGCCTTTCGTTCAACCATTCCCGTCGGGTATTTTCTAATGACTCGCTCAACGGTCGCAAGTCTCGGTCTTGTTGTCGCCACTGGGCAAACTGCTGCCAACTTTCAATTAAAGCTTCATGGGCTAAATTAATCCAGACTTCTCCTTTTTCATCTTTCTCAGAAACTAATAAGCGTCCCTTAACCAATCCTGTTTCACCATCTAGCAACTCACTAAGTTGTTGCCGTTGATTGGCATCATTACCTGCAATATTTAATAATGTGGCTTTGGGTTGGCGCTGTCGGGTATCCTTTTCTCCCTCTCCCGTTCCCACTAACCGCAGAAAAATCTGCTTCATCCATTCCTTTTCTTGCTGAGTGCGTTCTTGAGTTGGATATTCTTTCTCATAATCTTGGTAGTGATAAACATTTTCTGCATGGAGATTTAACACCGCAGTTAATCCTCCCAAATTTTCATACTCTTCTTGGGTAAGTTGATATTTCTTTTGCTCGCGTTTCTCCCAGAGTTTAGTTAAGGCAAACTCTAACAATGGCAAATTCCCTGGGTCTTGTTGAAGATTTTGGAGAATTTTTAATGCTCCTGCTTCTTCAACACTATGAACCTGAAGCTGGGCAGGTTTGGCGATTGTCTCCTTGAAATCAACTCCAGTTAAAGGCGGTATAACAACTACTGGGGTTTGAATCAGGTGAGTCAGAGAAGGATTATCTAAACAGGATTGAAGAAAATCACCTCGCATAGTAATTACAACAGCTAACCGCGAATCATGAATTTCTACTACCCCAGTCAGTAGTTCAATAAATCTCTGCCGTTCTTCCTTATCTATACAAACTGTAAATACTTTCTCAAACTCATCTACCACCAGCAAAAATTTTTCTGTGTTAACCACAGCCTCTGCATCATCAATAGGTTTAGTCAGGCTGCCGAAACTGTTGTCATTCTGAGCAATTTCAACCACAAGGGCGTATTGTGTCATCTTGTTTTATTAAAACTATTGAGAAAATTACCTCTGTGCTTTAAAATACCCAAATTAATGAGTTATTTACCCATTAGAGTTAAAAACTCTAGATTTAAAGTTCAAGTAGCAGTTGAGTAACACGCAGTAAAAGCACAATATTAAAGTCTTAGTGACTGGGATAAGCTCTATACCTTGTAGTTCAGTAGTAATTACGGCAGCAATGTCTAAGGGCGGGCTACGACCAGTTAGAAAATTTCAGCTTAAGTAGACACCAATGGGCATACCGTGCTACTACCTTGAGAAAAATCTCACATCGCGCTAGTCTTCATTGACGTAACTGCACGCTGTAACATTAGGCGATGACAAATCAACTCTCTCTAAAAATTCCCTCTTGCACTTGGAGCCGTCCCATCGGCTTAGGCTGGGATAAACCTTATACCGTCCGCTATGCAAGTAATATTGATGATGGCCCTTGGCATGGTATGCCTTTAGGCGGCTTTGGTGCAGGTTGCATCGGTCGTTCTTCACGGGGAGATTTTAACTTGTGGCACATCGATGGCGGTGAGCATACCTTCAAAAACGTTCCCGCTTGTCAGTTCAGTGTGTTTGAATCCAATAGCACATCTTCCCAAACCTACGCTTTATCTACGCAAGCGCCCGATGATGACACTCTCAAAGCGTGGCAATGGTATCCGACACCTCCCAACACAGAGGGAACGGGCGATTATCACGCGCTATATCCACGTAGCTGGTTTGTATATGAAAATATATTTCAAGCACAGTTGACTTGCGAACAATTTTCCCCAGTCTGGGCAGGTAATTACCAAGAAACTAGCTACCCTGTGGCAATATTCCTCTGGAATGCCCACAACCCGACAGATACACCGATTACTCTGGGCATTATGCTCACTTGGCAAAATGTGGTCGGCTGGTTTACAAATGCTCTAAAATCTCCCGAAGTGCGGGTACGCGATGATGGTAGTCCAGTTTACGAATACCAACCGCGCTGGGGCGAAAGTCAAGGAAACTACAACCAAATAGTTGAAAATACACAACAATTTGGCTGTGTTTTAGGTCGGGTTGGTAATAATGAACCTTTGCAAGAAGGTGACGGAACTTGGTGTATTGCGACGCTGAAACATCCCCAAGTGGAAGTATTTCATCATAACCGCTGGAATCCTGAAGGTACGGGTGATGAGATATGGCAAAGCTTCGCCCAAGATGGCTCTTTGCCCAATTATGTTGATACGACTCCAGCAACAGAGAATACACAAATCGGGGCTGCGATCGCAATCCGTTTCACTCTCCAACCAGGCGAAACTCTGGAAATTCCCTTTGTCGTCGCTTGGGATTTGCCAATCGTAGAATTTGCGGCTGGAGTCAACTATTACCGCAGATATACAGATTTTTTTGGTAAAAATGGCAACAACGCCTGGGCGATCGCATCGACTGCGTTACAAGAATACCAAACCTGGCGATCGCAAATTCAAAGTTGGCAAAAACCGATTCTCGACCGGGAAGATTTACCCAACTGGTTTAAAATGGCTCTATTTAATGAGCTTTACGATCTCACCAGCGGCGGTACTCTCTGGAGTGCGGCATCAGAACTTAACCCCATCGGTCAGTTTGCAGTGCTGGAGTGCCTAGATTACCGTTGGTATGAAAGTCTAGATGTGCGATTGTATGGCTCTTTTGCCCTGCTGATGCTGTTTCCAGAATTAGAAAAGTCGGTGATTCGGGCATTTGCACGGGCGATTCCTCAAGGTGATGATACTCCCCGAATCATTGGCTATTATATGACAATTAAGGCTGAAAGCCCGATTGCAGTTCGCAAAGTTGCAGGTGCAACACCCCACGATTTAGGCGCACCGAACGAACACGTTTGGGAGAAAACCAACTACACCAGCTATCAAGATTGTAATTTATGGAAAGATTTAGGTAGTGATTTTGTCTTGCAAGTATACCGTGATTTTTTGCTCACGGGTGCTGACGATGTGGAATTCCTTGCAGATTGCTGGAATGCGATCGTTCAAACCCTCGACTACCTGAAAACTTTTGACCTCGACGGCGATGGGATTCCTGAAAATTCTGGCGCACCCGACCAAACTTTTGATGATTGGCGATTACAAGGTGTTAGCGCCTATTGTGGTGGGTTGTGGTTGGCGGCACTAGAAGCTGCGATCGCAATCAGCGATATTTTATTAACTTACCAGACAGGTAACACAACAGAGTTGGCGGCGCAAAAATCCACTTATGAAATTTGGTTACAACAATCTCTTCCTATTTACCAAGAAAAACTCTGGAATGGGGAATATTACCGACTTGATAGTAAAAGTGGTTCCGATGTGGTAATGGCAGATCAATTGTGCGGACAATTCTACGCCCGTCTGCTGGATTTACCTGATATTGTACCAAGCGATCGCGCCCTCTCTGCCCTGAAAACAGTTTATGACGCTTGCTTTTTGAAATTCTGTAATGGTGAGTTTGGTGCTGCTAATGGTGTTCGTCGTGATGGTTCACCAGAAAATCCCCAAGCTACTCATCCCTTAGAAGTTTGGACGGGGATAAACTTTGGACTGGCGGCTTTTCTCGTGCAGATGGGAATGAAAGATGAAGCGTTGAGGTTGACGCAAGCTGTGGTGCAGCAAATTTATGAAAATGGTCTGCAATTTCGCACGCCAGAAGCTATCACCGCAACTGGTACTTTTCGCGCTAGCACTTACCTGCGGCCAATGGCGATTTGGGGAATTTACTTAGTTATTAATTGATTGAGTATTAAAGCGATTCTCGTTTTGATCCAACACACGTAGATGTCATGGGTGTCAACTTAACGTGAGTTCGATGAACCTCTCCCTCCCAACCTCCTTTTCCCCGTGGGAAAGGGAGAAGCAACGAGAAATTAGGGTTTTGGCTCCCCTCTCCGCATCGGAGAGGGGTTGGGGGAGAGGTCAAAAAAGGGCTTGTCGAACTCACGTCAACTTAAGCTGAAATCTTCTGACTGTATAAGTTTTGTCCTAACCCTCAGCCCCTCGCTCATATTGGGAAAGAGAGGAGCGAATTCTCTAGTTCCCCTTCTCCCAATATGGGAGAAGGGGTTAGGGGATGAGGGCATAGAACCCTTACTCTTAAATAACTTCTACCTTAAGTTGACACCTATGACAGATGTGCGTCCCTACCAAATTTAACCTGCCTTCATCTGGAAAAGCAAAATTTAGATTTGCGATTTTATTTTCCGAGTGTTTCCGGAAGCGAAGGAAAATTTCAGTAATGGTAAGAGTTGAAGCATTGAGAATTTAAGACTACTGTTTCAAAAAATGCAAATATTACTAGCTTTAGCTATAAATATTGCTGATAGTTCCTAGACTACGTTCACAATCAAAAGCTAGATTATGACGTGCCTATTACTTTACTCAACAGCAAAGTTCATCAGATTGTGGCGTTCTGTGTTTGGCAATGATTAGCCAACACTGGTGCATACGCTTAAACCCCTACAGCTTGCGTAACTTAACGCCAGTAAATTTCACAGGTGCATTTCACCAGCCTTTAGTAGAAGCAGCCCAAACTTGCAGGATGTGAAGCGTTATCAGTGAGGACTAGTTTTAAGTAAGCTGGACTCATACTATAACCCCTAGATAGCTCGTTGTCAAGTAATTCATTGTGTAGTTGTCTGGAGAGATAAAGGCGATCGCATATTGATTTTTGATCTTGTACGCCATTTAGCCCAATTGTTACTACATTTGTAATCTCAATTTTTTAAATCTGCTATAGGACTCGCATTTAATTTTTGCAAAAACTTCCCTGTTCCTTGTTCTCTGCCTACGCAAATAATTTCTCGGAATCAAAACGGATTTCTATAAATATTCAGACATTAGAGAAATCACTGCTAAATCAACTTCATAATATTCTTTGTTAATTAGCTTTATCTCTATTCTCCAATTTTCTAATATTGTACAAAATTAGACTACTAATTTTTTAATAAAAGTATCCATTTGCGGATATTTTTATTAACTCCGCTAACGAACTTTAGAATTATCTATATATATTATTAGCCAAAACTTGTATTTGAAGTCTGGGCTATTTTAAGATGACTATCCAAGCATGATGAAATATTCACGCTCGGTTTACAGCAATTTTCTTGAGATCCGCTAAAGCTGTAGTTTTTGCAAACCAATCAAGACCAGGTTAATAAGTATTATTATCCAATTGAACTTATTTAAATAATAGGTTCAATCCTATGGCTGGCAATGGTTTTATAACCGATTTACTAATATTTTTATCGAGTTGTTTTACATTCTAGTTAATGGTACTATTTTCTAGTGACTCGATAATAATAAAGGTTTTAAAATAATATCGGGTGAGGGGTAACACCCCTCAAAAATTAACCAAAGGGGACAAAACTAAAAGCTGCACAATCCACAAGTAAGTATCTGAATACATTCAGTAAATTTAACCTATAAATAGACTAAATTAGCAGATGACACGAACGACAAAAAATAGTATAAATACGAATGGTGCTAGTACCGCTCAAAGATAAATATATTTTTTCTGTTAGTCTAAAAAAATATGCAAACTTCCCGGAAATTGCCTAATTCAACAGTAGTAAGAAATATAAGCGTGTGAACCAAGAAAATTCATTTACTTATGGATTTTTATCTTTTGTAAACATCTCACACCGCTCTATTGCTAATAATTGGCCACAAGCAATTCAACCTTTTCAAAAAGGCTAGTGCAGTCTGTACGCCTCAATTGAAACACCAACAATCGCAAAAAAAGAAAATAGTTTACTTCATCCAGGATAACTAAAACTATGATGAATCATGACATTGCTGGTATTAGTAGTAACTTAGATAAGACAGTAAAAGCTCAACAATTTGACAAAGTAGTTGAGGCAATTCTTGCCGGGAAGTATTCCTGGGCATGTGTTTTAATGCTGCGATTTGGTGGTTATAATCCTCTCCATTACATTCCATATCGCACCTATAATCGATTGCTCAAAGAAAATTCTCAAGCCGATAGAACAAAACAACAGCAAACTGAAAATCTAAAAATGCTGAAACACGCTCATGATTCTCGGTCTGAGAATAATGTGTCATCAAGCTGCTTAAGCAAAATTAAAGACCTAGCTTATCTAGAAGTAGCTAGAAAGCAAAAAGCATAAATCCTTGGTGGGAGTTTAGACCAGAGATTGACATAGCAAATTAACGAACATCAATCAAGCACATCGCCATTAAAACCAGAAAATGTTCAAGACGTTTCCTTGAAATCCTGTGGATTCAATTAAAAAGTATTTGGAATCAATAGATTCTGCTCTAAAGCTGATTGATTATCTGAAAGCCTGCGATGCTAATTTAAAATTTATAGCATGGCAGGTTTTCTATCGCAGTCATTAATTTTATAGATTTGGCAAAAATCTGCCAAAATGGCAAATATATACTAATGATATTGGTAAACTAATAACAACCACAACTTCAACCAAAATAGAGGTGATTTGGCAAGCAAGTTAATTTAAAAAATAAAATCAACGATTAGTTCTAACTATGAAATAAATCAAACTGATTACAAAAGTAGTCAGCATTTCATGGAGTAAATAACTCCTAGACCAAGACCAATAATTCAACTGTTACTACTGGTGGTTCTTTTTCTGAGGAAGTCTGAGCAAAGAGAATTTGGGGAGGTGGATTCCCCCAAGCCAAATTTTACACAGCTTTCACTGACTGCAGACGGTGCGAGTAATGCTCATAAAACTTTCTATCCTGTGATTGGTGTTGCTTTAGTTAATAAAGCAAACGCTTAACATCAATTCCAGGAACGGAAATAGAAAAGTTGCGGTGAAATTGTTGTCCTTGGCTGATAGAACTAGTAGCTTATACGCTTCTCTTTCGGCTATTGTAATCCTAGTCCTCCCAACCGGGATTATCTTTAGTTTCTAAACTTTCAATTTATATAACACTACTGGAAGTTCAAAACTTGAATAGCTTCCAGTTTTTTATCTGTATATAAAAAAAATAAGCTAGGCAAATTGCCCACCTTATTTTTTGTGAAAACTAGACATTTGGTGAAATTTATCTAGAATCCTTGTAGAGACCTAGCACAGCTACGTCTCTACATTCTTTTTGACTTCCATATTTAATAATTGGTTAATTCAAAAAGGAATTAAACCTTAGCTAATTCTGGAGTAGGACTCTTGCTGTTGCGAATTGCTGTAATAGCCTCAGCATAATCTTTAGCATTAAACACAGCTGAACCAGCGACGATCGCATTGGCTCCCGCTTCCAAAACTTGCCAGGTATTATTTGCCTTCAGCCCCCCATCCACTTCAATCCAGGGGTCAAGACCGCGTTCATCACACATTTGGCGTAGCTTGCGGATTTTGGGTAACACACCAGGGATAAAGCTTTGACCACCAAAACCAGGGTTGACGCTCATAATTAGTACTAAATCACACAAATCTAGAACATATTCAATTAGCTCTAGAGGGCTACCAGGATTAAGTACAACTCCAGCTTTCTTACCAAGCTCTTTTATTTGCCCCAAGGTGCGGTGTAGGTGTGGAGAGGCATTATGCTCGCAGTGTACGGAGATAATATCGGCACCCGCTTTAGCAAATCCTTCTACATACTTTTCTGGCTCCACAATCATCAAATGGACATCCAGAGGCTTAGTTGTAACCGGACGAATCGCCTCCACAATCAGAGGGCCTATCGTAATATTAGGTACAAAACGACCGTCCATTACATCAACATGAATCCAATCTGCTCCGGCTGCGTCTACGGCGCGAATTTCGTCACCCAGACGGCTAAAATCGGCTGATAGGATAGATGGAGAAATTACAATGGGCTTTTGAGATAGGTTTTGGGTCATGGCTAGTGGGTTTTTAAGCGTCCTCGTCTGTAAGCATTGTAACAAAGCATTGAGCAAGACTCATAAGTTTGATCCCGGTCTTTTTGCAGGAGTAGAAAGCAGAGGGAAAATAATAACTCCGAATTCCTAGCTCCTAACTCCTAACTCCTAACTCCTAACTCTTGACCAATGACTAATGACAAATAACAAATGACTAAAAAACTAACCTGGATAATTTGGGGATTAACTGCTTCTTGTCTGAGTGCGCCGGTAATTGCTTCGGCTTTAGAGTCTGCTTTGGGAACTAACGGTATTGATGCTTTGAAGCTACACCAAGCTCCTTATAATTTAATCGGTCGCAAGATTGCTATTGGTCAAGTGGAAATTGGTCGACCGGGAATGTTTGGGTGGGATAAGGCGGTGTCTAAAAATCGTGCCATATCTTTAGCAGCGGTTTTCTTACGCAATGGCCCAGCTAAGTCTAATACTGGTGTTGACCCCCACGCCTACAATGTCGCTGGTGTGATGGTGAGTCAAGACAAAGCTTTGCCAGGAGTTGCGCCGGGAGCGCGATTGTATTCATCAGCAGTGGGTTCCACTAAAAACATGGGTCAGCCAGAAGAGTGCTTATCGGCACAGCACATAGCGCTCCAAAATGGTGGTGATGTCCGTGCGATTAACTTTAGCTTTGGGGAACCTCTGAGCCGCGATCCTCGACCGGAAGCTACTTTAGACGGCAATGCTTTATTAACTTTATGTGTTGACTGGTCTAGTCGCGCTCATGATGTTTTGTATGCGATCGCAGGCAACCAGGGCAAAGGCGGCATTCCTATTCCTACAGATAATTTTAATGCAATCAACGTGGCTTTTTCATCCCGCCGAGGGGGAGTTTTTAACAAAGTAGACGTGGCTAATCTGGCGGGTGTTAACCAAGGGGTGAATCAAAGACTAGCTGGAAAGGAATTTGACCTTGATGGGCGTCGCGCTATCAGTTTAGTTGCTCCTGGTAATAATATTCCTTTGCTCAATCCAGATGGCAAATTGAACAAGGTTACAGGTACTAGTTTTGCCGCGCCTCAAGTTACAGCTACCGTTGCTCTGTTGCAGGAACTTGCAGACCGACAGATGCGGACAAAACAACCCCACTGGAGCATTGATTCTCGGCGTCATCAAGTGATGAAAGCTGTATTGCTGAATTCAGCAGACAAACTTCTAGATAGCGGCGATGGCTTAAGGTTGGGAATGACTCGGACGCTAATTGATAAGCAAAATCAAAACTGGCTAGATTCTGATGCTTATAAAGATCCAAAGATTCCCTTAGATGCCCAAATGGGAGCGGGTCATTTGAATGTATTTCGCGCTTATCAGCAATTTAATGCTGGTCAATGGCAAGCATCAGCTGCGGTACCGGCTATTGGTTGGGATTATCGCACAGTTGATGTTGGAGCATCTGTTGACTATATATTAGCAAAACCGTTAAAGCAGGGAAGTTTTGTTGCTGTCACCCTGAGTTGGGATCGATTGGTAGAACTCAACGATAAAAATAAAAACCAGCAATATGATGTAGGCGAAAATTTTCGCGATCGCGGCTTAAATAATCTCGACCTATACTTAGTAAAAGCTGATGCTCAAAATTCGGAAGCTGGTGCTGTTTGCTCCTCAATCAGCCAAATTGATAGTGTAGAACATATTTTCTGCCCCGTTACTGCTACTGGCAATTACAAAATCCGCGTCCAATTTCGTCAAAAGCTCAATGAAGCGACTCAACCCTACAGTTTAGCTTGGTGGAGTGTACCTATTAATTGAAATAAGTTAGCACAAATATCTGTGTAAAATTACAGCGTTTTTCTCGTTCCTATACAGAGCATGGGAACGAGATTTCGTGCCTCTGAGAAATGTTATTCGATCTATAAAAACCTCACAGAAGTGGTTATTTTTGATCGCGTAGCTTACAATACGTTTATACGTAAAGATAAAAATTCTTTAAGAAAAAAATTTTTTATAAGTCGTCTGTATAGCCGTCTCAATCAAGAATTAGCAACTCCACAAGTTGTGTTTAATTACTCTAAGCTACTAATTTGCTGTTACGAAAACTGTAACAGTCCCATTTTTCTATTGGAGTAAATGCAATAGTTAATCATTGACACAGTATCTGCGT
Organism: Nostoc sp. DedQUE07; assembly: GCF_034530975.2. Classification (NCBI taxonomy): domain Bacteria; kingdom Bacillati; phylum Cyanobacteriota; class Cyanophyceae; order Nostocales; family Nostocaceae; genus Nostoc; species Nostoc sp. DedQUE07. Next base: position 21,751 of record NZ_JAVRCC020000068.1, on the reverse strand, counting down.
CAACTCTGAGCACAAATCGGGAATCTTTGGCAAGTGAGGTAGCAAAATGAATCGCCATAAATTGAGTGATGCGAAAGAAAATTTCCTGCAAAGACGTTACGGTGTTAGTCTAGGCAGACGTTATGCTTTGGCAGCTGCAAGCGTTGTTCTATTCAGTGTATTAGGGTGTTCTCAAGTCGATAGTAATAAAAGTGCCCTTGCCCAATCTAGTTTACCTCAGCCAGAAACTCCATTGCAAAAAAAAACAGCCAACACTGATACAAAAATTGTTGAGTCTAGCAACAAGTTTGGCTTCAAACTATTTTCAGAAGTTCTGAAAAACGATCGGGGTGATAAAAATATTTTTATCTCACCTTCGAGTGTTGCGATCGCTCTTGCTATGACTTATAACGGCGCTAGCGGCTCGACTCAACAAGCAATGGCAAAAACCCTGGAATTACAGGGGATGACTCTACCAGAAATCAACTCTTCTTATGCGGCGGTATTAAAACAGCTTTTAGACAATTCGGATACGAAAGTGCAATTGAAAATTGCTAACTCACTTTGGGCAAATCAAAAAGTTAGCTTTGCACCAGGCTTTCTCAAAAGAACCCAGGACTTCTATCAAGCCAAAGTCAGCAATTTAAACTTTCAAGATGCCGCCGCATCTAGCATTATCAATAATTGGGTCAAAGAAAATACTAACGGTAAAATCACTAAAATAGTTGAAAAAATTGAACCAAATCAGGTATTATTTCTGATTAATGCCATATATTTTAAAGGTAATTGGAGTAACGAGTTTGACAAGAAAGAAACTGCTCCATATCCTTTTTACATCACATCTAACAGGCCAAAACAACACCCAATGATGTCACAAGAGGGTGATTATAAATACTATGAAAGCGAAAAATTTCAGGCAGTTAGTTTACCTTATGGTAAAGATGGTAAGATAAGTTTTTATATATTCTTACCCAAAAAGAATTCTAACCTCAAAACATTTTATCAAAACTTGAATGTTGAGAACTGGGAAAAATGGATGACTCAGTTCAACAATCAAAAAGGGTTTATTCGCCTACCCCGCTTCAAAACAGATTACGAGATTACACTCAATGATGCTTTAAAAACTTTAGGTATGGGGGAGGCTTTCAGCAACAAGGCCAATTTTTCTGGCATGGGTAAAAATTTTGCCATTAGCCAAGTTAAGCATAAAACTTTTGTCGAAGTAAACGAAGAAGGCACTGAAGCGGCCGCGGCTACTTCAGTGGGAATAGTAGCAACATCTGCAAGACAAGAACCAGAACCATTCCGAATGATTGTCGATCGTCCCTTCTTCTGCGCCATCAGGGATAATCAGACGGGAAATATTTTGTTTATGGGTTCAATTATCGAACCACAATGAGGATGTAGAAGGGATTGAAGACTTCATCTTTAAAAAAAAACTTCCAACAAATAAAATTTTCAGTGGAATATAAATGATTAATTTACATTCATTGTATATGCGGATAGTAATTTTTATAAATCATTATCTGTAAAGGTAACTATCGATGGTGAAAATATTTTTATTGATGGGGAAAATTCTAACCTCGCGGCATAATCATCTGTTTGTGATAGTTCCAGTTCAATTGTTTCTTGGTCTTTTTCATCAAAAAGCAACTGAATTTGATAACTTGTCCAGAATTGTTCGCCTAGTTCATCTTCTAAATCAAAAGGCTGTTCTTCATCACCCCATATATTCGACCAAAGGACTATTTGATTAGCCCGAAAATGGTTTTGACCTTTTGTATCTCCAACTACAAAATATACTTCGACATTTAAATTAAATCCCAAATCATCGACTTCTGCCTCTGCTATTTGACAGCTAACGACAATTAAACTATCTGGGTTAATATCTACTACTTGCTGTTGGCGTTGTAATAATTCTTGAAATACAAAACTAGGTAACAACTTTGAACTCTCCTCAAGTAAGTTTTTTTGAGTTTCTGGAGAGTAACGAGTTTTTAGTTCTTGCGCGATCAAATTTAAAATATCTTTACTAGCTAAATTAACAACTATCTGTTTATTTGCAGGATTAAGGAAACATCCTTGATTAAGATTAATGTGTTTTTTAATTGACATAGTTCTCTAAAATCCTTTGAATGCGAACGGATAATTCACAAATCAAGCTCAAACAAAGGTAAGGAATAAATATTACTTTAGCTTCTGTTCTATATCTTTAGCAAGACAACAAAACCATGACTAAAGTCACAGATCAAACATACACAAGATAAACAATAATTGTTAAATTAGTAATGATTTGCAATAATTGTCCAGTTAAAAGGTTCGATTTCTATCGGGACTTGTGACTGATTTTTCTTACTCTTTCAGCAACATCGTTTTTTTATGTGTAGATTAATTGGCTATCTTGGTAACGCCATCCTCTTAGATGAGTTGCTGTATAAACAAGAGCATTCGCTCTACAAACAAAGTTACAGTCCTTTGGAATTAAAATCAGGAGTAGTTTGTGGAGACGGAGTAGGTGTAGGCTGGTACGACGAAGTGGGTAAACCTTTTATTTACCGAAATACTATCCCGTTGTGGAATGAACCGAATCTGGAAGAGTTGAGCAACTATGTACAATCCAGTTGTACTGTAGGCTATGTCCGATTAGCTGGGACAGGTGAATCGCTCGACATTAGCAATTGTCAGCCATTTCGTAGTGGGAAACTTTTGTTTGTGCATAATGGCGAGATATCAAACTTTCAACAAACTCTTTGTAGACCAATACGTGAGAGCCTTTCTGATTCCACATACCGCCTGATTAAGGGCACGACTGACTCTGAACACATTTTCGCCCTACTAATGGAAATATGGCAGTCGTCTCCAGACAGCACTCTGTTGTCAGCATTAAGTAAAACAGTTCAAAAATTGACTAAGTTGGCATCAGAACACGACACCAGCTTTAGTGCCAATGTAATTGTCAGTGATGGTCAAGCAGTTGCAGCAATTCGCTATGCTTATCGCACACAAGCCCCTACTCTTTATTGGTCTTGCGATCAACTCAAGCAGCCAAACCAAGTTATTGTTGCTTCTGAGCCTTTATCCAATCACCAAAATTGGACTGCTTTTGGGGAGCAAACTGCGCTATTTGTTGAAGCCCAGTTATTACAGCCAACAATTAGCCTGTTAGAGAGATTTGTTCCTATTGGGGTTTAAATAAGCATTGCGATTTTGTGGAAATTGAGCTTTTCTTTCTAAAGTTGGTGCGATGCGAGACTTGCATTACTGTTACTTGTGCCAAAAGGTAACAGTTAGAGGCAAATCAGAGAGACAACATAAATCATCCGTCCTTTTAACTCCTTTGGGAGCTAGCGTCACCGATAGCGAACGCGAGTGCGTCTTGTAGAGAAGCGTTAGCGAGTCATCGGTGACGCAATCATCATTTCTTTATGGCTCTCTTGTACTCTGTCCGCCACTATACCCATATAAGCATAAGCTGGAGCGATCGCATACTTACTTATAATTCGTAAGGAATGCCCTGTTGCCTGATTCAATCCAATTTTAGTTACCCTGAATGACCCAAATAGTTTTATGATTCTCTACGAAAGTATATTTGAAATTATTTTAGGTCTACCACCAAAATATTCTCAAGCTGATTCTGGAACATGATAAATCACCTTTAAGTGATTCGTGCAATACTGGTTTTGAACCTTCTTCCAGGGTCAAATAAAGTACAGGGAGATGCAAAAGTATGGTTGAACACCCATTTCATGACCAACTGAGTTTAGAGGAACAAGCTGAAAAACTCGGCAAGCAAGCAGTAAGCTTGGGTTTGATTCCCAGCTTTGTAGTGCATTACTTTCCTGATACTTGGGTATTTTATATACCCAATGAAACTCAATCGGAACCGCTGACACCAGAAGAGGCATACTTCCGTTTAAAGCAACTGGTTAAACAGTAGATATTTTGACGACGAATATTTGAAGACAACGGCTAGACACTGCAATTGTTAAGTAACAGTAGTTATGGCGAAACCAGCAATTTTAACCGTCGATGACGATCCAGAAGTATTGCAAGCGGTGTCACGAGACTTGCGTCATCAGTATGGCGATCGCTTCCGCATTGTTCGGGCAGATTCCGGGATCGCGGCTCTGGATGTGGTGCAGCAACTAAAATTGCGGAATGACCCAGTTGCTCTATTTCTAGTGGATCAACGTATGCCCCAAATGGGAGGCGTGGAGTTCTTAGAACGAGCAAAAAGTATTTTTCCCGATGCGAAACGTGCCTTGTTGACGGCTTATGCAGATACGGATGCTGCGATTAAATCGATTAATAGTGCCAAACTTGATTATTACTTACTCAAGCCTTGGAATCCACCAGAAGAGAGATTATATCCGGTTTTAGATGATTTGCTAGATGACTGGCTAGCAGGATTTCGCCCACCCTTTGAAGGCATTCGAGTCATTGGTAATCGCTGGTCGCCTTTTTCACATCAGGTGAAAGACTTCCTAGCACGTAACCAGATTCCATTTAAGTGGTTAGATGTTGAACTGGAGCCGGATGCAGAAAAATTAGTGGAATTCGCCCAAGCTGATTGTAGACAACAATTACCCTTAGTGCTATTTCCCGATGGTTCCCGATTAATTCAACCATCTAATTTAGAAATTGCCGCCAAAATTGGGCTGCAAACTCAGGCAGAGCGTCCCTTTTATGACTTAGCGATCGTCGGTGCTGGCCCTGCCGGATTAGCAGCCGCCGTTTATGGCGCTTCTGAGGGATTGAGTACTGTCTTAATTGAGCGGGAAGCGCCAGGAGGACAAGCAGGTACGAGTTCGCGGATTGAGAACTATTTGGGGTTTCCGATTGGCTTGAGTGGCAACGATTTGGCAAGGCGGGGAGTCACACAAGCGCGGCGATTTGGAGTAGAAATTCTCACTCCTCAAGTAGTAACTGGGGTTCGATTGGAAGATCCTTATCGGGTTCTGCAATTAGCAGATGGTAGCGAGATTAGTTGCCATGCACTTTTAGTTGCAACCGGTGTTTCCTACCGTTGGCTCAATGTTCCAGGAGCCGAGAAGCTTACAGGAGCAGGAATTTATTACGGTGCTGCCATGACTGAGGCGATCGCCTGCACCAACGAAGAGGTTTACTTGGTAGGCGGGGCAAACTCTGCTGGACAGGCAGCAATGCATTTTTCTAAGTATGCCAGCAAAGTGATTATGTTAGTACGGGGTCAGTCACTAGCATCAAGTATGTCTCAATATTTGATTGACCAAATTGCTGCAACTGAAAATATCCAAGTTTGCACGGGTTGCAGCGTCGTGGAAGTCAAGGGAGAAGAATATTTAGAAGCAATTACCATCGCCCATACTAACACTGGACTAACCGAAACCGTGTCGGCGCGATCGCTGTTTATTTTCATCGGTGCTAGCCCCAAAACTGATTGGCTCGATGGCGTTATTCAACGCGATACTCAGGGGTTTATCATCACAGGGCCGGACTTAGCGCATAATGGCAAATCTCCTCGTGGTTGGTCTTTAGAACGCTCTCCTTTCTTATTAGAAACCAACATTCCCGGAATCTTCGCAGCCGGAGATGTCCGCTATGGCTCAATTAAACGGGTAGCATCCGGTGTGGGAGAAGGTTCGATCGCCATTCAATTCGTTCACCGCTACCTAAGTAATGTTTAGCTAAAGCAGCCAATACTAAGCTGTATAAAATAGACCTGCCTTAAAAATAGGGACTGGGGACTGGGGACTGAGGAAGAGATATTTTTATTGTTCCTTGTGAGTTCCACTCATAGAGTCTCTTGCAAAAGTTCTTTTTGCACTCTTGTGGGAAAAGGGAAAAGGAAAATAACAAACCTTTCCCCCTTTCCCCCGCCCCTTTTCCAGACAAATGCCAAGAAGTCTAATCTGCAAACCCTCTCCCTTGCTCCCCTGCTCCCCTGCTCCCCTGCCCCCTGCCTCCTGCCTCCTGCCTCCTGCCTCCTTCATTGACTTGCGTTGATCCCAATTACCCCGATGATGATTAAGGCGATCGACACAAGTTTGATGAATGTGGCAGATTCCCGAAACCAAATAATCCCAATAAGAGCTACTAGAATAGTTCCTAATCCAGCCCAGACAGAATAGGCGACACTTACTTCAAGTTTCTTGAGAGCAAAGGTCAAAAAAGTAAAACAAAGTCCATAGAAGACAAATATTAATACTGAAGGAACTATTTTAGTAAATCCCTGTGATAATTTCATGCAAGTTGTGCCTGAAACCTCAAAGAGGATTGCTAATATAAGGTAAATCCAACTTGTTGACATATTTTTTGGAAGTGGTTAGTTAAGAGCAACTGCCCTAAAAATAGAATAAACACTCCTGAAGGAACTCATTAAAAATTTTTACAAGTGTAATATCAATTCTCGATAAAGATGCTTTGGAGGGAAGGCGTAGCCGAGAGATAAATATATGCAGCTTCATAAATAAACAGTATAGGTATTCCAACATTTAAAACCAAACGTGCAGTAGTATAATTGAGGCTGATTCCGGGGCTTTATGGCGATGAAATTGCTCAAGCATTCGAGCAACATCTGCTGTAGTGTGATTGTGTTTTTGTCCTACTAATGGTACAAGAGATGACGGCTCAATTTGAATACAGCACTCTTGCCGATCCACAGGATATTCAACAGCTGATATATATCCTTGAGCAGTGTTTCATCAGCGGAGTTGGTGGTGAAGAAGCTTATATCAATCTCATTGGCGTAGAAAATTTCCGTATTATTCGGGGATTTGGGCAATTAGTTGGTGGATTGGCAACTCTGGATATGGGTCAATGGTGGGGTGGTGTGCGCGTACCAATGACAGGAATTGCCGTTGTGGGTATTGCTCCAGAGTATCGCGGTTCGGGAGCTGCGATCGCTCTCATGCAGCAGACGCTCAAGGAACTTTATGCTAGAGGTATACCGCTCTCTGCTCTTTATCCAGCAGTTCAAGGCTTGTATCGAAAAGTCGGGTATGAGCAGGGGGGTAGCTGGTGTAATTGGGAAATTGCAACTAAAAGTATCCAACTGCGGGAGCAACCTCTACCTTTACAACCAATAGTGAGTATCAATCATCAAGTCTTTCATCAACTATATCAGCAGCAGGCGAAACTAACGCATGGATATTTAGACCGACATCGAGCAATCTGGGAGCGCTTAATTCAACCAGATGAGAAGGAAACATTTTACGCATATTTTATCGGTACCAAAGATAAACCCGAAGGTTACATCCTCTTCAGTCAACATTCAAAAGAAGATGGCGCAATTTTGCGAATCAAAGATTGGGTAATTCTCACAGTTGCGGCTGCACAAACATTCTGGTCTTTTCTTGCCAGTCATCGCTCCCAAATTGAACACGTGCGATGGAGGAGTTCTGCAATTGATTCTTTGACATTGCTGCTACCAGAGCAAACTGCCAAGCTTAAGAATACGATGCGTTGGATGTTGCGGGTAGTAGATGTAGTCAAAGCGCTGGAGATGCGGGGTTATCCTTCGGGAATTGAAACTGAATTGCACCTAGATATTCAAGATCATTTGCTACCTGGAAATAATGGTAAATTCATTCTTTCTGTTGCCAATGGACGCGGTGAAGTTACAAAAGGTGGAAAGGGTGAGTTGCAGTTAGATATCCGAGAACTAGCACCACTATATACAAGTTTGTTCGCTCCCTACCATTTGCAAATAGCCGGAAAACTGCATGGGACAGAAACCGCTATTTCAGTAGCTACGCAAATCTTTGCAGGTGCCTCGCCTTGGGTGGCTGATTTCTTTTAATGGATGGATATCTGTTTACTCTGGGGCAGGGGGTGTTTTCGACGGTGGTTTATCAGCAAATACAACGGTATTTACATCAGTACAGGCGTGAGTACATAATACCTCACACCCGCACATCAAACCTACAACCTCGATTTGCTTGGACGAATTTCTGTACCACTTCTGCTAGTTCGGGGCTTTCCGAAGCCTGGCACTGCCCAATTAACAATCGGCAATGCTAGTTGACCCGCCGAAATAGCAAATGCGTTCGCCAAAATAACAAATGCGTACGCCAAAACAACAAATGCGTTCGCCAAAATAGCAAATGCGTTCGCCAAAATAACAAATGCGTTCGCCAAAATAACAAATGAGTTCGCCAAAATAACAAATGAGTTCGCCGAAATAGCAAATGCGTTCGCCGAAATAGCAAATGAGTTCGCCGAAATAGCAAATGCGTTCGCCGAAATAGCAAATGCGTTCGCCGAAATAGCAAATATAGCGGTTCTCAATTGCGTGAAATATAGACCTAACCCCCAGCCGCTTCTCTGGGTTTGCACAGCGTCTCGTTGGCGCACTTGTACTGAGCGTTCGCATAGCGTCTCGTAGAGAAGCTGAGTAGCCTCTCGTAGAGAAGAGAGGGAAGGGGAGTAAGCCTCAAAGGAGAAAGGTCAAAATATATTGCATCCAAACAAGAAGCGCTATAACCCTCTTCTGTCACTCTTTTCTGAAAAAGATATTTTAGCAGTCGTTAGCTAGTAAAGAGTGGGGAATAGGAAAAAGTTTTCCTTATGCCCAGATGCTCTGCTTGCCCAATTCAAAAAAATTGACTCCTGTAAGTATTGTGGGGTGGACATCTTGTCCGCCCTTGTTTATTATGGGCGCTCGTGTCGCCCACCCCACAAGTAGTAGTAATTTATTTATTGCTAATCCCTAAGCTGGAAACATAATTAATCCTTCGCTCGTCCTTGCGCTAGATTAACAATTTCTGTTGTTGTCAACTCACACACAAATAAAACTATCAGCGATTTACTTCTAATAAGTAATGATGATTTATCGTGCTTATCTAATCCCCAATATCATCTGGTAAAAATAACTCAACGGGATTTATAACTTTTTCTCCGGAAGTTCAGCACAGTCATCAGAAAACAATCTAAGTAAACCTGATTAGTTTCTCCTTACTTGCACACCCACATTCACAACATGAAATCACATCTACTGGCGATTGGTTTAAGCAGTTTGGTTCTAGTTGCAGGACAAGTTAAAGCCTCACAATTACAGTCTTGGTACTATGATTCTAGCCAAAACCAATTAGACCTAACTACCACTTCGGGAATAGAACCAAAAGCCTTTTTATTAGATAATCCGAATCGATTAGTGATTGACTTACCCGGAACTAATTTTAATTCCGATACTGTCAAACAAAGTTTTGGTAAGGCGGTGAAAGAAATTCGCCTCGGCAAACCAGACTCTCAAACCACTCGTTTTGTCGTCGAGTTAGCTCCGGGTTATGATGTTACTTCCCAAAATATATCAGTTAAAGGAGATTCCCGTTCTCATTGGATTTTCAAATTCAATTCATTTAATCGTCAAAGTAATCCCATTGTTGGGGAAAATCGAGAAGATATTGCCATCAAATCCACAGATGCATCGACATTTGCTGGAGTTGTAAATCTTGGTCAAGAAATGGTTGGTATTACTTCTCAGATTCGCAGTTTGCTAGCAAGTTATAAAACATTAAATCCGGGAATATTTTTCTTGGATTTAGATACAGGAAACTATATAGATATTAATGGCGAAAAAAGATTTGCTGCTGCCAGTACAATCAAATTCCCCTTATTAGTAGCTCTTTTCCAAGAAATAGACGCTGGTAGAATTAAACTTACCGATAAATTAGTGATGCGGCGCGATTTAAAGGTGGGCGAATCTGGAATAATGCAATACAAACCCATCGGCACTAAATTTAGTGTCCTAGAAACTGCTACTTTGATGATGACAATCAGCGATAATACCGCCACAAATTTAGTTCTCGATCGCTTGGGTGGTGCCGCAAAAGTTAGTCAACGTTTTCGTAGCTGGGGATTGCAAAATACAGCACTTCGCAATTTACTTCCAGATATCGGTGGTACAAATACAACTAGTTCTAAAGATTTAGTCAGATTAGCGGCGTTAGTTTCTAATAATCGTTTGCTATCCCCAACTAGCCGCGATCGAGTTTTAGGCATTATGCGTCATGTGAAAACCAATAGTTTACTACCAGCTGGTATCGGCCAAGGAGCTACTATTGCCCACAAAACTGGTACATTGAGATTTATCATTGGTGATGCCGGTATTATTCAAATGCCCAACGGCAAAAGCTATTTAGCAGGTGTTTTGGTGCAAAGACCAAACTACGATCCCAAAGCTGGAGATTTTGTCCGTGAAGTTTCCAGAAGAGTCTATAATTACCTAGACAATACCAAAGTTAGCAATATACAACCCAAATTTGGCGATGCCTCCAACGGGCTACGCCTACGCATTCGTTAGTCAAGCGATCGCAACTACTAGTCCACCACATCAACTTTGAAGAGTACTGTTAGCGGTAGCGGGACGTTTAGCCCGTGCTGAGTATTGAGTAATTTACTCTCAGCCAAGGTACTCACTACTCAGCATTGAGTAGGGTGAATAAGTTTGTAGTAAGAGGATGTTTGAAAAGTATTTTTGGTAACATTTAAGTCTCAGAAACCTAACCCCCCTAGCCCCCCTTCCCTACAAGGGAATGGGGGTTTCAAAGCCTCTCTCCGCTTCGGGGAGAGGTTTGGAGAGGGGTTTATAGTATACTTTGCGACTTTTCAAACAACCTCTAAGCTCGACTTTATCCATTTTTACGAAACCCAAAACCTGACACTGAAACCTTTGTGGGACGGTAGTTTTACTTTTTAGATTTAACCGATAATCAGTGACATGGAAAAAGTTTTTGCCAAAAAGCTAGGGTTTTTGCCGTATCAAAATAAGCAAGTTCTTAATTTTGGATAAAGTCGAGCTAAGGACTTTAGTCCTTACTACGAACTCCGCAATTGCACCAAATCGCAAAAATAGGGACGTACATTTGTACGTCCCTACATATCTATCTGTATTCAGGTATTTCGTCGTGAAATGAGATTAACTGAGAAAATTTGGTGTACCACCATTACCACTCCTACCAACAGCAGGAATTTCCACTGTGTCATCTGTAGCTTTACCAGTGCCGTCATTGACAACGTAATTAGTGTTACCCACATGTCCATTAGGGATAAACAATTGTGGATGGTCAAAGGGCGCTTTATCAAACCGAACTCGGTCATCAGTCAGTCCTTTTAAAAAGGCGACCAAGTCCTGTTTTTCTTGTGGTGAAAGATTTAGTGGTGGAAGTACTCCATAATCACCACCACGATTGTAAAAATCAATCACTTGCTCTAGAGTCGCCTGACCTCCATTGTGGAAGTAGGGAGCAGTTAGTTCCACATTGCGAAGTCCGGGTGCTTTGAAAGCTCCGTTTGCAAACACAGGTTCACTGGAATTCAACGGTGGATTGAGGGTTGGGGGGTTTTCGCCAAGGAGATCCTTAAATTTACCCAACTGAGCCAATCGTGCCTCTGAAAGCGGATTACGTTGACCTTTACTCTGCAAACCGTCATAACCACCCAAACCGGGGTCTTCTGTGGCTGGTCTGACACCGATATTGAAGAAACCATTGTCTTCGGGAGATTGTGAGCCAAACGGCGCACGTTTGATTCGTCCTTCTTTAGCCACGCTGCTGACTGAAGCCGCAGTTAATTCTACTCCAGTGTGGCAACTAATACACAGACCTTTGCCCTCAAACAGTCCTTTCCCTCGTTGCTGCTGCGCGGTTAGGGCGCTGGTGTTTCCTTCCAAGTAGCGATCGTAGGGCGTATCATAGGAAATGAGCGTAGACTCGTACAACTGAACTGCCAGCCCAAAGAATAGCGAGAAGTTGTACTCTAGCAATGTGTACTCATTAGTCGTCAAGGAGCGATCGGGCCTTTTAACAATAGTCCGTTTACCGTCAGAGTCAACTTGGATGAGGCGAGTAGAATTCCACCACTCCGGCTTGAAGGCATCTTGAATCATCTGCTCGTATGTTTTATCTTTAAGTCCAGGCTTAGGCGATCTACTATCTTTACCTAAAACGCTGTCTTGTGGATGCACAATCTGTTTAGCTAGGGGTCTAAGAGGTAATAACTTTTTCGCAAGTTTTCGGGGGAGCTTTTTACCCTTACCAGCGGTGAAAGATATTCTGTCAATTAGCCCCAACTTATCACTCCCGAACTTATCACCAATTTCTTCAAAACTGCGACCATCTGCGGATGACTCAAAAGAACTCAGTGGCGGCCCGACAGCTTGAGATGCCAAAGACGAGTTTTTGAGGCTGACTTTCACAAATTCTGCCCTAATTAGGTTTATAGCCTTGACGACAGTGGCGTTAGGATCTCTTAAACCGAAAGGGTTCACCCCATTAAAGATATCTTGTGCCCTTCCATCCCAAAAGTTGCGAAAGTTGAATGCGGCATTAATCACGGTTGGCGTGTTACGCGGCTCAACGCGCCGCACATTGATACCTTTTATGTTAAACACCGGATCTGGCTCAGTTGTAACTTTGTCTTCTGCATTACCAAGTGTGACATCCACAAACTTCGTATTGAAGATCCCCTGAGAAGAACTGACATCGTTACGGTCAGATACAACAGTCTTAGGATCGTTGGGGTTTGACAGCTTGTGGAAGGGGAAATCTCCTGGTTTAAGCTGATAGTTTGGTAGTCCGCCGACATTGAAAACTGAATCTGGATTCTCTGTACCATCGGCGTTGACCCGCAAAAGCCCAGGAGCAATCTGATTTTTGGATCTATTGTCGGCTCCAGCATGAAAGTGACAACTAGCACAGGAGGTCTTTCCATCGCTCCCAATCTGCATATCCCAAAAAAGAGTCTTTCCTAACTTGATTGCAGCTGTTTTGTCTGCTACAAAGTCTCCAAGATTGTCAGGTTCTGGAACCGATACGCTTTTGAGCGAAACTGGAGACGGGCCTGTAACTGCTGATACAGTATTTCCAGCTATTACCGCTGCCAGAATAATGGCAGCAATGGTTATAGTCCTTGAAAATCTCGATCTCAAGTAGTTAGGCTTGCCATATCTGAATCTCCACTCTTGCCCCTTTATTTTTGTCACCAAAGATTTGAGCAAAAATCGACCTCTTGAGGTCAGCAATAAGTAACATGATAAAGCGGTGGCGAAGATTACTAAGCTGATTATGGGTATAATCCCCATAGTTTTTTTCTAAAGTAACACCGAGATAAAGTATACATTTACGAAGAAGTTTTTAATTTAATATTCATGTAAAATGAACACGCAAATTACGAATTTTACGTGAACAAAAAAATACACCCTCTTCGGGCTACGAATCATAAATTAATTTGGATAAATTGATTATTTTATATTGAATTTGCATTAACTAAACTATTAATATATTTTATCGATAAGAGTTTGATAAAATGTTCAGATATTTAAATTAGATATAACTTACTTATCAGTCCTAATTTTTGGATATTTTAATGTTACTACATCAAAGTTCTGGTCGGTGGCGCTTAGGGCTAGCATTATCGCTATTGACAGTCTTCTTATGGGGAATTTTACCTATTGCTCTTGCAGTAATTCTACAAGTACTTGATGTCTATACCGTTATTTGGTTTCGTTTTTTAGTATCATTTGTATTACTTGCTGTGTATTTAGGGATACGCGGTAAATTACCAAAATTAGAACAATTGCGCTCTGGTTCTGGAAAATTATTAGCGATCGCAACAATATTTTTAGGGATTAATTACTTCTCGTTTACCCAAGGTTTAGCATTAACATCGCCTGCTAACGCTGAAGTTTTGATTCAATTATCTAGCCTTTTATTAGGTTTTGGAGGGTTAGTAATTTTTAAAGAACGTTATCGACTGTCTCAATGGATTGGCGTTAGTGTCATGATTTGTGGTTATCTTTTATTTTTTCGCGAACAACTAACGAATTTAATTACAGCACATGGCACATATATACTAGGTAGTGTTTTAATCGCGCTAGGAGCAACGGCTTGGGCTATTTATGCTTTGGCACAAAAGCAGTTATTACAATCTTTATCTTCCACCAACATCATGTTGATCATTTATGGAGGCTGTACTTTATTATTCACTCCTATAGCTAAAGTTAAATCACTTTTTATACTCGATAGTTTCCATTTAGTAATGTTAATTTTTTGTGCCTTGAATACTTTAATCGCTTACGGTGCTTTTTCTGAATCATTACAACATTGGGAAGCATCACGAGTAAGTGCAGTAATAGCTTTAGCTCCCATTGTGACATTAATAGCAGTCGCAGTTGTATCAGTTATTGCACCTGATTGGATACCACCAGAACACTTCACCCTTACAGCAATATTGGGAGCAGGTTTAGTAGTTACAGGTTCAGTAGCGATCGCACTTGGGAAAAGCTGATTAATCGCCATATTTTTCAGAAATTTTACTGGATTTTTCAGCTAGTGAATTTGTGCAATATTCAAAGCTACAACATAAATACTGAGGCAGACTATTTTTTATTTGTTATGATTTAATAGTGAAGGCAAACTACTGAATTCATCTAGATACTTTACTCATCTGCGTGACTTTGTAGGATTTAATTGTTGACTTGATAGCCGAAAAAACCTTGAAGAAGAATTCAAAAATCAAAATTCAGGAGTCAGAATAAATTACTAGGGCATTGGGAATCACTACTTTTTTGACTACTAAATCTTAGATTTAGTGGAAATTATAAACCCATTTATACCCTTTATTTTAAGCCAACTACATTCGCAAGTCATACATTAATTCATCCTGAATTATAATTACTGACTCCTAAATTCTGTTTTGATAAAATTGAGGCTAATAACTTTAAGTAAACCAAGCAGGGCGCCCGAATAACTACCAAAGCCAACACCCGATAAAACCAGACCACCGAAACAGTTGAGCGATGAATAGTTTGTTTGGTAATTGGGCCAGCACCCTCAGAAAAAATTCTTTATTGCTGGTTCTTTCAATGGTGCTGCCAACGTTTGGAATTAGTAATTCTGTTTTGGCAGCAGAGCGGATTTATGCATCTTATTCAGCTTTAGAGCTTTCTATTTCAGTCAGGACTTTAGAGAACTACGCCAAAACAGGTGTAATTAACGAAGACTTAGCAGCCTATCAGCGATATCTGCCTTTAGAACAGCTTCAAGAATTACGGCAGATTTTGCTTAATCGTGTGAAAGTTAGTCCAGTAGTAGTTTCGCAACTTCTCTACACACCCCAAGGAGAATTTTTACTGCATCGATTGGCGCAAGTGATTAAAACCAATCAGCCAGAACCAGGATTGAGTACTTTGCGTTCGGCGCTAATTTTAGCCTCTGGGGAATCGGGAGGTTTGACACTTTTAAATGTGTTGCGTAAATATCCCACCAGCAGCATTCGCCTTGATGTCGCCGAGACTTTTGAAATAGCTACGGAATTGGAGAAACTTGTTAACCAAACCCATCTGGCGATCGCAGCTGTTTCCCAAAAGTCTAAAATAGAAGCTGAGAGCATTTCTCAACCAAATTTCTCGCAATTGCCCGATTTAAAGGTTCCGGGAAAATTTAAGTCGCAAAAATACATCCTGAAGTTTTTCGACTCAACCCGCAATCGACTTTTATTGACTGATGTTTACATTCCCAATGTCCAAAAGGCTGCACCGGTAATTGTCATTTCTCACGGCTTGGGTTTAGACAGCAGTAACTTTCAATATTTAGCCACTCACTTAGCTTCTTACGGATTTGCTGTCGTTGTTCCCAATCACCCTGGTAGTGATGCGAAACAATTACGTTCTCTCTTAAAAGGACGCGCTATTGAAGTAGCAGAACCAAGCGAATTTCAAGACCGACCTTTGGACATAACATATATACTGAATCAATTGCAAAAAGGTAATCAATCTGATTCACGGTTTAAAAGTCGCCTAAATCTGCAACAAGTCGGAGTATTTGGTCAATCTTTGGGAGGCTACACAGCCTTGGCCCTAGCAGGCGCTAAAATCAACTTTGAGCAGCTAAAACAAGACTGTCAACCAGCAGCACTCCAAAATACCTGGAATATGTCTTTACTGCTCCAGTGTCGCGGTTTAGAATTGAGCATCAGCAAGTCTGGCAAAGATTATAACCTGCGGGATGAGAGAGTAAAAGCTGCGATCGCAGTTAATCCCATTACTAGTTCTATTTTCGGCAAAGCTGGCTTAAGTCAAATTAAAACTCCAGTGATGATTGTCAGTAGTAGTGATGATACAGTTGCCCCAGCTTTATCCGAGCAAATTTTACCTTTCTCCTGGTTAACAAATCCCCAAAAGTATCTCGTCACGCTTGAAGGTGGCACACACTTCTCCATCATTGGCAATGCAAACCCTGCAAATCAACAAGTAGCATTACCTGCTGATATGATTGGTGATGCTTCTCAAGCGCGTCGTTACATGAATATTTTAAGTTTACCTTTCTTCCAAACATACATTGCAGGCAGGCCGCAATACACACCCTACCTAAACGCCGCTTACACTCAAAGCATTTCTAGTAAGCCTCTTGGCTTGAGTCTCGTTAAGTCATTGAATACAACTGAATTAGCACAATTATTGGATATCAAAGCAGCCAAACTCGTTCAAAAAAAAGTTCCCAACACCATAGTCAGCTTCGGATTTTGGATGTTGGATATTGGTGTTGCGTTGCTGCATGTAATGATTTTTATTTGATTTGTACAGACGTAATTAATTACGTCTGTAGAGTTGATTTTCACCTTTAGAAAATCAGAGGCTCAATTTTTGCTACGGAAGCCTTGCCACGTTATTAGACCATCCTCTAATTATTTTCACTTACATTAGTAACTGTAAAAAGCGTAACAAGCACAGATAGATACGATCGCATTCATACTTATCAGCATATACTTTAAAGAAATATGACATTTAATTACGCTATTTTAAAACTAGCTTTACATAAGTTAAGTTATGAGCCAGCCGGAATATACTACAGCCCAAGCTAATGCCCTGACTAACCACGATCGCAAACCTATTCACATACCTGGCTCTATTCAACCTCATGGCATTCTCCTAGCACTCAGTAATCAGCTAGAGATACTACAAGTTAGCAACAATACCCAAGTGTATTTGTGTAAATCTCCAGAAGATTTGCTCAGTCAACCTTTGAGCTATTTACTTGAACCTCAGCCAGTGGAAATTGTCAAGCAGTGCTTAGTCAAAAAGGTTGGCAGCGCTAATGCATTTAAAGTATTAATAAATACTTTGTATGGAAAAATATACTTTGATGCTATTGCTCATCGTACAGAAGAAGCTGTGATTCTGGAGCTAGAACCAACTGACTCGGAATTTGAGATGAGTTTCTTAAACTTTCATAGTTTTGCGAGTGAAGCGATCGCTAAAATGCAAAAGACATCCAATTTGGGAGAATTTTTGCATTTAGTAGCTGAAGAAGTTCAAAAAATCATCGGTTTCGATCGGGTGATGGTTTATCAATTTGACGAGTCAGAAGCGGGTTCTGTGGTTGCAGAAGTTAAACGGGAAGATTTATCACCTTATTTAGGACTCCACTATCCCGCTACAGATATTCCAGCGCAGGCTAGGGAGTTATACACGCGCTGCTTTCTGAGATTTCTCCCCGATTTGACTGCCGAACCTGTCAAACTAGTTCCAACGGAAAATCCGACAACACATCAGCATCTTGACTTAAGCTACTGTCTGCTACGGAGTTTTGATTGGTGTTGTACTGAATATCATCAAAATATGGGAGTGAAGGCTCTTTTGGTGATTTCAATTATTCAAGAGCAGAAACTTTGGGGATTAATATCCTGTCACCATCAAACACCAAAGTATATTTCTTACGAAGTCCGCAAGATGTGCGAATTTTTGGGACAGATTGCATCTTCAGAATTAGCACACAAAATTAGTAACTCGGAATGGGATTATAAAGTAAAACTCAAATCGCTACAGTCTGAGTTTCTAGAATCTATTTCCCAAGCAGACAATTTTATCGATGCCTTAATTAAACCGGAAATTCGCTTGCTCGATCTTGTTAGTGCTTCTGGAGCTGCGGTTTGTCTGGATAATGAAATTACCCTTGTGGGAACAACACCAAATATTGATGAAGTTCGGGCACTCATTGAATGGGCGAATACCCAAGTTAGTGACAATCTGTTTGCTACTGATTCTCTGCCGAAGCTTTACCAAGAGGCACTAGTATTTAAAGATACTGCTAGTGGCTTGTTGCTACTGCGGATTTCTAAAATTCGGCGCTATTATATCCTTTGGTTTCGCCCTGAAGTTCTTCAAACGGTACACTGGGCAGGAAATCCACAAGAATCCATGCAAGCACAGGCAGACGGTAGCTATACCCTGTCTCCCCGAAAATCCTTTGAACAATGGCAAGAAACGGTTAGATTAACTTCTCTACCCTGGAAACCTTGCGAACTTGACAGTGCGATCGCTTTGAATAATGCGATCGTTGGTATTGTACTCTCGAAAGCGGATGAATTAGCTAAAATCAACCTGGAGTTAGAGCGTAGTAACCAAGAACTAGCATCCTTTGCCTACGCCGCTTCCCATGACCTCAAGGAACCTTTGCGGGGCATTTATAACTTTTCAACAGTGCTGCTAGAAGACTATGCCCAAGTATTAGATGATGACGGAATGGAGTGCTTGCAAACAGTAGTATCCTTGTCTGTACGCATGGAAACTCTGATTAATGCTCTGCTGCGGTTATCGCAGTTAGGACAAGCACAACTGCGCTTGCAAGCAACTGACCTCAACGAATTACTCAACCAAGTAATCGACATTTTTCGTGCTAGTCGCCAAAACTCTGGGCTTGTAGATATCCGCATTCCTCGACCTTTACCAACAGTTTTGTGCGATCGAGTGCTGGTTAATGAAGTCTTCAGTAATCTGCTTGGTAATGCGTTCAAATATAACGATAAGACAGAGCAATGGGTTGAGATTGGCTACTTAGATGAGGGACTGGGGACTAGGGACTGGGGACTAGGGAAGATTTTTCTTAACCCAATCTCCAATCCCCATTACCCCTTATCCCCAGACGGGGCCCCACCTTCCCCAATATTTTATATCCGAGATAACGGCATTGGAATTCCCCAGCATCACCTAGAAACTATCTTTAGATTATTTAAGCGGCTCCATTCCCAGCAAAAGTACGGTGGAGGAGCAGGTGCAGGATTAGCTATTGTTAAGAAGATTGTTGAGCTTCATAACGGTCACATTTGGGTTGAATCTACCGTAGGCGTTGGCTCAATTTTTTATTTTACGCTGGAATAGTTTAAGATAATGACTAAATATATATTTTTGTTAAGCTCTTTTAATACCACGAATGACAAAAAAACTTCATGAACCGCTGCTCGTTGTTGAGGACAGCAATGAAGATTTTCGGATGCTGCAACGTCTGATGCGGCGTATGTCCGTCCAGAATCCCATACACCGTTGTACGAATGGGGATGAGGTTTTAGAGTTCCTTTATCAACAGGGAAACGATGCCTACGCTAAGGACGAAGACCTACCCAACTCAAAAGTAGCATTACGACCCTCTGTAATCTTGCTCGATCTCAATTTGCCAGGTATTGATGGGCGTGACATTTTAGATCGGCTCAAGCAAGATAAGAGTTTCAAGGGAATTCCCATCGTTGTTTTTACCACATCATCTAACCCCAAGGATATTGAATTGTGCTACCAAAAGGGCGCAAATGGATATCTGGTAAAACCGATGGATGCTCAAGAACTAAAAAAGACGATCCAGGCATTTGTAGACTACTGGCTTGAAGCTAATACGCCGCCTGTGTTGGATTAATTTATTTATTTTTTGTCGATCTAGCAGTAGGGAAAAAGGATAATAAAAAAGATGGCTCAGAGGACACAGAGACATTTTCCTCTTTGAGTCACTGTGTCTGTTTGTCTCTGTTAGATTCCTTTTCCCGATTTTTCTATTTTTTGACTATTTGGTATTTCTTTAGGATTACTAAAGAATTTAGATTTTATTTACAGTTATTTTATATTATTTTTAGAATTATGCAAGAAAACACAATCTGGATAAAAGGGATCTATATAGCTCCCTGATCCTCATAACCTTATGTTGGACACATGGACGCTACTTATCATCGATGATTGTGCCGCAGATCGGAAAATCTATCGTCGATATCTTTTGAAAGATCCGCACCAGTCCTACCAGATTTTAGAGGCAGACTGTGCAGAAGAAGGACTTGCTTTGTGCCAAAAAGTACGCTGTGATGTGATTTTGCTGGATTTTTGCCTACCTGATATGAGTGGGTTAGAATTTTTCGATCGCATCCAGCAGGAGATATTTAAGACTTCTGTCCCTGTGATTATGTTGACAGGGCGCGGTGATGAAGAAATCGCTGTGCAGGTAATGAAACGGGGTGCTTTGGATTACTTAGTCAAGCAAAATCTGACACAGGATGTGCTGCAACTAGCAGTCCGCAACGCCATTAAGCAGTCGTGCTTGCAAGCCCAACTGCTCAAAACTCAGGAGAGACAACGCCTAATTGCCACAACTGCTTTACGAATTCGCCAGTCTCTTAATCTAGAACAAATTTTGAATACGGCTGTAGCTGAGGTTCAGCAACTTCTGAAGTGCGATCGCGTGATGGTTTATCAGTTTGCCCCAGATACAGATGGTAAGATAGTCGCCTCATCAGTTGAGTCATACCGCACTGTGGCATTGTGCGATCGCGTTGGGGCTGGGACTGTGGAGCAGGGGAGCAGGGGAGCAGGGGAGCAGGGGAGCAGAGGAGAAGTTGCAGTAGGTCTTTCCCCTCTGCCCCTCTGCCCCTCCGCCCCTCTGCCTTTTGTGCCTAATTCCCAATCCCCAATCCCTTATATCTATGAGCTTGGCTTATGTAATTGTGTCAGCCTAAAAGAGCAATTTAATACTAAGGCAAATCTGGTAGTTCCGATTAATCTGAGCAACAATGGGAACCCAACACCCAAGCTTTGGGGTTTATTGATTGCTCACCATAATTCCGGGGAGCGACACTGGCAAACTGATGATGCAGAAATGCTCAATGAAGTATCAGTACAGTTAGCGATCGCTATTCAACAGGCGGAATTGTTAGCCCAAACTCAAGCAGCCCTTGCCAAAGAAAAGCAACTCAATGTATTTAAATCTCAAATAATTACAACGGTTTCCCATGAGTATCGAACGCCGCTAACTTCAATTCTGGCTGCGGCATCAACTTTGGTAAAACATAGCCAGCAACTAGATGAGTCCAAACAACACAGGTTCTTAGGAATCATTGAACAGAAAGCAAGGTATATGTCCAAACTTGTGGATAATATGCTTCTGGTTAACCAACTTGAACTGGAAAAACCCAAGTTTCAACCAATCTCAGTCGATTTACTACAATTTTTTTCTGACCTTTTAGAACAAGAGCGAGAAATAGTAAGCGATCGCCACGAATTGATTTTTAAAATTACTGGTAATCATCATGGATTTTGGGGCGATCGCGGACTTTTGCAGCAAATTTTTATTAACTTGATGTCCAATGCAATTAAGTACTCTCCAGATGGAGGTAGTGTAGAATTCCACCTGATTGGCAAAGAATCAGAAACCATTTTTTACATTAAAGACTGTGGAATTGGTATCCCGATGGCAGATCGAGAAAATTTGTTTCAATCCTTCAGCCGTGGAAGTAACGTTGACACAATTCCTGGTACAGGCTTAGGACTAGCGATCGCTAAAGCTTGTGTCGAGTTACATAGTGGCAATATTGCCTTGTCGAGTGAAGTGGGACAAGGAACTAAAGTTACAGTTAGCTTACCGAAATTATTCCCAATGGGTCAAAATAATTCGTAATTCGTAATTCGTAATTCGTAATTATTACCCCACACCTTAGCTCGACTTTATCCATTTTTGGCTACGGGTCATCACAAATGTAGGCGATC
>NZ_JAVRCC020000067.1:0-38331 GCF_034530975.2 Nostoc sp. DedQUE07 | reverse complement strand
CTTGCTACTATCCATATCTGGGTTCAAAGGATTTTATTAGTGGGATAGGTTCATACATAATTCTCTACGTTTTTGACCAAGATACAGTTTTTGTACTTGCTTGCTTCCATGCAAAACGCAATCCAAAACAGTGGTTGGATAGAATTGAATAAAATTTCTCTTCACAGCGATAATATTAGTGTTGGGTTGCGTTACTTAACCCAAGCTACAAGAATAGCGATCGCACTGGCAACTACTCTTGTCTACAACCCTGATAAGTGGGCAAAAACTTCTTGCTGCCAGTAATTTATCCGGTTTTCTCGTGTTGGTGATTTACCCATCAGTTTACTCCAAGCACCATTTGCTGCACTACCAGGATGAGGAAACTCAAGGTGTTTGACTTCTAATTTTATACTTTTAATGCCGTTACTTGCTTTTTTTCCCCAGGTAACGATCGCAAGTGGCTCAAAAATTTCTAACTATGTCTTCAGATCATGATGAAATATCCACACCTGAGGCATATCTTCTGATAAATTCTACGCCTGCGTCAGTAACCCAAAAGGTAAAACTCATTGGAAACTTTTTTTGATAGCCATTGTCTCCTACAATTTCTAGCCACATTCCTTCCACATGCTTATCTTCAAAGAAGCCATCCTTAACTGCGTTAGCCACCAATATATCTCCTCCGACACCAACAACGAACACACGCTCTCCTGACTTGGCAAGAATTTCAAAAAGCCGTCTCTCAAACTCACCGTATCTGTTGTTAAGGATGCTCAAGTTTTGCTTGTACATCCTGATAGATTGCTGATCTATCTCCTTTTTCTGATCAAATCTGGTATGGCAGTTCGGACAAAGAGCGATTAGGTTTTCAAAAGAGTTGTCGTTAGATTTAGCCCACGGATCAATGTGAGCGATCTCTGTAGTTGTTGCTCTACAGGTAGGAATAGCGCAACGGTGTCCGGCTTCGACAAGTACTGCTCTTTTAACTTCTGCTGGAATGTGATCACGTTGCATCGTTGGGTATTATGTTCGATAGATGTGATATGAATAACTATGTATTATACAAAAAGTTTGCGTATATCTTACTAAAAGATTCATATACAGAAAGGATTACAAATATTTCAATCACAATATCAAGAAAATTTATAAATATTCAATTTTTATACATAATTTCTCCTAACAACTCTCCGCATCTCTGCGCCTCTGCGTGAGATAATTTAACCAGGAAGCAAAACCGTTCCCAACTTTTCACGCCCCAAGCGATCGCTCACTTTACCCTGACAAACAACCTGAACCCCATTAATATAAACCCCTTGCACAATCTCATCCGAACCGCGCTTAACCATCCGAGGTTCACCATCTAAAACTGGATCTGATATCTGCACCTGCGGGCTAATTGGCTGATTTAAAGCATTGGGATCGAGTAAAACTATATCTGCTTTCGCACCAAGTTTGATAACTCCCGTATCAAGACGAAACCAACCAGCAGGTTCTCCGGTAACGCGGCAAATCGCAGCTTCCGGTGAAAGGAACTTCGTTGCAACTGCTTGTTTGAGCAAAGATAAAGCTCCATCATAGTAGCCCAGGTTACGAACATGAGCGCCAGCATCGGTAAAACCAGGCAAAATATGCGGATGCTGCATCATCGCTAAACGGGGTTTTAGGCGATCGTTCGCTCCTGTCGCCACCCAGCGCAAATCTGTATCGTATTTTTGTAATGCGTGGATAAATAAATCCACTGGTTCTTGTTGCTTTTGACGAGCAATTTGGGCAAAACTTAACCCTTGCCAACTTGCTTCGGGACAGTGAATAACTTCCATCAAATCTAACTGACGATGGAATGATTTACGCCGTTTACTCAGCCATTCTTGGCGAAACTGACGACGAAACATTTCCGATGCCCATAGTTGTTGTCTTTCTTCTCGTGACTGACAGCCATTTAGTTGTGCGCCTGTGGAGAATTCTTCAAATAAGGGAGTCACAGATCCATCAGAGTAAATGGTGAAAGGTTCAGTTAAGGTTTGAAAGCGCACATTCCCATTTAGAAGCCGATTCCAAATAAAAAGTAGGGGAGAAAATATTCGCCATAGTTTGCGATCGTGTACGGCATCTAAGGCTGAGAGGACTGTTAGCCGCAGTGGTTTTTGTCCAATTCCTGAACCCATACGCAGAATTTCTACAAAGGAAGCAAATCGTTGTAAGTTGGGCGTGACTTGAAAAACACGTTGGCTATGCCGACACAAATCTGCCAACATTGCATATTCTTTAAATTTGGCGTGTTGAGAGGGAATTGTGCAACCTTGCCATTCTCCACTCATCCGATGCCAGGGAAACATATCAATAGAAATGCCAATAAAGCCAGCATCTATTGCATCTCTGGCTATGCGCTGCATAAGTTTTAGTTCAAATTTTGTCGGCTGAACCGTTAAGCTGCGTTCTAATCCCATCACATGAGCGCGTAAAGCACTGTGGCCAAACATTGGGGCAACATTGGGGCCAAGGGGTAACTGTTGCAAATGCTGTAAATATTCTGCTGGTGTCTGCCATGAAACCGACTTTTTCAACCATTTTGCAATCAGCCGATGGGAAAGTGTCTCTACTCTCTGAAAAATATCAGCTAAGATTTGGGGTTGGGCGATCGCAACAGACAAGCTACAGTTACCAATAACAACGCTGGTAACACCATGACGCACTGATTCGCTCAATCCTGGTGCAATTTCTAACTCTAAATCGTAATGAGTATGAATATCGATGAATCCAGGTGTCACCCATAACCCAGAAGCATCAACCACTTCACGCGCTGGGGTAGTTAAGGAGGGTGTGAGGGTGACAATGTGGCCGTTTTGAATGCCGATATCTCTGCGAACAGGTGGAGAGCCTAAGCCATCGAAAATTAACCCGTTTTGAATCAGCAAATCTAACATGATTGTTTGTTTTCCTTTGATGTCGCCACCGGAAAGGGCGGGTACGCCATCGCACTACAGTATGACGCAAATATTCATTGCTACATCTTATACTACATAATCAAGAACCCCTTCAAGCGATCGCTTGGAGGGTGTCTAAGAAGTCTCAAATATTTGTTGATTCCCCCTAATTCCTTTAAAAAAGGGAGAATAATAGTTTTAAAATCCCCCAATTTATCGAGGGATTTAGGGGGATCTCCAAAGGTAGGTGTATACAAAAAAACTTTTTAGACATCCTCTTAAAGTCGCAGACGTTACTTAGCTTTTACATACATCGAAACAGGCATTTTTGTAACTAGCAATTTCAGTTATCTCTATCTGTCTTATGTAATAAGTCCTATACCTATCCTAAGTAGGGTTATCTATCTATATTTGTTCGTTAAGTTGTATGAAGTATTGAAAGCAGAATACTTTTAACTTAGTTGGAGTTTTTATGACTTACACAATTGATGAAGCAACAAGACCAGCTTTAGAAACTTTTCAACGCTTTGATGTAGATACTCAACTAGCCCTACTTTGGTTCGGTTATCTCGATCTTAAAGAGCAGCTACAACCAGCACCTCCTCCAAGCGTTGAAGCGCCTGCTAAAGCAGTGTTTGACAAATTCCTGGATTTGTCAAAAGAAGAGCAACTGCAAGCACAACGCGACATTATTAATGGTGCAGCTAACGATATCAGCCAAACCTATAATAGTCTAAGTCCCAATGCCAAATTAGACGTTTGGTTTCTGCTGGCACAAGGAATGGAGGATGGAAGCATAATTCAAGTGCCCTCCGACTATCAACTACCTGGTGAAACGGATGAATTTGTCGCATCGATCAAAAATCTAGAGTTTGAGCAACGGATTAATTTCATGTTGAGTGTAGTGGAAACAATGGGTTAGTCAAGTCCAACAACTCTCAAACTTTCTAGAATTAAGGATAACTCAAAGTACCAAATTAAGCTAGACTTGGCTATTTTTGCTTTACTTTAATAGACCTTAACTTAGAACTACCGCAGAGATGCTCATCTTTGCGGTAGTTTTGATGCAAATTTTATCAAGTCCGCTTGATTATACGAACTCAATTAATGATTGTAATGATTGGAACACATCCTTGGGTAAAGACGCGATGAATCGCGTCTCTACAAATGCTCTATTTGTCGCATTTTTTTCCAAGCGCACGATCGCATTATAATCAGGTACACTTCGAGCGATCTTTTTAAGCTTTCAACACTTTTAACATAAAATATTTTATAAATCTTTAAAGCAGTAGTTGAAATAAAAATCCCTGCCACAAACAGTTGACAGGGATAGCAGTTTTGAGATGTAGCTTGTCTTTTAGCTAACAAAATCTTTGTGGGCAGCGACTAGCATCTGAGCTTGCCTTAAAACGTTTCCGAATAAATAAAAAGGAATCTGCCAAGCTGCAACGGTAACTTCTTTGACTATATCTTGTACGCTAATTGCGATTAATTCATGCTCTGGCGGCTCTCCCTCAACTGTACCAGACCAAGTAAAAGCTAATAAGAAATCATCGTCTCCAGGCAAGGATGCAATCAAACATTCTTCTGGTGTTGGTTCGCAAATAATTCCATAATCATTTGCAAGTTCTACTAATCTTTGAAATTTGTTTCCGTTTGTCATTTGTTCTTAGGATGTAGTTGAATCTCAGTTTTAGAAGAAATCATATTTTGAACTCCAGAACTCAAGTGAGTTTCTACATAGCAGAAAGTACGAATTATTAATTATTCGTTGAAAATTATGAGTTATTGGAGTTGGATCGGGCTTAAGTCCAAAATCTTACCGCGATCGCTTGGTTGTATCAGCAACAATTGTTACTGTTTTAGAAAAAGCTAAACTACTTACTTTTTCGGTTTACTCTATTTACACACACCTCCATTTGTTACCATTTCAAGATTGATGCTTTAATCTCACCCTAGCTGACGCAGTGCATTGAGAATTGCGTCAGCTTTTGGAGGAACTGCTGTAAACCGAAGCAGAAAAAGATGCTCGTCAACATTAGACTGTTCGATCGTCTTGGCATAGATATCTTCTTCTATAGCCATTTCTGCCTCAATCAATAACTGGAGTTTGAGATTACTCAAGAGTTCTAAAGAATGTGGCGATCGCAGTTGCGCTCCTTTTTCTGAGAGGCTAATCAATTCCCCCATAAATACTGTTCCTACTGCATGTTTTCCCTGCAAAATGGAGTATTTTACAGGTACTTTTTGAGTAAGAACGATCGTTTCTTCATCATGTTTAGGCAAGAATAAATTATATTTACCACCAATGCCACGAATTTCACAAATTGTCACAGGGTGTTTTATGCCTTTGGGTTCTATTTGTAATTGCCCAGCAATTTGTAAGTCAATATTGGCATCCTTACAGGTATTTTCGGAAATTAAAATTTGTCCTCCCACTGTATAAGATTCAATTCGAGCAGCCAAATTAACATGACTGCCAATAACTGTATATTGAGCGCGTTTTTGAGAACCAACATTTCCCGCTACGGCTTCGCCTGTATTAATACCGATTCCCATTTCCAGAATTGGAAAATTCATTTGCTGATTTTGTTCATTCACTTGCTGCATTGCTAATTGCATCGCAATCGCACAAGCAATGGCTCGTTGAGAATCATCCTTGCGACTAATTGGCGCACCAAATATCACAAAAATCCCATCACCCATAAACTCATTAATCGTGCCTTTATACTGGTTGATTACATCTGTCATTGTTCCCAAATAAAGATTCAAAATCTTTACTACTTCTTCTGGGGGCAATTGTTCGGAAATAGCCGAGAATCCTCTTAAATCAGATACGAGAACTGTAACCTTTCGGCGTTCTCCTCCTAGCTTTAACCCAGATGGAGTTTCTAAGATATTGGCGACGATTTCATCAGTTAGATAGCGGCCGAGGGTTTTTCGCATCTCGGTAGCACTTTGGGCAATATACTGAGTAAGTGCGATCGCAGAACCTCCAAAAGCCAGCAATGAAGGTATAACGGGAATCCACCAACCAAGCAAAAACGCCAGAAAACTACCACCAATTAAACCGCCACCTGCCAACAAAACACTAATAGCCATGAGGGTTTTCTGGTTGCTACTGTGGCGTTGCAGCCAACACAAGCTAGCACCAATAATTGACCAGATTAAAATTAATAGCCATTCTAGCGGCTCAGGTAGACACTTAATCAATGGACGGCCTTCCATCGCCGTACTTAAAATTTGACTAATCAAATTAGCATGAATTGTCACACCCGCCATTCGTTCTGGGTCAGTCAAGACATTACTGCTGTAAGGTGTATAGAATAGATCCTTCAAACTCTCAGCAGTAGCACCAATTAATACCACCTTATTTCGCATTAAATCTCTTGGAATAAGATTCTCTTGCACTTCGGTAAGAGATACTTTAGTAAACTGCTGTATCCGTCCTCGGTAGTTCAACAGCACTTGATAACTCCCGGCATCAGCTCGGACGTAACCTCCATCATTAGGTTCAAAAATTGGGAAAATACCCCGATTTAACTGCAAGTAATTAGAGTTAGTTGCCGATGGCTTGGCAGTAATACCTTCAGGTTTCAAGTACAACAATGCCAGTTTTAACCCAAAACTTTCCAGAATCTCGTCATTATTTAAATTTACGTACAATAATGCTCGTCGAATTTTGCCATCTCCATCTATGGGTAAATCATTCGACCCAATTTGATTAAGTTTCTTCAGTTCTGGAGATGAATCAACCGCCGAACTATCAATAGTATCAGAGACTTTTTGGACTCCAATCAAATTAGGAGTAGACTTAAATACCTTAAGTAAGTCTTGATGACCGGGATTTACAGGTAAATCACGATAAATATCTAAACCAATCGCTCTAGGTTTTTGCTGTTTGATTTTTTCTAACAAACTAGCAAGTTTTCCATCAGGCATAGGCCACTGTCCCTGCTTGCGGACATCTGCCTCATTAATCTCAACTATGACAATGCGGGTATCAGCCGATTCTCTTGGACGAAGGAGAAAAAATTGATCTAGTGCTGCCAATTCCAACAATTGCAGTAATCCAGTCAAGCGTATTGCAATCACCAGGGCTGTAATATTGGGAACAGCAAGTAAAACACCCCGCCATTGCCAAATGTGCGGTTTCAGCTTTGTCCACATAATATTTAGTGCTGAGTGCTGAGTTAGGAGTTAGGAGTTAAGAGTTAAGAATTTTTCCTCAGCTTAATGCCCTCTGCCCAATGCGCCGTGCCCTTGTTTCGTAAATGTGCAACAATCAATCAATGGTTCGGAAGCGATCGCACTCAAACCTACAGACTTGAAAAATTGTTTCCAATCCAACCTCGCTTTGAAATTATTCGGCTCAGTCCGGCGTAGCTGCACCAAACTAGTCAGCGCTTCATGCCAAATCCCAGCTTCTGCATAGATAGTGGGCAACTTGTACAAATTCGCCTTTGCTAATGCCTCTGACAAAGTTGCTCCTGGTTGAGTGCGTTCCACCCAACCATCTACAGTCGGATTTTCACTCTTGTCTTGATTATCACAAATAATTGTTAGATACCAATGATAAGTTTTACCTACAGCGAGTGCAGGGGCACTGTCAGGAAGTTTAAAGCTAATAATTCCCGATTTATTTGGAAGTGTAAAAGAGGTTTCATAAAATACGTTCTGGTCTTCAGTCAAGAGCAGAAACTTGGCTGTTTTGAGTTGAGATGGAGGTATATACCAGAAAAATGTTGGATGTTGAGCAAATGTCAGCCCTAATTTATCTGGAGGTATTAAGGGAGTTATTAGTTGTTTGCCTTTTAGGCAAGAACTACCACGGGTAGAACCACCAGCACTTGCGGGAAGTTTTCCCCGCTGTGGTGGTTTAAATGTTTGACTAATTTGCCAAGTTTTATTGGCATGGTACGACTGAGCTTGTACCTGTGCTGTTAAAGCAGAAAGCAAATACAAAGGTAAGGAAAAGGGTACAAAATATAGAGATGGTTTAATCCCTTTCATATTGATAATGCCTGAGTTCTAGATTAGTCAGGTGAATAAATCAAGTATTCCCAAAAGCAGAGTTAGATTTTTCACTCAACTACAGAACTATTTATTAGGCATTGGGCATTGGGCATTGGGCATTGGGCACTTGTACTGAGCAGAGTCGAAGTATTGGGCATTGGGCACTTGTACTGAGCGGAGTCGAAGTATTGGGCATTGGGCATTGGGCATTGGGCATTGGGCATTGGGCAGAGGAGAAAGAGGTAATTTTTTATTCTCCCCCTTGTCCCCTGCTCCCCTGCTCCCCTGCTCCCCTGCCCCCTTGTCCCCTGCTCCCCACTCCCACTCTCACTCCCTACTCAAATATATGGCGATACATCTTCACCGCATTTATCTGCTAAATAGGAGAGGGCGCGGAAACGTAAGCCTACCAGTTGCTCATATAACGGGTTAATTTTACACATCGGTGGAATATGCACAATCTTGCGTCCAAATAGGGTGACATCCCGTTCAAAGGGACACTGGGCGGGAATCATTTTACACAAAAAGCGGGCTACTCTTGGGTCTTGGATATCTAGCCCATCAAGCCAGTCTTGCAGAGAGTGTAGGGCATTGATTTGACGCTTTGTCAGCCCTGTGCTGGCGATAGTGGGGGTAATTTGCTCTGGGTATTCCAGAGTGGGGCGAAGGGCTTCGAGTAACTTCTCTGGCTGTTCCAAAGCTTGACAGAACTGTTGCAGAACCTCATCTTCGCTGGGAGAATAAGTACCATCTGCGATCGCTACCATTATCGCTGTCCTTAAGAAATTTTCGGCAGCTGGTGTACCTTTACCCAACGCTGCGGCTAATTCCTCTGGCGTAATTACCTCTAGTGAGTCAAATTTAATCTTAGGAGCTAATTCATTTTCGGTGATGCTGGCAATTAATTCCTGTTCTCGATCGTCAAAATTACCATCAGCCCAAGCAATAGTAAGCAGTCCACGCAACCAAGCGGCAATCTGTTCGCTGCTGTATGGGGATTGAACGGTACTTGTCATAAACTCTATGTCTCAAGCTTTCCTCAGTCACTACTACGCTACCCTAACCAGTGACTATGAAGATAGTGGAAGCAGCACAGAAAAATAAATCAGAGAAGTTTTCAAATCGCAATAGTCGGTCTTAAGGTAAAATTCATTTGTACCATTATTGAGAATTTTTCTACTTAAAGTAAATTTAATTGGAGTATCTCAAATATTTATCAGGTTAAAGACTGTAATTTACGCTACAGAATCATGGAGTTTTCTAAGTATGCGAATCTGCCAGCTAAATATCGCCGACGCTTTTCTCTAATGAATCGTTTACTGATGTTACTTGCTTCTCTATAGAATTGCGATCGCTTGGCATTAGTGAAATTAGGTTAACTCTAAAAAATTAAGGTATATAATGTTTTTCTTTGGCATTGAACATGAAGTCGCGTTTTTGAATAATCAGGGAAAATTTGCTGATTTCTCCCACACAAAATTTGCTGATTTCAATCAAATTATTGCAAGGCTACCTACATACCCCAGTGATTATCCTCAACTCCGCGTTGGCGATGCGGGTATTAAGATGAAGAGATGGTATATTGAGGGATTTGAAAGATTTGCGGATTCTGATGAAGTCATAGACTGTCATGTTAAAGGTATTGAAATTAGAACAACTATCCATTCCAATATTCTAGGCGCTATTACTGAATTATCAGAAAGTTTTAACTTGCTACGTCAGGTTGCCGCTGACTTTGGCTTATCACCAGTTTTGGTGAGTTTTAATCCCTACAATCCAGCTTTTGAGCCTCAACCCCCATTAAACAACTATGAAATTAAACAGCTAGAAGCTTATCCTGACGAACAAACTGCTAATATTCACATGGTATCTTATGGGCCAGATTTAAATATTTCCGTGGCAGATTTGTCAACTGAAGATGTAATTGATATTGGCAGAAAGTTAACTTATTACAGTCCCTATATCGTTCCTTTTAGTTATAGCTCTCCCTTTTATAATGGAGGTTTATGGGATGGACTATCGGTACGAACATTTATCAGAACTGGCAAAAGACCAGCTACTCTGGTTTTTGTCCAAAAAGAAGAACAACTTATTAATAGCATACCTGCCTTAACAAAAATTGCCCGCATTCCGGCGGAAGTGGGACGCATCGAATTTAAGGCTTGTGACAGTTGTGATAATTTTTTAATCTATGCGGCTTTGCTGGTATTATTGAAAGGTTTGGTGTTGGATGAAACCTTACTGGGTAGAGCAACTGTACCCGATGCAGCGTTACACCAACTTTCTGCAAAAGAAGCGTTTGAAAACGAAGATATTTTTGAAAATGCGACAAAAATCTTCCAAGCAGCCGAAGTTGCTTTAGGAGATGACCCAGATGTTCATTATTTAACGCCCTTAAAAGTGCTGCTGGAAAAGCGAAAAACAAGATCCCATGAATTAATAGAAATGTTTCATCGCGTAAATTCAATAGAAGAGGTTATAAGGCAGACTTATCAAGTTTAAAAAAAAGATTTATTTTTTTCCTTTTATTTATTAGAAGGGATTAAGCAGAGTCTTTATATAATTATATAAATTAATACTTTACAAATGTCCTATAAAGTGCATCTTCTCTGCAATTCCTTTAATTTGATAAAGTCCAGCTAACTGAACATAAATAGTATGGCCTTAGCTTGAAAAAACTAGATTAAGTCGATATACCTAGAGAATGATTTTATTCTAACTAAAGATGTAGTAAAATTCATTCTAGAGATTGATGCATACCCTAGCTTTTTCACAGTAAAAGTGTAAACAGGGAACTGAAATGAAGGATTTCAATTATGAAATCTAATAATTTTGCTAAAGAATTAAGGTGGTATTTACTTATTATACCTCACTAATTCAATGCAGAAATACAAAAAATCTCTTCGTCAGGTTCGTTTTTCAAGAACTTCTAAATTGAAGCGGAGCTTGCCACTTTTATGATTTCTTAAAATCGGTGAGTAAGTAAAGGTATATGCTTCGCTCTTTCAGTAAAAGTTCTGCGTTGTTAAAGCTGTTATGGAGGATTTCAAATGAAGATGATTACTTCTGTTTTATCTATTTTTCGTCCAGTACGTTTTCTAGTAGTAGCTTTTACTTGCGCTCTAGTATTATTCTCTAATGCTTTTCCTGCTTTTGCAATTGGTACCGACCCAAGTGACCCTACTGAAGCTACTACACAACTGCTTGACATTCAGCGCAAAACTGACGAAGCCGCTAAAGAACCACCAATAGGATTGGAAAAGACTCAAAAAGAGGCTAACGAAGGACTTAATGAGGTTCAGGGAGCCGCTGATATTGATAAGCAGAAGCGTCCTGAAAATTCTCAGGGTGCAAGAACTATCGAAGAAAAAGCAAATAAATTATTTGACAAAATTACAGGTAAATAACAGAGTTAGTATCTTAGTAATTTTTTGGTAGTAATGGGTGACTGCTTTCATGCAATCACCCATTACTACTCTTTAATGTGACGATCGCAACTGAAATTAAATATAAAAATATGTTCATCCCTATTAAGGTGTAAGTATAGCTATGGAATGTGATGATTAATCTAAACTCATAATGTTTCCTTTGGTTGATGTGGATTATGTGGAAAATTTGGCAAATTAATAAATAACTTTGCTTAGGGATGGAAAATAATGCGTGCGATAAACATTGGTTTGACAGACGAACAGCGTCAAGGTGTAATTAATCTGTTAAATCAAGATTTAGCAGATGCCTATTTACTGCTGGTGAAAACCAAAAAGTATCACTGGGATGTCGTTGGCCCTCAGTTCCGCTCTTTGCACCAGCTTTGGGAAGAACACTACCAAAAGCTGACTCTAAATATTGATGCTTTAGCAGAGCGGGTTCGTGCTTTGGGCGGTTATCCAGTTGGCACATTAGAGGGATTTCTCAAGCTTGCTACCCTCAAGGAACATGCTGGTAGTGTGCCCAGTGCAACAGGGATGGTAGCTAATTTAGTGGACGATCACGAGCAGGTTATTCGTAATTTGAGAGACCATGTAGATCAGTCTAGTGAAAACTTCCACGATCAAGGAACTGCTGACTTTTTGACTGGACTACTCGAACAGCATGAAGAAATAGCTTGGATGCTGCGTTCATTTATTGAAGGCGAGGCACTAGATGCAGATGGCAGACAGCCAGCAGCAGGGGCTAAGACTCCCGTAGGTGTATAGCTCATAACATCTGAGTTCAGGAAGGCTGTATGTGAAATCAATTGAGGGAGGAGCGATTCCTCCCTCAATTGATGTGAAAGAATTAATCTGCCTGGATCTACTCATTCACCTTGCCAATTTGGGAATTGAAAATTGGTTCATGCGCCAATCCCACTTAACGCCAGTCCGCTCAAGTCGGAAATTCCGCCTACGCGGCTGGTTCATTTATGTATGCTGGGGAATCTGTCTAGTGCAGTGCTCTTGGGGGCTGCTAGTGGAGCGATCGCAGGTAGTGCTGGTGCCGGTCTAGTATCGGTTCTGACTACTTTGGGAATGCCAGAAGATAAAGCGGCTATCTACCAAACTCGCTTACAAGCTGGCGAATTTTTCGTGATGGCAGAAGTCCCAAGCGATCGCACTGGCGAATTTCAATTGCTGCTCGAAAGTGCTGGTGGCGAAGAAATTAACACGATTGAGAAAACTCTGGCTCGTTCTTGTTCTGGACAGTGCAACAGTCCAGCAGACTTGTCTTTTGAAGTTCGCGCTCATCTTTCTGATGAAGCTCAGAGTACATTCATTGAACGATATAATGCTGTACTCAATGAAAAAAGTGACGAGTTCACAGCCGAACAAGCTGCTTGGGAGACTATTCACCAACAATATGAAGAAGATGAAAATGGTGTCTGGTCTAAAGCTAAGGTTAAAGCGTGAACAAGGCAGGAGTCGAAACACTGACTTTTGCCTTTCTTGTTAAACTACTGTGCAAGACTAGATATCAGGGATTTATAACAAATAAATTATCCAATATTGTGGGGTGGGTTTTGTGGCTTACCCCACGAAAAGTAAGTATATTGGCAATAATCTGGAAATAATTGTAGATATTTATACGTATTATGGCAGGCGATCGCACTTAGATAGAAATTGCCTACTCTGGGTCTGGTTTGCATAATTTTGGGTACATTACCGCAAATGCGCTGATACTTTAATTTTCCCTCTTCATAAATTCCGCAAAAACACCGTTACGCTATTTGTGTTTGCGATCAAAACTTAGAGCATCCAGTTTATGAGGGCGGATTTATGACCAACCCTGTAAAGACGGTTATCCAAGTCAATCTGGAGATGGCTCTAGAAGTAGCTCAAGAATTAGAGCAAGCTCCATACACTCAACTCGGTGCTTATTGTTTGGAAATTTTACGGGAAATCGGATGTGCTGGTACTGAACTCCCAGTTAACTTACAAACTCGCGATCAGCAGCTAAATTTCATTACAGGCTTTGCATCTTATGCTTTTGGGGAGGTACAAAGTGTATAAAGCATTAATTGATGATATATTTTCTGATTCTGAAGATACAGAAGAAACTACCTTTCCTGCCACAGATGAAGATTTATTAATCTTAACAGAAAAATATTTAGGGTTTGAAATTCCCTCAAAGGTTTTCTTGCAAGCTATAGCCATTGCTGATTACGACGGTGCAGCTGCTTTTCGCTACGTTGATAATTATTTGATTACTCTCAAAAATAAGAAGAAGCGTAAGCAGAAGAAATTACTTGTGTTAGGTTGTTCGACTAGATTTGAAAATAATTGACGTGTTTATTCACCAGCTAACTAAAAACCAATACGATTTAGATAAGATAATTTGCACGGCTGATGTAGAGGCGTTGTATTACAACGTCTCCGCACATTTGTTTCAAAAAGACAATAAACAACAATAACAATTTATCTAGAGTTAGTGGCAGGGCAAACGCATTTTATTTACTAATAAAAAATAAAAAGGATTCTCAAGTTATCTAATTGAAGAAGGCATGAGGCAGAGAGCAGAAGACACTATTCATTCTGCCCTCTGCCTTTTTCGATAACTGTCAAACTTGATGAGATTATAAACAAAACAAATTCGATTTTTTCGGAAAATATTAATTAGCTTATTTTAAAATAATATATAACTCTTTAGTAAAAATAAAAACTCACGATTCGGGTAATAGATAGCTTTACCAAAGAGAGAGGTTAGGAGTGAGGTTAAGACTCGCTAGATTAGGAAAAGCTATATGAAATTTAAAATATTATTTTTTAGTAAGCAAACTAGTACATTAAACATATATCTAAAGAAAGAGATTAATTAATAATTAACTAAACAAATACTGTCTAGAACATCACAAATTAATTTAATACCAGACCATACTTTAGGCAGAAGGTTAAGAAAATAAATTCAGCTAACTTAGTTAATTAAATAACAACTTATCGGCTCAATACTTTTGATTTAGATCCTTGCTTGGAGTTGAAAAATAGAAAAACTTCTTCTATATTTCAACAAATTGCTTAGTAGCAGTAGCATAAGAACCATTTAACTTCAAACTCAGGCTCAGGAGATACCAATGAACTTAAACCACAGTAAAAATTTGCTCAAAATGCTTGCTAGCCTCGTGGGAGTTGCTAGTACTGGTGCTTTAATAAGTCTTCCAGTATACGCTCTGCCCCAACCCATTTCTAGAAATTTGGAGACTAGTCAAGCCCCCATAGGTAATAGATTGTACTCTCAAGCAGGGCAATCTACAGGAGGTGATTCTACCACTGGAACGCAGCAGTATCCAAATAATGGTACTAGTGGTAGTGGAACTGGTACTAGTGGGACACAGCAGTATCCAAATAACGGCACTAGTGGAATAAATAATGGTACTGGAACACAGCAGTATCCAAATAATGGCACTAGTGGAACAAATAATGGTACTACCGGAACGCAGCAGTATCCAAATAATGGCACTGGAACGCAGCAGTATCCAAATAACGGCACTAGTGGAACAAATAATGGTACTACCGGAACCCAGCAGTATCCAAATAATGGCACTAGTGGAACAAATAATGGTACTACCGGAACGCAGCAGTATCCAAATAACGGCACTAGTGGAACAAATAATGGTACTACCGGAACGCAGCAGTATCCAAATAATGGCACTAGTGGAACAAATAATGGTACTACCGGAACGCAGCAGTATCCAAATAATGGCACTAGTGGAACGCAGAACAATACAGGAGGTAACAACACCACAGGTGGACAAAACACTGGTGGAGGTGTCAGAGCGCTCTGGTAATTTCTTAGCCTTATACAATACAGGCTAGAGAGCTTGTTAAGCTTGCTTCCTCTACTTAGATGATTTCAAATCATGACTGTTATCAACAGTAAATGCAGTAGAAAAGATGAAATGCCCTGTCAATTGATTCGATTTCTACTGCAACTACTTTTGACAATTTTGTTTTCCCTTCTTCACAAAATTACATATCTAATGCTAGACTATTCTGTTCATCAGAATGATTCCTCAAATAGCTACAGAGTATAATAAGCTCAAAAATTAAACAATTGATAATTAATTTGGTACTAAAATCTTGATAGACAAAATTTAAAATCTGAAAATGTTCAAGCAATTAGATAAGTTAGTTATTTTTATTTGTGCATCTGGATTAAATTTTAATCCGGCTATGTCTTTAGCTTCTGAACTAAGAGTTCCTTCTCATACTTCAACCAACAATTTAGTCTCTCAAACGGCTAATATTAATAATAATTTAATTATTCAACCTCTTCACCTAGAGATCAGCCTTCGCAACCGTCGAGTAACCCTATATCGAGGACAAAACCGAATTAAAAGTTATCCCATAGCAGTAGGTCGCCAAGACTGGGAAACCCCAATTGGTAATTTCCGCGTGCGTACAATGTTAGAAAACCCTACTTGGATAAACCCTTTTACAGGTAAAGCTATCCCAGGAGGAGATCCTGAAAACCCACTTGGCAAATACTGGATTGGATTTTGGACAAACGGTAAAAATTGGGTTGGCTTTCACGGTACCCCTAATCCTGATTCAGTAGGTAAGGCTGCCTCACACGGTTGTATTCGGATGTACAACAACGATGTTAGAGAATTATTCTATCAGGTTAATATGGGAACACCAGTTACTGTGGTGCGATAGCTGATATAGAGTTATGACGAAAGTCTTAGTCGAGGGTAGCTAGTTATTAACCCAAGTTGCGGCTTTTCATTTTAATCCAAAATCTAAAATTGTTCGGTCATTACAAATTACGGATTAGTATTACTTCTGGCAAGACAAACTTGTTCATAGCTTTTACCAGCAATATCCCAAGTGAATTCTGTTTCTACCAGTTGTCTGCCGTTGTGAGACAATTCTGAACGCAGATGTGGACGATCGAATAGTTGACTAATAGCGGTGACGTACTCTGCGGGTTTATTGGCTCGTAATGCCCGTAATGGATGACTAGCAGCATCTACAGTTAATCCCTCTAAGCCGCGATCGCTGGCTACTACAGGTATACCAGCTGCCATTGCTTCTAAAGTTTTATTTTTAATACCAAACCCAGTCCGCATCGGTACAACGCAGATGGTGGCTTGATGTAAATATTCTGCCATCGAAGGTACACGCCCCAGCACATTAATTCCTGGTTTTTTATCAAGTGCCAAAACTTCTGCCACTGGATGAGAACCGACAATATCGAAAGTAGTATCGGGATACAATTTTTGGATTTCTGGCAAGACTTCATTGCTGAAAAAGCAAACAGCATCAATATTTGCTAAATTATCCATTGCACCAATAAAAATTAGGCGATGTCCTCCGGGATCGGTGGTACGCTTGGGGAAAGAAACTAAATCTACGCCATTGGGAATAACTGCAATTTCGCTATTGGGATTAAATTCTTGTAGTTGAATTTTATCTTCTGCTGTTGTCGCCACAATTGCCGAAAATTTAGCACAATAGTTTTGCTCATAACGCCGCAAAAGTGGGAGATTAATTTTGTCTCTGAGTGAATTTTCCGAAATACCTGTTGCTAATTGGTTCTGACAGGTAGCGTAAACGGAACTATGAACATTAACAATGGTTTTTAGCTGTTTTTGAAAATGTGGCTGCACATAAATTTCATTAACGCTATGTTCGCAAGTAATTACATCACATTTTCCCGCTTCCACCCAGTTATTAACCCATGTTTGCATCTCAAGTGAGTAGCGGTTAAGTACGCTTGGCGGTGTTCCCTGCTGCAAAAATCTGCCAAATCGCTGTATTTTCTGCAATATTCCGGTGGTTTGAGAATCTGGCGGGCGTTCAAAAATAGCTAGACGATCCACACAATCGCGTAATCCTGCTACTTCTGCGTCTGTAACATCACCCTCACGTTGAGTCACGAGGGTGACAGTATGACGTTGACTCAAGTACTTGAGTAAATTAAATGTCCTAACTTGGGTTCCTCCACGCGTTGCTGGGTAAGGAAAGGTGGAAGATAGCATTAAAATGTTCATATCAGCGTCTTCAAAAGTTTTTGGTTTAGCCAAAATAGGAAGGTGCAGCCAAAGTCAATTCTAAAGGGTGCGATCGCATCGGAATTTTAATCATAAACTCTGTTCCCTGACCGGGTGCTGAAATACACGTTATTTGACCACCATGTTTGGACACAACAATTTCCTGGCTAATCGACAAGCCTAAACCCGTTCCTCTACCTACGGGTTTTGTTGTAAAGAAAGGGTCAAATAGGCGATCGCGTACTTCCTCTGTCATACCGGGGCCAGTATCGCCAATCCTAATAGTCACAAAATTATCGTCAGTTACTTCGGTGCGAATCCGAATCGTGCTGCGGCAAAAGTAAATTTCCTGGGGCGATCGCTCTTTATCATACTCCTCCAAAGCATCAATTGCATTCGCCAATAGATTCATAAATACTTGGTTGAGTTGTCCTGCATAACACTCCACAAGCGGTAGGTCGCCATACTCTTTAACAAGTTGAATCCCTAGTTGGTTAGAACTGCCTTTAAAGCGATTGTGCAAAATCAGCAGTGTGCTATCTAGCCCAGCATGAATATCCACTGACTTCATTTGGGCTTCATCCACGCGAGAAAAAATCCGTAAGGACTGAATAATTTCGCGGATGCGGTCAGCCCCAACCTTCATCGAACTCAGCAATTTAGGCAGGTCTTCACTCAGAAATTCTAAATCTATCGCTTCAGCCAGTTGTTGAATTTCAGGTAGCGGTGAGGGAGTGTACTTAGCATAGAGGTTCAAGAGGTCGAGCAAGCCTTGGGTATATTCATAGGCGTGAGTCAGATTCCCATAGATGAAGTTGACGGGATTGTTAATTTCATGGGCGACACCCGCCACCAATTGTCCCAGACTGGACATTTTTTCACTATGAACCAGTTGGCTTTGAGTTTCTTGAAGTTGGCGAAAGGCAAGTTCTAGTCGATTGGCTTGTTCTCGATAGCGTGCTTCTGATTCTTGCAATGCTTGTTCTGTACAAATTCGCTCTTGGATTTCCTGTTGCAGCAGCTGATTAGATTCAAAAAGTGCAGCTGTCCTTTCTTCCACGCGTTCTTCTAACTCAGATGTCAGTTTTAAGAGGGCGTTCTCTGCCTTAGTTCGTTCTTGAATCTCTTGTGCCAGATGCACATTTTGTTCTTGCAATTTCTTAGTCAGGTTTCGGATGCTTAAATGGATTTTGACACGGGCTAAAACCTCTTCATGCTGAAGTGGCTTAGTGATATAATCAACCGCCCCAAGATTTAAACCTCTGACCTTATCCACTGTCTCAGAAAGCGCCGTCATAAAAATTACGGGGATGTCTTTAGTTGATTCTTGAGCTTTCAAATGCTGGCAAGTTTCAAACCCATCCATACCAGGCATGAGTACATCTAACAAAATTAGATCGGGGAGAGCATATTCGACCTGTTCAATTGCATCCTCGCCATCCTGCGCTACTAAAACTTGGAAGCCAGAATCAGCCAAGAAATCGAATAACACTCCTAAATTTGTCGGGTTGTCATCAACGATTAAGATAATGCCATTTTCGATGTTGGAAAGACTCATTAATTTACTCCTATATTTTTTAAAACTTCACGGATTTTTTTAACTTGAAAACCTTTAGCTAATTGACGCAATTCTAAAGAAAAAGGTGCATATTTAACATCCAATTCTTCCAATCGGTCGACTTGTTGTACAATACCTTTGAGATCGCCTTTCATTGCTAAATTCAACAGAATTGCAATTTCGTCTGCGGAGGGAGCTACCAATGATTGCTGAAAATTTTCTTGTTTATTCTCTGTAGATACTTTTTCACCATCTTCATAAATCCATTCCAGTTTTAAGTGATACTGCAACTTTTCTAAAAGCTCTGTTATGCGGATGGGCTTAGGTAGAAAATCATTGCAACCTGCCTCCTTACTTTTGTTGAGATCGAAATCAAAAACACTGGCAGAAGTGCCAATCACGATCGCATTCTTTAGTTCAGGCGATCGCCGAATGCGACGGGTAGTTTCAAAGCCATTCATTTGAGGCATCAACAAATCCATTAAAATACAATCTGGATTCAATTCAAATGCCTTATTGAGACAATCATGACCATCTGCCGCTTCCACAATTTCAAATCCTAAAGGCGATAGCATCTTAACCAAGATTGCACGATTTTCTGCTCTGTCATCTGCTACAATTACTTTCCGCTTATAGCCTTTAAAACTTTGGATATTTCGTTGCTCTTTCTTGACAACATCAGCGTATTGAGAAACTTCAGGTAAATCTAAATCAAAGAAGAAAACGCTTCCTTTTCCTAAAGTACTCTTCACCTGGATTTCGCCACCCATCATCTGAACTAATTGGCGGGTAATTGCCAGTCCCAATCCCGTTCCTTCTGCTTTGCGATCGCCATCTCCTACCTGCTGGAATGGCAAAAATATCTCTTCTAATTGCTCTGGTGCCATACCAATTCCTGTATCTTCCACCTGGAACCGAATTTTACCTTCCTGATAGCCGACTTTGAAAGCCACGCCTCCAGTTTCAGTAAACTTAACGGCATTACCCAGTAAGTTAATCAAAGCTTGCCGCAACCGTTTTTCATCAGCCTTAACACCTATAGGAAGTTGAGTAATCTGTTCAAAAATTAAGCAAATACCTTTTTGTTCGGCACGGATACGGCAGATTTCGGCAATGCCTTCGAGAAATTCTGGAAAATGAAAATCCGTTAGATGGAGTTCCATTTTTCTAGCTTCAATTTTAGAGAGGTCTAAAATGTCATTGATCAGGTTCAAGAGGTGGTCGCCACACTGATGAATAATATTTACACCATCTTTTTGTGAGTTAGTTAAACTTTTTTCACGCTTAAGAATTTGGGCATAACCCAAAATGCCATTAAGCGGTGTTCTCAGTTCATGGCTCATGTTGGCAAGAAAATCACTTTTAGCACGGTTGGCTGATTGGGCGATTTCTTCTGCTTTTTGCAGATGCACATTTTTTTCCTGTAATTCTAAAGTTCGCTCTTGTACTTTGGCTTCTAAGTTAGTGTTGGCTAATTTTAAGTCTTTATAAAGACGAGCATTTTCAATGGAAATCGCCGCTTGAGAAGATAACAGTTGTAATACTTCTAACCGATCTGATGTAAATGCGCCAATGGTGAGATTATTTTCTAAATAAAGAATGCCACTGAGTTTGCCTTGATGGATGAGCGGTGTACATAAAACCGATTTAGGTTTATGGTTGACGATGTACGTATCTGTGGTAAATGTTCCTTCACGAGTTGCATTATTGAGGACAATATTTTCTTTAGTTCGGGCTACATAGTTAATCAGTGAAATTGGTAGTTGCTGACTGGTTGATACTGAGATTCCTTGTAATACAGTTACATCGACTTTATCTACTGCTCCTGATGCTTCTATTAGCAAGTCTCCTGATTTTTCTAAAATTAAGTAGCCTGTTTGAGCGCCAGCATTCTCTAGCACAATTGTCATTAATTTTGTTAGTAAATTGCTCAAAACTATTTCTCCAGAAAGAGCTTGAGATGCTTTCATAACTGTGGCTAAATCCAGTGAGTCTGAAGCATTTTCACCCGTAGAGTTAATTATCTGAGTCACATTCGTACTGACGCTTTCTCGCTTTGATATGCGAAATAGTTGAGGATATCTTTTCTCCAAGTCTTTGACTTTTGCCTTCGCTCCCCAGCAACCATATCCATAGTAGGCATCGTTGAGATAGGTATTAGCAACTTTTTCTCTACCACACGCAAAATAGAACTCTGCTGCTAGTTCCGAGGCTAGGGCTTCTTCTTGAATATATCCATGTTCTCTAGCTCCAGTTATGGCTCGGTCGTAAAACGCGATCGCTTTTGCATCTTGTTGCAATACTCGTGCCTTTTCTGCTTCCACTAAATCGTACTTATGCTGATAGTTAGCAGGAGAATGCAACGCCCATTGCTTCATTTTTTTCTGCTGCGCTATCACTTGGCTGAAATATTGTTGGCGAGCGGTTTGTGATGCGCTGGGATACAAAGCTAGGAGAGTCAAAGAGGAGTAGAACTTGTGTTCGGCTTTGTACATCAATCCTTGTCCACCTTGTTCGTATTTTTCTGCCAACAAGGCATTCTCAGCAGCGCGATCGTAATTTTTAAATAAATAACCTAGAAGCAGTTTAGAAACATAGATAGGATAAATAGCCATATAATTATTGCTATTTATCAGAATTGGCAACATTTTATTTTCATCAAAACTTTCGCCAATTAATCGATATGGTTCCGCAGTTTTTCTAGTTAAATTTAAACTTTTTTGTCGGACTATTTTAGCATAAATAATTTGAAATTCTTGTTTGGTTCTTTGCATTAAAGCAATATAATGCGCCTGTTTTTGGAGAGCAACTTCTAGATTTTCACCAATAAAAAACAAGTGCGTACAATAAAAACAAGCCGAATAAGAAGCATATTCTAAATCTCCTGTTTCTAGCCCTCTTTGGACACCCTCAATTAACGGTTCTATAGTATTAATACCTGGTTCTTTCCAATGCCTGATAAAATAATTAAATGTTTCATAGATTTTCGCCGTCATTTCCTTAGCATTGAATTGATTTAACAGCTTTAAGCCTAGCTGACCGAATTGATAACCAGAATCCATGTCTTCAAAAGCGCCACATAAGAACATTCCATAAAGTACATACGCATAAGCTGACAGAGGAGAGTTTCCATCTTTTAGACAGAGATTGGTCATTTTAAAAACGACCTGTGGATAAAGTTCGGGAGCTGCAATATAAACCGGAGGAATCAAATTTATCAAAACTCGCAGTGCAGCTAATTTATAAACATCAGTCATTTCTGGCAATTCTGTTAAA
The DNA here is from genome assembly GCF_034530975.2 of Nostoc sp. DedQUE07. NCBI lineage: Bacteria > Bacillati > Cyanobacteriota > Cyanophyceae > Nostocales > Nostocaceae > Nostoc > Nostoc sp. DedQUE07. The sequence continues at coordinate 16,109 of NZ_JAVRCC020000067.1, read as the reverse complement.
TCCTCAATGCGTTTCCCTCCTAAATTCAATCTAGTCAATCTCGTTGGGGGTTTTTCTGATAAAGGCAACCCTAGCATTTTTAGCACTTGCATTCCGGTATTTAATGCGGCTTGCATTTGGTTTTTAGCAATATAAAACTGCATTTTTGTCTCATACACCTGGACTCGATCGAGCAGGGTTTTTGCCTGTGCCAAAACTACATCAGAAAGCATTTCTGCTCGCTCAAAATTAGTGTTGAGGAATTCTACTGCTGCTGTTTGTACATAGAGGTTGAGTGTCATGTCATACTGACACTGCCAACTATCTGCTGCAAGTAATTCCAAACCTACATTTAAATATTTAACAGATGATTCATACGCTGTTGCTGCTTTTGCTTTCTGTCCAGCTATAAGATTGAGTTGAGCCAGTCTATCTTTTTGAGGCTGTTGGGTAATAAATTCAGCACCAATATTTAATTGGTTAACAATTTCAAAAATGTTTTCTTCAATGTCCCTTTCCGAGGTATGTATTAGTAGCAATTCACCAATTTTTAGGTGAGTCTGTTTTTTCTGATCATCTGGAATAAGAGAATAAGACGCTTGCTGTACCCGGTCGTGTAAGAACTTATAGGTAATGGGTGATGAGGGCTGGTTAATGGGCGATCGCCTGTTCTCAGTCTCTATTTGTCCTGAGTCAAAAACAAGCGGTGTTTTGTAGGAATTGTTGAGGGGTAGAACCAAACCTGATTGCAGAGCTTCCCACAAATCTGCTGCTGTTTCTGACTGAGATATTTTATTAATAATAGCCAATATATCTAAAGTAAACTTGTCTCCAATGCAGGCGGCAAACTTTAACACATTCTGTGTTTTTTCAGATAGCTTTTGAATTTGGCTAACCATCAATTCAACGACGTTATCAGTTATATTAACTCCCTGAATAAACTCAATATTCCATTGCCAAAAACCGCGTTCAAAGTCAAAGTATAATAAGTTATCCTGATAAAGAGATTTGAGTAACTGAGTTAAGAAAAAGGGGTTGCCTTGGGTTTTTGTAAAAACTAACTCAGCTAACGGCTTTACCTTTAAAATCTCACTACGAAGAGTATCGGCTACTAACTGATTGACGTGAGCGATATCCAAAAGCTGGAGGATAATGTTATTTACGATCGCACCAGTCTGTTGAATCTCCTCCAAGGTCTGAATCAAGGGATGAGTGGCGCTTACTTCGTTATCTCGATATGCACCAATTAGCAATAGATATTGGCTATCTGGGTCAGTCATAATTAACTGGATAAGCTTGAGGGAAGCTGAATCTGCCCACTGTAAGTCATCCAGAAACAAAACTAGTGGGTGTTCGGGTTGACTAAATACATGAATGAATTGTTGAAACACCCGATTAAATCGATTTTGTGATTCTGACGATCCTAATTGAGGAACTGCTAGCTGCGGGCCAATAATCCGTTCTAATTCGGGAATAACGTCTATAATCACTTGAGCGTTGGAGCCGAGGGCATCTATTAGTTTTGATTTCCAAACGGCTATTTGCTCGTCGGTTTCTGTTAGCAATTGCCGCATCAAATCTTGGAATGCTTGAATTAGAGAAGCAAATGGAATATTCCGCTTGAACTGGTCAAATTTACCGGAGATAAAATAACCTCGCTGGCGCACAATCGGTTTGTGAACTTCAGAAACTAAGCACGATTTACCGATGCCTGAGTAACCAGAAACTAGCATCATTTCCGTAGTACCAGAACTGACGCGATCGAATGCTTCTAACAAAGTAGCAACTTCTATTTCCCGTCCGTAGAGTTTTTGCGGAATGGAAAATTGGCTGTATGAATCTAATTGACCGACAATAAAGTGGGAAATCTCACCATCCGTCTGTAACTGAGTCAGACAGGTTTCTAAATCGGCTTTTAGTCCGAGAGAACTTTGATATCTATCTTCAGCAGTTTTAGCTAACAATTTCATGACAATGTCAGAAACCGCTGAGGGAATTTTGGGATTGAACTCTTGAGGTGCTATTGGTGTTTTGGCAATATGGCAATGAACAAATTCCAAAGAGTCAGCTGCATTAAAAGGCAGCGAACCTGTCAGCATTTCATAAAAAGTAACGCCTAAAGAATAGAAGTCGGTACGGTAATCAATTGACCGATTCATTCGTCCGGTTTGCTCCGGTGACATATAGGCGAGAGTGCCTTCTAATAAATTGGGATTGCTGATGCTTTGATTTTCTTTTTCTAAACGCGATGCAATACTGAAGTCGATAATTTTAACTTGTCCGGTTTTTGGGTTAATAACGATATTGTCAGGTTTAATATCTTTATGAATAATCTTGGCTTGATGCAGTTGAGTGAGAGTGGATGCTAGCTGAATGGCTATTGTGAGAAATTCGGTTAATGACAATTGGCGATCGCTAATATACTTTTTCAGAGATTCTGCACCAAAGTCTGCCAAAATCAGGGCTAAACCGTTATGATGATTTTCTAAAGCTAGAGACTTGACAATTCCTTCTATATCTACTAATATCTGCGATATTTTATATTCATGTCTGAGTCGGGTTAGTTCTTCGAGGCTGGGATACTCGGCTTTCAGGGCTTTAACGATCGCAAGACTTCGATCTGACTGCTTGGAAGCGCGATAAATAACGGTATTCACACCTTCATGCAGAGCTTCAATAAAGTTGTAACCGGGAAGGACAGGTATCATTTTTCTAAGCCTAAGTAGTACGATGAACTGGGCATGATGCTAATGAACTTTATCCACAACTGTCAAATAAAAGGACAATCAAGTGCTTTCTTTAGCATTCCCAGCCAGCCCAAAATTTCTCTAAGGCTAAATAAAGCTCAACATTTGGAAATATAAGCTTGGGTTAAAGGTTATTGGTGTAGATAATTGGTTTTAAAAGACGCGATAAATCGCGTCTCTACATCTGGGTTTTGTTGCTCATTCTGAACTGTATAGACGCTGCGCTATCTGCTTTTGGGTCAGAATACCTAACTGAATTCTGTATTAGACCTCTTGCACAAATGCAAAATTCGCCCACCTTACGGGATCTTGCTACATCCCCCAACCCCTTCTCCCAAAATTGGGAGAAGGGGAGCCAATTTCAAAGTCCCTCTCCCAAACTTGGGAGAGGGATTTAGGGTGAGGGCTTTTTATTCATACAAGAAGTCTATCGATCGCGATCTCATATTAATGACTAAAGATCAAAGCATAATCAAACCCAGTCGTACACCCACAGCAACAGCTTCAGTGCGGCTGGAGACACTGAGCTTTTGAAAAATGGATGAGAGATGAAATTTGACGGTATGCTCAGAAATATGCAAACGTTTTGCGATCGCTTTATTTCCCAACCCCGATCCAAGCATTCCTAAAACCTCTATCTCCCGTGGTGTCAAGGTTTGTACGGGATTTGTTACTACTTTTTCGCGGATAGACAGTAATTCTACAGCATTTGGGTGCAGCACCAGCAAACCAAAAGCGATCGCTTCTACAGCCGCGACAATTTCTAACTCTGTACTAATATTAGGCAATATTCCCCGGATACCAGAACGTAACGCCGTTTCTAAATCAATGCTGTCGAGTTCTTCAACAATGACGATTATTCCTAATGGATATTGCTGTTCTTGAATAACTAGCAATTTTTCCCACACCGCTTGTTGAAAATTCCCGCTCAAATCTACCAGCACTACATCCGGCTGTAATTGCCCAACTTCAATCGCCAATACATCCAAATCGGATGCACTCCCCACAACCGTCAACCGAGGATTGGTAGTTACCACAGCTGATAACCCTGCCCGCACCACAGGGGAAGTAGCAACTACCATCACTCGGATCATGTCGCCTCCACAGCAGTTTTATCGGACTGCACGGCAACATAAATCACGAATTGCTGCCTACCGCGTAGGAGTTGTAGCGGCACAGATCCTTTACTTTCATGGAGATATTTGGTTAAGTCATTTATGCTAGTGAATAATCGCCCCGAAACTCCAATTAAAACATCGCCGATTTGTATACCAGCATTTTCTGCCGCACTGTTAGGTAAAATTGACAGCACCAATAAACCCAAGCTACGCCTACTTAAAAGCACAGGTTGCAGTGTAACTCCCAACTGCGGACGACTATTTCCCTGTAAAAAACGCTCAACGGTGTTACTGGGAACTGCCACAGCCAAACCATTAACAATCATCGTATTAATTCCCACAACCAGACCTTGACAGTCGGCAAGTGGCCCCCCAGAATTACCAGGATACAGCCGCAAATCGGCCATAACTGCTCGTGGATTATTTGCATGGATAATTCCAGTTGTCACAGCGCCACTGTCAGCAAAGGGATTACCCACCGCCAAGACTAATTCACCCACTCGTAGCGCTTCCGAATTGCCGATAGTTGCAGCAGTTAAATCAGTGGCGACAATTTTCAGGGCGGCTAAATCCTGCTGTGGATCGAATTGGGTACGCACTGCATCAAATACCCTTCCATCTGCCAATTCCACAGTTGCGCGGTTGCTGGTTGCCACATGGGCATTAGTAATAATTAGTCCGTCAGGTTGCCAAATTACACCAGAACCGACTCCTAGAGAGCCACTTTTTACTTTAACAGTGCAATCGCGTAATTTAGCAGCTACCTCTGTCAGTTCAGCAGCGATGTTAATTAATGTTGTGTTTGCCATGTTATACAGTTTTTGAGCGTGTGAAAGTAGAATCTAGTGATGTCTTTTGTCATTTGTCCTTTGTCCTTAGAGACACAAATGACAAATGACTAATGACTAATGACGATTCGAGCAAAAAGGTGCAACTTCCGAGTTCAGAGGCTCAACGTCCGAGCAAAAAGGTGCAAATTCCGAGTTCAGAGACTCAACGTTCGAGCAAAAAGGTGCAAGTTCCGAGTTCAGAGGCTCAACGTCCGAGCAAAAAGGTGCAAGTTCCGAGTTCAGAAGCTCAACGTTCGAGCAAAAAGGTGCAAGTTCCGAGTTCAGAGGCTCAACGTTCGAGTAAAAAGGTGCAAGTTCCGAGTTCCAAATTACGAATTACGAATTACGAATTACAAAGGTCGTTCGCCAACTGCGATCGCTAACTCAATTAACACTCCACCCCGGACAACTTGGACGTTGACAGTTTTACCAATGCGATCGCTACTATTGAGCAGCGCCAACACATCACCTGTATCGCCCACAGTTACGCCATCGAATGTTACCAAAACATCGCCAAGCAGTATACCTGCATTGTCAGCAGGCCCCGCAGCCTCAACATTGACAACAATTACCCCAGTTGCCGAACTTAAATTGAGAGCAGTTTTTAGGTTCTTTGGTAAACGTACAGGTTGCATTCCTACACCCAAGTATCCTTTAGAAATGCGTCCTTTTGCTACTAATTGGTCAACCACGCGATCGACTGTAGCAGTAGGAATAGTCAGAGCAGTACCACGCCGCCCCGATGTATTCATGCCTACCACAAAACCCGCCGCATCTACGAGCGGCCCGCCCGCAAACCCAGAGTATAGGGTGATATCTGGGCGGATAAATTGGTCAATATTCCCGCCATTCATACTCCGCCAAGCACCGCTAACCACACTCACTGCACCCATCGCCGCCCTTAAATCACCTTCGCCACCTCTTGCCAGTCCTAACACGAGATGACCAACTTTGAGCGTTTTGGCATCGCCAACTTTGGCCACAGGTATTTCTGCATTTTCTAGTTTAAAAACAGCTATATCGGTGCTAGAGTCATGACCGACGAGTGTTACTGGTGCAGTACTACCATTTGATAAGGTAATAGTGATATCGTCATAGCGCTGGAGTGACTCATCAGAGGTAACAATGATGCCATTACGCCAGTGAATGCCACTTGGAGAAACACGAGTACCGCCATTCACTGCAACCACAGCACTTCCAGCTTGTTCTACGGTATCAGCTAAACTGTTCGACAAAGCCAGTAATGAAGACATAAGATTTTTCTGCCAACTTTCTTAGATGTTCATATCGTGCCGTTTTCTCAACACAGATGACATCGGAAAAATGGAGAGTAATTCATCCTAGAAAAATGGCTAGGATTTACATCAGCTTTTTAGCGTTGCTGAATTCTTGCGGTTATTGGTGTAGATAATTGGTCTTTCAAGACGCGATTCATCGCGTCTCTACATCTTTTGTATTGCGCTATATTATTCAGTTTACGACGGCTAGACTGAGCGCTCAATTTAGCCGTCGTATAGAATTCATTCTGAATCCTGACTCCTGAATTCTGTTTCTAGAAAAAAATGCACAGCCAATCAAAACAAATCAACCTGCTGACTCCATCGACAAACTTACCTCTATATGGCAAGAGAATTTTAGTAACAGCACCGAGAAATTATGCTTATAGGTTATCCGAACAAATCATCAAAAAAGGTGGTTTACCTGTTTTCATGCCTACTATCGAAACCTGCTATTTATCAAACTACAATCAGTTAGATGCCGTTTTAGCCGATATAAACGAATTTGATTGGATTGTCTTTACAAGTCGAAACGGAATCACAGCATTTTTTCAGCGGATAAATGATTTGAATATTCCTATATCTGTAGTACAAAAATGTCACTTATGTGCATTAGGAAAAGATGTAGAAAGCTTATTGTCTTTTTGTGGCAAGGTAGATTTAGTCCCAACAGAATCTAGCCCAGCCGGAATTGTGGCTGAATTAGCGAAACTTCCACAAATTCACGAGAAAAAAGTGCTGATCCCGGCTCCAGAAGTTGTGGGTTTGCCTGAACCTGATGTTGTACCCAATTTGATTACGGATTTGCAACAATTGGGCATAGAAGTAACTCGCGTACCCACATATATTACGCAGGGTTTAGATAAAACTATCTACGGTATGGAATTAAACCTGATACGTCAAGGAATGATTGATGTAATTGCCTTTAGTAGCACGGCGGAAGTAGAAAGCTTTTTGACAATGGTCAAGTTACAAAGCGATTATGAACATTGTGTTATTGCATGTTTCGGCCCTTACACCACTGCTAACGCCCAAAAGTTGGGTATGAATGTCTCTATTGTGTCTAGAGATTATAGTTCATTTGAGGGATTTGCTGAAGCGATCGCAGCATTTTTCCTTGTATGATTTTCCTGTCAAGTTTCTGGTACATGTAAACTCGCTCCACTAAGCGTTTGAGAATCTAGAACAGTCAACTACAATCAACTCTAGACTAGCAGCACATAAACTCGTAGTATCGAATATGGAGTTTATTAGAACTAGGGATTGTTACATGGCAACTTATAAAGTCACATTAAAGACCCCAGAAGGCGATAAAACAATTGATGTTGAAGATGATGTGTACATCTTAGATGCCGCTGTCGATGACGAAGGCATAGACATACCCTACTCTTGTAGGGCTGGTTCTTGCTCTAGCTGCACCGGCAAGTTGATTTCAGGTACGATTAACCAAGACGATCAGAACTTTTTAGATGACGACCAAGTTAAGGATGGATTTGTCCTCACCTGTGTTGCCTATGCTACTTCTGACTGTACAATCTTAACCCATCAAGAAGATGAGCTTTAGAGATCGCTAACGAGGAATACGATCTGGACTTGCCTTCTTCCTGTAGCGCTGGTTCTTGCTCTACCTGCACCGGGAAGCTGTCAGGTACAGTGAACCAAGACGATCGGAACTGTCTTAGATGACGAGCAAATTGACGCAGGATTCGTCCTCACCTGCGTGGCCTATGCTACTTCTGACTGTGTAATTGAAACCTATCAAGAGGAAGTGCTTAACGGTTAAGAGTGGGTGAGGATTGAGGGCATTGGTGTCAACTTAAGCCCAAACCCTTTTCAAATCTCGTTTCTCTGAGTGAAAATGCTGCTTATTGGGCTGCTGCCTCCGTTACTGGTGGTAGCAGCCCCCATTGTATTCGTCATCCTAAAAAATGTATGGCAATTAATATCATGTCCGCTTGATTGCTTATTAAACCTGAAGAACCCCACCCCGCCAAAGCTACGCCTTGTCTCCCCTCCCGAAGAGCGGGGAGGGGTTGGGGGTGGGGTGTAATGACTGTGGTTAGCATAACTAATTATGCGGACGTGATATAAGCTGCGATCGCAAGTGGTTATAAAATGTGCAGCAACATTTTGATAATTTGCATTCTCTCAAAGATGAGCTAAAACTTACAACCGCTTCCCCTCTCCCTCTGGGAAAGGGGTTAGGGGTGAGGGCGGAAATTTAGACTTCTAGGGGAGAGGTTTTCCAATCTTTTGATTTAGCGCAGAGACTTTAAGCTTTCAGTCTTTTGCACTAAGAAATCAGTGAAGATACTCATAATGGTGCGCTGACGTAATTTCACATTAGCATTAATGGACATCCCTGATTGCAAGGGAATTTGACGCTGATTAATCAGTAACTTCTGCCCATGTAAGCGGACTTTTGCGGAAAAACGCCAGAAATTATAAACTTGGTCTGGAGGTAAGGCATCAGAGCCAATCTCAATTAGTTCGCCTTTGATATCACCATACTCTTGGAAGGGAAAGGAATCAATTCTCACATCGACTTGTTGCCCTTCTTGGACAAAGCCGATGTCGCGATTGGTGATGTAGACGTTAGCAACCAAGTTACCACTAGGAACAAGTTTCAGAAGCGGTTCGCTGGAATTAACTACAAATCCTGCTGTTTTAGCTTTAAGTTCAAAAACAGTACCATCTACAGGTGCGGTAATTTTCTGATATTTCAGAGTTTGTTCTGCCTGAACCCACTTACTATTAATTTCTCCAATCTGACTATTAATTTCATAGAGGCGTTTCTGATTATCTACAATTACCTTGGTTAATTGGCTGTCAATTCCGGCAATGTTTTTGTCATTATCTGTAATTTTGGCTAGTAAATCTTCTTGAGACACAGCCGCAGTATTGCGAAGTTTTTGATTTGACTGTGCGATCGCTAATTGTAATCGCTGCTGTTCCCGATTCAGTCGAATCACTTCTGCTTGTTTGCTGCTGACATCCTGCTGTTGTTTCAAATATTGCACCTGGGAAATCGCCCCCTGCTGCGCTAGAGGTTCAAACTTGTGGAGAATTTGTTGATTAATTGTCAGCAACTCTTTAGCGCTAGTTAATTCCGCTTGAGTTTGGAAAAATTGCTGTTGCGTCTGTCCCGTTTCTAAATTAGCTGTGGCTAAACGCGATTCCAATTCTATTTGGCGATTTCGCAAGCGTAACTGTTGCTCTGTTGTGAGACTATTTCCAGCAGTCGCACCATTTAATTGTGTGCGGTACAACTGGTTTTCGGCAATAATCGCGGCTCGGCTTTTGGTCAAGAAGGCGAGTTCTGGTTTAATTTTCAACAGAGCAGTTTGCTGTGCTACTTCCTGTAGTGATATGTTCCCTTGCATCTGGCGGCGATAGAAGTCATTTTCTTGCTCTAGCGCCTGTTTCGCCAGCAATTGAGCCGCCCGACTTTGTTTTAATGAACTTAACTCCGCCTCCGAAGAAGTTTTTTCTAGGGTAACGAGTGTTTCACCTTTTTTGACTCGCTGACCATCTTTGACTAAAATCTGATTGACAACACCATGAACCGGAGCCTGAATTTCTTTGACTGCACCCTGTGGTTCTAGCTTGCCAGTAGCATGAATTGATTCATCAATTTGGAAAACTGAGGCCCAGATTACTGCGAAGGTACTAACTCCAACAATAGTCCAGGCGATCGCTCTTGACCAAGTAGGTGTTTGTTGTAAAAGTACTGGTTGATCGAATTTATATTGAATATTCATTGGGGAATGGGGGATGGGGAATGGGGCATTGGGCATTGGGGAGTGCTGAGAGACGCGATGAATCGCGTCTGTACAAGAGTTAGAAGTGCTAAGGTTAAAATTCCGAGCTCAGAAGCTCAACGTTCAAGTAAAAAGGTGCAACTTTCGAGTTCAAAGGCTTAACGTTCAAGCAAAAAGGTGCAACTTTCGAGTTCAAAGGCTCAATGTTCAAGCAAAAAGGTGCAACTTCCGAGTTCAAAGGCTCAACGTTCCAGCAAAAAGGCTCAATTTTTGAGTTCAAAGGCTCAACGCTCAAGTAAAAAAGCGCAATTTCCGAGTTCAAAGGCTCAACGTTCCAGTAAAAAGGTGCAACTTCCAAGTTCAAAGGCTGAAGTATCGAATTTTAAGCTTGAAATTTCATTATCTAAAGTTGAAGCGATAGTATTTACTGCTGACAAATGACTAATGACTACACTTTCGCTTCCTGTTGCTGATACAGACAGTAGTAATAACCTTTGAGCGCCATCAATTCTTCATGAGTTCCCTGTTCTACTACAGCACCTCCATCCATCATGAGAATGACATCGGCATTGCGAATTGTGCTGAGGCGGTGAGTAATGAAAAACACTGTTTTTTCTCGGAAAGCTGACGCTAAGTTACGGCAAACTTGGGCTTCGGCATTGTAATCTAAGGCACTCGTCGCTTCATCCAAAATCAGTAATTGCGGGTTTTGCAGGACAGTACGAGCGATCGCTACTCGTTGGCGTTGTCCCCCAGACAGTCCCGAACCTCGCTCGCCCACACGGGTGTTATAACCACTTGGCAAAGACATAATAAAGTTGTGGGCATAAGCTATTTTGGCAGCAGTAATAATTTCTTCATCGCTAGCATCAGGATATCCCAAGGCAATATTTTCGCGGATTGTGCCATCGAATAATAGGGTATCTTGTAACACCATACCAATCTGACGACGTAGAGAATAAAGTTCTACTTTGCTGATATCATAGTCGTCAATCAAGATTTTGCCGGATTTGGGTTCGTAAAGTCTGGGTAATAATTTTAGCAGTGTACTTTTACCGGAACCGCTTTGACCAACAATTCCCACAAAAGAGCCAGCAGGAAAATCTAAGTTAATATTGCACAGTTGCAATGGCCCGTGTTCCGAGAAACTGAAGCTGAGATTTTCAAAGCGGACGCTACCTTGAACGCTGGGCATTAGGATATTTTGACAGTTACCGATTTCTACTTCTTGGGGAGTATCTAAAATATCAGCAAGGCGTTGCAGAGATAAAGCGGTTTCTTGGAAGTTCTGCCAAAGTTGCATTAGGCGTAACAAGGGACTAGTAACATAACCAGCCAAGATGCGGAAAGCGATGAGTTGTCCCAAGGTTAGATGCTGATTGAGAACTAGAAAAGCTCCCACCCACAGCACTAACATACTGGAAAACTTGTTGAGAAAACTGCTAACAGAACCGGCAGTAGTTTGGGTGGAAACTGTTTTGAAACCAGCGCTGATGTAACGAGCATAGCGTTCTTGCCATTGCCAACGCGATCGCATTTCTAAATTTTGCGCCTTGACTGTCTGCATTCCCCCCATCACTTCCACTAGGTAAGATTGCGTCTCGGCATTGCATTCTGCTTTTTCTTGCAATTGTCGCCGCATCACAGGTGATACCATCAAGTTGAGCAAGCCAAACAACGGTACTGTTGCCAAAGCAACTAATGTCAACACTGGGCTGTAAATCGCCATTACTACAATGTAGACCACTGAAAATACAGCATCCATCACCACAGTTAAAGCTGTACCAGTTAAGAAAGAGCGAATATTTTCCAACTCGTGAATTCGCGTTGCCAATTCCCCAACAGGGCGGCGTTCAAAGTAAGATAATGGCAGACGCAACAGATGATTAATCACCTCAGAACCAAGGGCGAGGTCAATTCGGTTAGTGGTATCTGTAAATAAATGAGTGCGGATACTGGTAAGTATTGCTTCAATGATTGCTACTACTAGCAAAAAGATGCCAAAAACTTCCAGGGTATCAGGACTGTTACCAACCAGTACTTTATCAATAATCACCTGTGTGGCGAGGGGATTTACCAGCCCAAACAGTTGAATAACAATGGAAGCGATTAGTACTTCAATTAATACTTTGCGATAGCGCCGCAGCGAAGGTACAAACCAACTCAAACTAAACCGCGCCTTGGGAGTATTTTTGGTAGTTTGTAGCAGCAGGACTTCTCCTTCAGCCCCCCAGTTTTCGGCAAAGTCTCGTAATTTGTAGCGCAGTAGTCCCATCTCTGGAACGGCAATGAGTAACTCTCGATCGCTATTTTTGTAAATAATTGCAAAACTATCTTGCCAAGAAATCATCACTGGTAGTTGCAAGCGTCCGACTGCGGTAGCGGGAACTTTTACCATCTGTGTTGTCAACCCCATCAACTCAGCAGCAGCAGCGCAAAATTGCAGAGATATAACGCCTTTTTGTTCGTACTGCTTAGTCAACACTCGCTGCAATGTATCTCTGCGCCAGGAGATGTTAAAGTATTGGCTCAACATTTGGAAGCAAGCTAGTGTTGCATCCAGCGGCCCTCTACCTTTGATATAAGGAAACTTCTTTTGTTTACCCTTGGCTGCTGGTGCTTCTGTGACAGTAATTTCTGAGGCGTAGGGAATCTCGGCGGGTAAGAGTGTTTTTGGTGTAGGAAAAGCGAGATTTTCTCTAAATATTGATTTGGGCAATCCCACCAGACGCATATTTGTATTAAATTTCAGCTTGGGATTGAGTTCATCCAACTCTAAGCGACTCCCCACAGGGAACTCAGAATCGAAATTACTGCTGACTAACCATAAAAATTCTGAGTCTAAGTGCTGCTGAAAGACTTTGCGTGCAGGAATTGTTTGGATAATCGCAACTTCAGTTGCAGCTTGGGCAAATTTAACTAAATTTCTGCTACCATCTGCGCGACGGCTGAGTTCTTCGGTAAGCAGTTCATGCACTTCTAAAAGAGTAATCTCATTTTGCAGGGCGTGGACAAAAGCCTCTTCCTGCTTGAGTAAAGTTAGAAAACCAGCAATAGGTAGATTAATCGCGATAACTTCAGTAGAAGCGATCGCAGTTTCACAAGCAATACCCCGCATATAACTTACCCAACCCAAAACCTCTCCTTGAGAGAGTAACTTCAGTGTCGCCGGATTTTGTCCTTGGGAATTGCAGGTTAATAAACGCGCTTGCCCTTGGTAGATAATACTAATCCAATTGGGCATAGCTTCTCTGGTTACTATTACCTGCCCGATGCGATAACGACAAAATTGCACCTTGTCGAGCAAATTTTCTAAAACATTTGGTGACAGATAATTGAAAGGAAATAGTTCAGCAATATATTCTTGAATATCAACGGTTGTATTTGTCATCATCTTGCACCCGATTTTAATAATTACTAGGCAGCTTTCGCTTCTTGAGGCTGTGCTGGTTTGCTGTTGATTCCCATCCAAGCTTTTTCTTCTGGTGATAGTTGACTTAGTTGCTGTTGAAACCAAGCTTCAAAATTCTCTTGCAGCAATCGTTGGCGCATAAAATCGTCCAACTGGGCACTGATAAACTTTTCCACGCGTATAATTATCCATGAGTCTCCAAAGGGTACGGGTGGTTGAACTATACCTACTTGACTTGTGCAAAGTAACTGAGCAAAATTGGGAGTTATAGTACCAAGTTCTACTGGGCCGATGATGCCATTTGTATCAGCTTCTGTCCCTTGAGAATATTCACAGGCTAGTTCCGAAAATGATTGTTCTCCTTCTGTAATTCGGAAGAATAGCTCGTTAGCAGTTCCTCTACTATTAGTCCGAATTAAAGAATAAATGACTTTATCAAAATGTCTTTTGTATTTGAGGAAGTAAGATTCTAGTTGATGTCCCCAAGTTTGTTGTTTGAACTTTTCAACTCTCAGCTTTCGGGTGGCGAAAAGTTCTAATTGTTCTTGAGTTAAACCATAACGCAAACACCAATTTTGGATTTGTTCTTCGCTGTTTAAATCCCAAAGCTGATAAAATTGCTCTAGAGCGTGAGATATTTCGGTTTGTGTGCAGATGATTGGTGCGATCGCTAATTCAATAATGCTCTGAGATAACAATTGCGGAATTAGATTGTAACTTGCTAAAAAGGGAATAATTTCTGGCGGTAAGATAGCGCTGCCGCTACGCCCATCGTAGACATCGCCTAGTTGTAATGTTTTATTCATAATATTTGTGCAAATATTTGAGCCGTGCAAAGATATATTTAGAAATGCAAGCGGTATTCAGGTATGGATTTGTACCGCTTGCATCATTTGCATACTCTTGAAAGCATTGCCGTACAAAACTTTCAAGTATCACTCATTACTGCTAATGCCTAAACTTAAGCTTCGGGGGTAGTGAAGTGATCGAACGTCACAGTATAGGCACTACTGTTAGAGAATTGATTGACTTGCAAGAAGTAGTCACCAGATTGTCTAATATTAGAAATTAACTCTGCCTGACCTAAACCTCCAGTAGAACGCGCAACTTCCTCACCAACGTCAACGATGCGATCGCCGTCCAAGTCTCGAATTAGTCGGATGTCAACATCGGCATTGGCGCTGATTCCAGTCAAGCGAATGTTGACACCTTCAAACAATCCCAAAGAGAAGTTGTAAACATCTGCGGTATTATTGTTACTGACGTTACCAAAACGGGTGACATCACCTGACAGATTACCAAGTACAAATTCCTTCGGCAGAAGATTGCTGAAACCGCCTGTAGAATTGGATGTAGTCGCAGACAAGTCTAAATCGTAACTGACACCGCCCGAACTACCTGAAGCAAAGCGAGATACTTCGGCAAAATAAGTACCTGCGTTGGCTCTAACGTTAATCGCGTCATCAACGTTGCCTAACTTAGTGGAACTTTCAATAAATCCATTTATTCTGTCAGTAGCGTCTAATATACCGTTAGCGTTAACATCACGAAACAGTCTCAGGTCGGCATCATCACCAGTGCTAATGTTGTTAAGAGACAAGTTGATGTTTTTAGTGCTATCGATTGAGAACCTAAAGACATCTGTGGGTTCAACTGCATTTAAGAAGCCATTCAAAGGACGAGGGGTGCTAGCTAATGAACCAAGGTTTACAGTACTCATTTTTTCTCCTTAAGATTATTGATTGTGTGTTAGTCAAATTCAGATTAAGTTGTGGTTTGCACAGATGTAAATTCCGATTTAAATCGACATTTACTAGAATTTATAAGCTTAGATTTTGATGAAAATAAAGAATATTTATTATTTTCAAGAGAGCCTTAGCTGTTTGGTTTTGTGCTTGCTGCGTTCAGAACCTGTTGTTTAACCATGAGTCTAAATTAAACTGTTTCTTCAAGAAACACAGCATGAAAAAGACTTCTATAGTTAGGTGTTTTTTAAAGTAGATTCCAAATACTTTGTATGATTTAGTCAGAAAAAGTCATATAATTCGCCGTTGCCGTAATTGAGAATGAGTTTGCTCGAATAAGGGATATGTAAAGAAGTAGGCGAAAGCTTGCCTCAGGCGATCGCTTTGGCAAACCTTGGTAACACTAAAAAATTGTTGTATAAAATTGATCCAAAAAAACCTCTGAGTTACCAGAGGTTTCTTATGATTAAATCTTTAGCGTCAATTTGTTGAAATATTTGATGAGTGCAGCTATAATTTATGCAATGAAGCGGTAAAGTTCAGGTATAACTCTCTGCCGTTTGCATCATTTGCATACCTTTGAAAGCATTGCCGTACAATACTTTCAAGTACTATTCACCACTTTCGATGCTTAAACTTAAGCATCGAAAGTGGTGAAATGGTCAAAACTCAAAGTGTAATTAGTGCTACCTTTGAATTGATCGACCTGTAGGAAGTAATCACCAGCATCCTTAATATTGGAAATAATATCTGAGGTAATACCGCTGTTAATAGAACGGGCAATTTCCTCTCCTACCTCAACTCTGCCATTGCGATTAAAGTCTCGAATTAGTCGGATATCAGCATCATTGCTTAGTCCGCTCAATGTGATATTGACACCCTCAAAGCTTCCTAGAGACAAATGGTAAACATCAGCGGTATTTTTGTCACTGATAAAACCAGTACGCGCGATATCACCTGATAAGTCACCAAGTTCAAATTCCTTGGGCAAAAGATTGTTGAAATCGAGTGTTGAATTGGGTGTCGTTGCAGACCAGTCTAAATCGTAAGTCACAGTGCCGGAACCAGAAAAGCGAGAGACTTCAGCAAAATAAGTACCTGCATTTGCTCTGACATTAATTGATTCATCAAAGTTGCTGCCATTGCGTGAACTTGCAACCAATCCATTCGCTCGGTCGGTCGCGTCTAATATCATGTCCGGTAAATCACTTACGATTAAGCTCCGATGTTAATCCACCAA
>NZ_JAVRCC020000066.1:0-38369 GCF_034530975.2 Nostoc sp. DedQUE07 | reverse complement strand
CCCATTACCCCTTATCCCCAGAGGGGGCCCCACCATCCCCAGTCCCTTGCTATAAAAAACTAAACAGGGATTGCAACATAGATTGATTCTGTCTTACTCTAGAAAAAATACTACGTCAGTTTAATGTTCTTAAACTTTGGGAACCAAAGCATATAACTGGCTTTCCTTTCCTGTGCGCCCTGCCGATCGCCTTGTTCAATAAAACACTTTGATAGCCTAAAACGATGAAAGCATCTGCTAATTTTGACTTTGAAGACGAAAAATTCAATGCACCGCCTTCTCAAGTCCTTCCCTGGTGTCAGATGATTAATCCTCGGTATGGCACAGATGGTATACAATCTCACGGTTTGGCGATTAAGCTGGATAATGCCAATGCTGTTGGCTTTGTACCAGATGATAATTGGCAGCAAGTTGAGCATGAATTTAGCTCTGGAGTAGAAACAGTCTTTATTAGCGCTACTCCACGCTTGGTCATAGTGCGCCGGGGGCCATTGTCTGTTAAAGACCGAGAAAGTGGTCTAAAACTGGGTACGCTCAAAGATAATTATGATGCTTTTTTAGCCGACAAACTTAAATTTAAAACCTTTACTCGCTATCTAATTTTTCTAGTGGGTGAAAATAAAAAGTTTTTACATGAATCACCACTACAACTAACTCTCAATGGTGCAGCCGGAGCGAGTTTCAGCAAAACCTACTGCGAATATCAACAAGGCAGAGTAGTAGGTGGATTCGTGGCTGAACTAGAAAAAGCTTATGCTATCTACCGCAAGCAACCTTTAACACCAAAAGGGCCTTTGTTCCACGCTCACGGGATTTTTTGTCCGATCGTTGAGTGTGAAGAAAGAGGAATTGAACCAAATACAGTTTTGGTAGCTTCAACTGTGGACTATAAACATCCCACCGTAGGGACTTTAACGCAATATTTAATTGCTTCCGATGCTCTGGAGTCTGCAATGATTTGTAAGACTTTTGAAGAATACAAAGATTTTGGCAAGGAACCTGTAAAATCAGAAACCCCTAAATTGGCAATGGCAGGAGTTTCCAACTCTTACGTTTATGCTGATGAAGATGATTTTGCTTATCCGCCGTATTAAGAAAAGTGAAAAGTTAGGAGTGATCAGTGATGAGTTTTGAATTAATAACTTCTAACTTCTAACTCCTAACTTCTAACTCCTAACTTCTAACTTCTAACTTCTAACTTTATTCTTTGAGCAGCAAATAATATAATGAACCATTACCGCCTGTGACACCAGCGCGATCGCCCGCTAGTTTACCAGACCCCATGAAATAATCCACCCGGCCCGGCCCTTTGATGGCGCTTCCTGTATCCTGGTCAAGCACAAAGCGACTGACAGTACGCCTCTGGAGTTTGCCACCACTGGCAGGATAGGGAAATGAGTTGTAAATCAGGGCTAACGCTCCCGGTGGCATGAGAGACTTATCTGTAGCAATGGAACGTTCTGCTGTCACTGGCACATGAATACTACCAGTAGCACCTCTACCGCTTGTTTCTTGGAAGAAAATAAATCGTTCCCAGCGCGGTAGATAATTGTTCAATTCCTGGGGCTTTTGTCGGAAATAAGCAATCAAACGTGGCATTGTTAATCCTTCCAGGGGAAGTTTGCCATCTTTGGCTAATTCTTTGCCGATACTAGTCCAAGGGTAATCAGTGCCGCCGGCATAGCCAATTGATGTTGTCTTGCCATTAGTTAATTTAATTTGGGCAGAACCTTGGATATGTACCATGTATGCATCTAGGCGATCGCGAAACCAAAGCAATTCTAAACCGCGTAATTTGCTCTTATTCCCTTTTAAACCATCTTTCCCTTCCAAATCAATTCGTTTTGGGTGGGGTTTCGGCCATTGGCTGAAATCAGGTGGTAGCCGATAAAGAGGATACTTATAGATTGCAGTTCTGACACGGCTAGCGGTGTAAACAGGTTCGTAGTAAGCAGTGAACTTAACAGTACCCTTGCCATCGTTGCCCACGGACTGGTAGAAGACAAATTCACGACTGACAGCAGCTTGTAATTGTGCTGCTGACTTAGAACTGACAACCAGTTGGCGGAAACGCAGCAAACTCCGGCGGACGCGATCGAGAGTGATTTCCTTGATCGGATAGTTTTGATATGCTGCGATCGCATCACCCTTTGTTAGATAAAGCAAACTGTTATCAATGGAAGCTAACAACGCTTTGCGATCGCCTATTTTACCTCTTTGACCCCAAATTTGCTCATCCCAACCCAAGCAAGTCGGCCGGAGTGTACAATCGCTTCCGATAGTGATTGGTTTTAGCGGCGGCGCGATCTCAGGAGCGATTGGTATTGGTATAGGTGGAAGATCGGGAGTCGTCGGTAGTGGCAAAGGCAGTAAGTTAGGAACCTGAGCAACAGCCGACCAGAGAGGGTTTACGAGGGCAATTCCTAGACTCAAGGAAAGCAAAGCAAGGGTTTTTCTCATCATTTAGTTGAATCTTTCAACACTAGAACTAAAAATAGGTTCTACCCGGATTGCCACAATCCGAGAAGGGCGTACTACCATATATTCCCCTTGAATATTTTTGATCGGTACGCTAATAAAGTCATTAGAAGCAGATTTTGGCACAAGTTCGCCGCTATACCATTTCTGAAACTCTTGAATAGTAGGAAAACGTACTTCTTCTCGGTGGCCGCTTTCCAGTAAGAGGTATACGGCATATTCATTTGCGGTTCTAGCCATAAAGTTGAATCATTTAAAAAACATTCAACCCATTGTTAACCACGTAACCCCCGAATGAAAAGGGTAAGCATACGGGAGGTTGGGAGCAAGGGAGCAGGGGGCGAGGGAGCAGGGGAGCAGGGGAGATGAGGGAAATGAGCAGACAAGGCGACAAGGAGATAAACAAAACTCTTAACTCTTAACTCTTAACTCTTAACTCCTAACTCAGCACTCAGCACTCCTAATGCCCAATGACTCTTCACTCTAGACGCCTAATCCTTTAAGCAGTTCCTTAAAAAAGTGTAAGTCTACCTTAGCTCTTGCATAACTCTCTAATCAACATCTGATAAGTCATTGACATTGTTGAAAAACAGTTATTCAGGAGGCGAAAATTATGAAACTTTACTATCGTGGTCTAAGCTACGAATATAACCAAAACAAAGTTGGCAGCAAAAAAACAGAACAGCCGTTTCAACCAGTTCCTCAAATTGGGCCAGTTTATAATTTGATGTACCGTGGTGTTAACTATTGTGTCGATCCAAATTCTAAATTGGCAGAAGTTTCTCTAGCACCGGTAGCCTATAAATTGAGCTTTCGGGGAATAACCTATTTTGTCAATAAAACTCAATTAGGAAAAGTTAGCGTAGTCTCTCAGCCAACAACTACTTCAAAAGCTGAGGCACTGGCGATTTCTGAGGAATTATTAAAGCTTCAACAATAATATGCCTGCAAGCCGATCTGGAGTTTAGTCAGTCATAAACTTGTAATGCAATCCTCAAAAAAACCTTGCTTGAAATTTTGCCACTACCTACTTTCTGTCTGAACAAACCTTACCAAAGCTGGTAGTTGTGTCAAGATTAATTTGAGGAATTAAGGCTTGTAACACAATGTTAGGACAATTATTAGACGGACGTTACCAAGTCCTCCAGATATTAGGTGGAGGTGGATTCGGTCAAACCTACATAGCCCAAGATACCCATCGGCCAGGTTTCCCAAAATGCGTTGTCAAACACCTTAAGCCCGTCACTCGTAGTCCTGAATTTCTCAAAACTGCCAGACGGCTATTTACTAGTGAGGCAGAAACACTAGAACAACTGGGCTACCATGACCAAATTCCTCGGCTTTTAGCCTATTTTGAAGAAAACCAAGAGTTCTTCTTGGTGCAAGAGTTCATTGAAGGACATACCCTGAAAGCAGAACTATTCCCCAATCAACGTTGGCCAGAAGAGCGAGTCATTCAACTACTGCAACAGGTTCTGGGTATTCTACAATTTATTCACAGCCACAACGTTATTCATCGAGATATCAAACCGGATAATATAATTAGGCGGCAACAAGACGGTAAGTTAGTGCTGATTGACTTTGGCGCTGTTAAACAAGTCCAAACTCAACTGCTCACAATTACAGGGCACACGGGGGCTACTATTATTATTGGTACTCCCGGATATATGTCTACAGAACAGGGACAAGGCAAGCCCCGCCTCAACAGTGATATTTATTCCTTGGGCATTATTGGTATACAATCGCTGACAGGTTTACATCCGATAAACTTTGAGGAAGACCCAGATACAGGAGAAATTTCTTGGCAGCATCAAGCTAATGTCAGTTCTGAGTTGGCATCTGTGCTATCTAAAATGGTGCTACATCACTTTAAACAGCGCTATCAGTCTGCGGCTGAAGTTTTACAGGTGCTTAAGGATCTCGATATTACAAAAGAAGCGCGATCGCTTCAACTACCATCTTCGACACCCAAACAGCAAGAATACGATCGTCAAGATTACCAGGTAGAAGCGCGATCGCTTCAAGTACCAGATTTTACACAACCACCTCAAACTTCGCTTTCTCAACAAAACTCAATTGGGTATCCGACTGCTTCTATTCTGTCTGGGGAAAGTTACAACCGCTTAGAAACAATTCTTTTAGAATTTGTCGGCCCCATCGCCTCAAGATTACTACGACAAGTTGCAGCATCAGCGTCCAATTTGGAAGAATTAATTAGTCAATTAGCCCTTCATCTTCGAGAAAATCAACAAATTGATTTTAAGAAGAAAACAACATTTCTACTAGAAAAATCTACTCTATTACAAGAACTTACTGTAAAATCCGATCAATCTGGTATTAACTCAAATAATTTACCAAACCAAGAATCTCAAGTTATCAGTGAAAAATTTCTGGAAGAGTGCGAACGTGAGTTGGCTAATTTAATTGGGCCGATAGCTAAGTTTCTAGTGCAAAAAGCTATGAAATCTGCTGGACAAATCTCTCGTGCAGAATTTGTGAAAATTTTAGCATCACAAATACCTGAATCTCAAAAAGCTTTGCAATTTGAGCAACGCTTACTTTCTTGATTTTCTCAAAATTGCGTTTTTCTCTCTGTAAATTATGGATTATTAGCCTTAATTATTCAGCATTTCCAGAGCTATTTTCAAGCTAGCTTTCATCCGATTAAATGCTTCTGCTAACCCGCCAATTTCATCATGAGAACTTTCTTCAAAATCAGCGCTCATATCACCAATACTAACTTTTTGAGCTATTTTCTCTATTCTTCTGATACGCTGAATCACATATTTTTTAATTAAGAAGTTAATTAAGAAAACTACGAGCGCAAAGATCGCAATTAAAAGTCCCATTATCAATATCCAAGTTCGTGTAGCATTGGCAAAAATATCTTGAGAAGGAACAGAGATAATTTGAGCAGAAACAATCTGATTCAGTTGCCAGCCAAAACCATTTTCCGAGCCATAATTTAGCAACTGACTTTTAGGAGCTTGATCTGGTGTAGAATGGCATCGCAAACATTTTGCTTGTGTAATTTTTAGTGGTTGTGCAATGTAAAATACTTCACCTTCTGACAATTTACGAAAGCCTGTAATTTCTAGAGTATTAGGTTCGTTGCGAAAACGCTCCACAAGTTGAGTTTCAAAATTATCAGCTTTATCCGCTAAATTGGTTGGATTAAGTGTTGCATCCTTATGAAAAAAGTTTTGAAATTTAGGCTTTTTACGAAAATTTTCAAAAACCTCTTTAGAGGAAAAAGTTGGTACTACTTCAGGCGTGAATGTTGGGTTAGTATCTAATCTAGGTTCTAATAGGGGAGCAATACGATTTTGTGTATAATCTCTAACTGCATTCACCGTTTGGATGAGAATCTCCGCTTGAGAACTGACTTCATTTTGCGCTCTCTCTTGAAGTACACTGGATAAGGCAATGCCACTTCCTAAAATACTGATGATGAAAACTAATATTAAAAGCAAGTTAAATTTAGCACCTATTTTTAAGTTTTTTAACGTAATGTTGTTTAACATAACCTAAGCAACGAAGGTGGCCTGTGAGTTTGTCTAATATTTATTTATACCTGTTAGAAAGCATCTCAACAATATCTAAATAAATATTAATTGTTTACTGCAATATAACCTTTTTAGGCAGCAGTAAAATTTATCTAAATTAGTCTTGAAAGCCAAATTATTTCCTTAACCATAATTAGTGATGTTTGTGCGATTTCCCCGTCGTTTATTTCTGTTTCATCTACTAGGTTTTACATTTGCTGCCTGCAAACCACAAAATGGAAATGGGGTTGAGGGCACGTTAACTATTGGTGTAATCAACTATGGTGGAGGCGAACAGATAATTAATCAATATGCTAAATTTAATAGTTACTTAGGTGAAAAAACAAACTCATATATTCAATTAGAGCCTGTTTTTAATGAAAATAGAGCGGTTGAGCGCCTTGATGCTCGTGCTTGGTCATTGGTATTTGCTCCACCAGGTTTAGCGGCTATTGCGATCGCACGTCACCAATATGTTCCTCTATTTCCTTTAATAGGTATTAGTAATTTACGTTCAATCTTCGTTGTTCGCAAAGATAATCCGATAACTGACTTGAAACAATTGCAAGGCAAAACAATAGCTTTAGGACAGTTGGGTTCAGCAACAGGATATTATTTTCCTCTTTACAATCTTTATGGTACAACACTAGCTGAGATATTGTTTGCGCCCACACCTCAAGCAGCACTGGAATTGGTCGCTCAAGGAAAAGCGATCGCCTGTGCCGTCTCTGAGGCGGAATTAAGTCTCTATAGTTCGCAGTTGGCGCCGACCGAATTCCGCATACTATTTAAAGACCCTCACTATGTACCATTAGGTGTGGTCTTGATTGGGCCGAATGTAGAACGTAACCGTCAAGAATTTATCCGCAAAGTCATGAGTGAATCGTCTTCAGATTTAGCTCAAGAAGTGGGGTATGTACCCAATGGACAAGTACCAGATTACAAATACATGATTTCTGTGGTCGATCGGGTAAGTTCAATTAGTTCTAAGCTGCAAAGTAAACCTGTTCGTTTATTTTAATTAAAGCAATAACAATACTTTCAGCCTTTGTTTTCTCAAAAATCTTCTTCTAATGCTCAAATACCTTAGTTTCACTCAGTCGGCGAGCGGGTGTTCCGGGTTTGCACCCAAGTTGATGAGCTCCGGCGGCTCGACGGACAGTACGCTGACGCACTGGTCGCAAACCACCAGGAACTCCCGCAGACCGGTGAAGCACAACGGGGAGTTGAAGTCCTGGCGGTGCGACTCCAACTCCTGCCAGCCGCCCTCGTGAACCTCGTACAACCACCCGTTGCCCGCGTGGTAGCTGTCCCAGAATTCGCACAGGTCACGCTCGTCCAGCACTCGGAACCCGGCCGGCCGCCGGAACACCACACGGGCGAGCACGAACCCCGGCCCCTGCACCTCGACGGTTAGTCCATCGGCGTCGTACCACAGCGACCGTACGACGACCCGCTTGTATCGGGCGGCAGGCGGATACGGGGTACACCTCGGAGGCTTCATCGGTCGAATACTCTCTTTCACCAAACTAACTAAGACTTGGTTAATATAAGTTTTAAATGCGTTTTTATGATTTCCACCTTTAAAACTCATTGCACCAACAATCTCACGGGTTGCGATCGCCCCAATAATAGTTATATTTTTACCACGTTTGTCTGGACGAGCACCGTGTGCTCTTTTTCCCTTTAACGCCCTAGCATAGAGCCTAGTCATGTTTTAGGAGTGCTATAGTTTTATTTTTGGTAAGTAAGTATTATCTTGTATATCTTGCTCAAAAAAACAATTTGAATCGTGCTAGCTGGTTTTTAATCGTCTCTGTCAGGATTTTGTCCAGTTCTGTAGTGTCTTGGAATTGCAAAATTTGCTGTGTCGGTAAGTCGAAGGGAAATTCACCTTCAAAATCTGGGCGTTGCATTTGCGCTAGTAGAATCTGTTCAGACCGCTTACTTTGGATGGCATAGCCAATCTCAATACAGACATTCGGACTGGGAATTAATTGGGGCGTTTCCTTACCATCAATACTAGCAATGGCGGTGGTGTCAGCTATAAATAACAAACTCTTACGGATTTTCCGCATGATTGTGCGGTTAATTCGGAAAGTAGCACCGCTAGGACGAGAGGATTCTATTAATGTTAGGGGAAGACGCGATCGCAAGTTTAAATTGTCTAAACTTTTTCGCAGTTCTTCTTTGAGAATATTCGTCGCTACGCCATACTCAGTTTGATAGGATAAAAAAATTGTTGGTTCTAACTGAGCTAACACCGCCTGTTTAGTGAAATAAATTTCATGACTAATTAAGTCAATGTTAGAGACGCAATAGCCGCCACTACCTTCAATATAAAATTCAATATTTTCCCCTTCCAAATAGCGCCCAAACCAAGTTGACTTTTTCACTTCGTCACTGTCTTCCAAAAAGTCTGCTCGCAATGCTGATTTCAGCAAGCTTTTTTTGCTTAAGCGAATGTCTGGCTGACGTTTTTCCAGTTCTGGAATCGGCTCATAATCCTGTAGATACCACGCTCTGAGCGCAATTATTGACATAAGGCGCTATTTTAACTGTTTCTCACTATTCAACTTCGTATAATCTTACACCCAGAGGAGTCCCTATTTCAGACTTCTCTTTAAACACAACAACACCCAAGCCTCTACTCCCTGAACTATCTCCTCTCTTTGTCGATCGTAGTTAGGGATGTACTAACTTCCATTGCTTTTGTAAACAAGTAATGAAAATCAGTTACAGTGCCCCCTAATCTTCTAGATTTGAGGAAACAGCAGTTTTCGCGTTGGGTGTTGCTGTATTTTGACGAGACAGATGTAAGTTAAACAGCGTCTTATACCTCTTACTAACATTTCAAACGCAGCTGTTATATCTGCCACGGGAAGCTTGTTTCTTAGCTTCAACTATTAGATTATCACTTGTAGCTGGGAGGGATTTATTTTGCAACTAAACTTTACTTTTAAATGATTTTTAATCAAATTCAATATATTGCACACCCTGGATCGCTGACAGCTATTTTTTAGCTGATATGTTAAGAAAATTATCATCTATCTTGTGGATGAATTTAAAAATTGCTCGGTCAATTTTTAAGTTTTGAAACTAACAATTGAGCATTGGTCAATCACCAAAAGTAATTCTTCGCCTGCGTCCTCATTCCCCACTTCCTATTGCTAGTTAACGATTTTGGCTGGAGGCTTGATGGGAATCTCAATCCAGAACTCTGTACCTTTGCCAGGTTCTGAAATGCACTCCATTATTCCCCCATGTTTTTCGACAATAATCTGATAGCTGATTGCTAATCCCAATCCTGTACCTTTGCCCACAGGCTTGGTAGTGTAAAATGGGTCAAAAATTCGCTTTTTCACCTCTTCATTCATTCCGGGCCCGTTGTCAGTAATCCGAATTAACAGACGAGAGTTGTCTGCTGAGACTTTAGTGGAAATCTGGATAGTTGGAATTGGGCATGAGTTATTCTCCTTGTCACCCTGCTTTTGCCACTCCCGACGCCCTACTTCCAGAGCATCTATGGCATTGCTGAAAATATTCATAAATACTTGATTCATTTGACCGGCATAGCATTCCACCCGTGGGATATTGCCATAATCTTTAATTATCTGAATGCGTGGAAATTCAGCATTTCCTTTCAGCCGATGTTGCAAAATTAATAAGGTGTTGTCAATGCCTTCATGCAGGTCAACGCGCTTGT
Organism: Nostoc sp. DedQUE07; assembly: GCF_034530975.2. NCBI lineage: Bacteria > Bacillati > Cyanobacteriota > Cyanophyceae > Nostocales > Nostocaceae > Nostoc > Nostoc sp. DedQUE07. Next base: position 28,640 of record NZ_JAVRCC020000066.1, on the reverse strand, counting down.
TTTCAGACTCATCTAAGCGAGAAAAATTGCGTAACGACAACACTATTGAGCGAATGCGCTCGGTTCCTACTTGCATTGAGATCATGATTTTTGGCAGGTCTTCTACCAAAAATTCAAAATCGATCGCTTCGATCGCGGCTTGAATTTCACTATGGGGATGGGGATAGTATAACTGGTAGAGACGTAAAATTTCTAGCAGTTGTTCGGTGTAATCACTGGCGTGGCACAGATTACCGTAAATAAAGTTAACGGGGTTGTTGATTTCGTGGGCGACACCCGCCACCAACTGTCCTAGACTGGACATTTTTTCGGTCTGAATCAATCTTGTCTGTGTTTCTTGGAGTTCATATAGGGTCTGCTCTAACTGAGCGGCTTGATTTCTGGCTTCAGTTTCGGCTAGTGAAGTTTGTTGGTAGAGTTGTGCTTGTTGAATTGCGATCGCAGCCTGATCTGCCACCTGCTGCAATAAATCAATTTCTGTATCCTGCCAATTTCTGGGAGCCTCACACTCATGGGCAATTAATAAGCCCCATAGTTCCATACCCATATTAATTGGAACTATTAAGTTTGCTTGCACTTGCAGACTCTCTAAAAACTCTCGATGACAATCACTTAAAGAAGCCGTTGAAAGGTTGTTAATTGCCCGTATCCTACCCTGACAGTATAAACGGGTATAATCATCAGGAAAGCATTCTGGTGGTGCATTCACTCCTAAAACTGACTGCCAATTACCATTAATTTCTTCCACAATCACTGATTGAGTCTTCAGGTGGAAAATCAGCATTCGGTCTGAATTTAGCAGGGGACGGACTTCTTGAACTATGGATTGCAGAGTTGCTTGCAAGTCCAATGTGCGGCGAATATGCTCTGTAACTTGCTTGATTACTTTGGTAAACATTAATGATTTTTCGAGTTCAGAGGTTTGCTCTTGCACCCGCAGTTCTAAGTTGGCATTCAGGGATTGTACCTGTTTATACATCTGCTGCTGCTGAATTGCCATTGAGAAATGATCGTATAAAGCTTGTGCCAAAAAGATGTCTTCCAACTTCCACTCAGGTGATTGCCCTTTTTTTTGCTCTCGCCAAACCTCAAAGGAAAGCTGGGGTAAAAGTTGTCGCCGATTATGTTCGCATCGTCCCGCCCACAAGATTTCCGTTTCCAATTCAGAGCGAAAAATACTTAAGACACCAATAAATTTTTCGCGGTAATGTAGCGGAATCACCATGAGTCCGCGAATTTCACTAGAACGGAATGCTAAAGCCAAAACTCGCAAACGTGATTCTTTATAGAGGTCAGTAGTTGCCCAAATATTACCTTGTTGAAACTCAGCCATCCAGTTTTGCCAGATGGGATGCTGTTCGATAATAGTGTTATCTAACTCGTAGGGGAGTGTCGGTTGGTCGCCCCAAGTGTATAGTTCTCGGTTCTCTGCAATGTAAAGCCTGCCACCGACTCCACAGAGGGCAGTAATAACTTCTTCTAGTGCTCCTTGTAATTGGATTGTCGGCAGTTTATGCAATAATGTGGTGACTCGATTAATAGTAGCTTCTCGCTTTTGCTTGGCGTGGGCTTCAGTGAGTAGATTACTTTGAGCGATCGCGATCGCTACCTGGTCAGCAACTTGCTGCAATACTTTTAGTTCCCCCTTCAAAATCTTTTGCGGTTCACTGTGGTGAGCTACCAACAATCCCCACAATTTAGGCTTTGCCGATAGTTCTTGTGGGTCGCAATCTAAAATTGGTACTACCAACGAAGACTGCACGCCCATTGCTTTGAGGTATTGAATATGGCACTGATCTACTTGCCGATAGTAGATATTAGTTTCTAGACGTTTGCCAGTTTCTTTTGAGTGTAGAGGCGATAGCCCGATCTTCTCATTTGCCACATCGACAATCGAACGTTGCCCCACTAACAAAAACATCTCTCTAGCAGCTTCTGGAATATCATCAACTGGGAAGCGTTGACCCAATAAGGATGGCAGACGTTGTTTATGAATAGATTCTGCAATCACTTCACCACTACCATCAGCATCAAAGCGATAAATTTTCACCCGATCTGCACCCAAAAATAAGCGCACTTCGCTAACAGTTGTTGTTAATATCTCTTGAAGGTCGAGCGATCGCCTAATCTGTTTTGTCATCCGGTGCAGTAAACTTTCTCGATCGAAGTTTTGCTGTAACTCGTTTGGTTTATCCCTACGTGTCATTGTTTGTATACACCAAGACTGAAGTATAATTTTTTTTATATTTGTCCCCGATCGAAATTTTCAACTTACAATGCTTTGATTTTCATCCTATTTCAAGAAATTCTTGCTACTAATGCATTGCTAAGGGCATACATGTATTACAAATCTTTTTGAAAATAGATTAGAGGATGTTTGAAAAGTAACAGATATTTTGCTTGTTCCCTATAGCCCTTGTGAAGTGGATTTAGGGGAGATATAAAACCGTTGTATCATTAAATACTTTTCAGCTATCATCTCAAGTTTAAAGTTAAGAAAATTTTAATCATTGACATTTACTAATTTTATATTCTCAATCATTAAACTATTCCAGTAATTTTACTTAATTTAGAACTGGAATAATTTCTTGAAATTAAAAATATTTTTTTAATATTTTTGCCCATTAATCAATTAATTAAAATTTCTTCAAAGCCATAACTAAATTATTAGTATTTTTTTTAAATGTTTTTGGCTGGGGAATTTGACTATTCCCCGTTTAATTGCTTGACTTGATGTTGAATGTAACTATTTTGATTAAATTATTCGTAAATTACCGTTAAAGATAGTAAATTACGAATTTCTTCACGCACACTCATAAGAGTTTTACCGAGATGGTTTTGACCGCTTTTATTAGCACCACAGCCCCAAAAAGAATCAGTTGGAGAATTTTCAACCAACATCTCATTACCTGTCTTCAGGAGAACTTCTCTGATATCAGCATGAGTGAGAAACTTTTTGAGTACAGCTTCTCGCATAATTTGAGTTTTAACCAAATCCCAGTCTCGACGGAGTTGGCGAGTGCTACATCTTCCCAAAGTCGCAGCTTCTTCTGGGGTGGCGGCAGCATGGATGAGAGGTATAATTGCGGCATCTGTGCTGCCTACAAACTTTTGCGCTTGATAATAATGCTCAACCGTCGGCCAGTAAGCACCCTCAATGTGGATTCCGTGGAGAGAAAAGTTAGAAAAACAGCCATAAGGCTGCCAAACCTTATAAAAGTAAATGGTCATTTGAAAATTGCTCTTTTATATATATATCAATTTCAGGGTAACTGAAAGTTTAGGTTTCAAAACCCTTGATTTATATGAAGGGTTAGTAACATCACTCTGGGGGAGTAATTTTACACAACTTTTGGAACAGTAGGTTTACTACTTTACTCATCAGCTTTCCTTGTCCCCAAGTCCTCTCTCCCAATGCCCCATAATATAAGAAAGCGCTTCACACTTCTTAAATAATCAGCTTTATTAGAACAATGGCGAGAGACTTGCGGGGATTCATGAAAATTTTGGAAGAAAGAGGACAATTACGGCGAATTTCAGCTTTAGTTGACCCAGACTTGGAAATTGCTGAGATTTCCAACCGAATGCTACAAAAAGGTGGCCCAGGGTTGTTGTTTGAAAACGTCAAAGGCGCTTCCTTTCCGGTGGCGGTGAATTTGATGGGAACTGTGGAAAGGATTTGCTGGGCGATGAATATGCAGCATCCAGAGGAGTTGGAAACTCTGGGGAAAAAATTGAGTATGCTGCAACAGCCAAAACCACCAAAGAAGATTTCCCAGGCGATAGATTTTGGAAAAGTGCTGTTTGATGTGGTGAAGGCAAAACCAGGACGAGACTTTTTCCCCGCTTGTCAGCAAGTTGTGCTTCAAGGTAATGATTTAGATTTAAATAAGTTGCCTTTGATACGTCCTTATAATGGTGATGCTGGCAAGATTATCACGTTGGGACTGGTAATTACCAAGGATTGTGAAACTGGTACTCCAAATGTAGGTGTGTATCGCTTACAACTACAATCTAAAAATACGATGACGGTTCACTGGTTATCAGTGCGGGGTGGGGCGAGGCATTTGCGAAAAGCGGCCGAACGTGGGAAAAAATTAGAAGTTGCGATCGCACTTGGTGTAGATCCTCTAATTATTATGGCAGCAGCTACACCTATACCTGTAGATTTATCAGAATGGCTGTTTGCAGGACTTTATGGCGGTTCCGGCGTGCAGTTGGCGAAGTGTAAAACTGTAGATTTGGAAGTTCCCGCAGATTCAGAATTTGTCTTGGAAGGAACGATTACACCAGGAGAAGTTTTACCAGATGGGCCTTTTGGCGACCACATGGGTTATTACGGGGGAGTGGAAGATTCGCCGTTAATCCGCTTTGAGTGTATGACACACCGGAAAAATCCGATTTACTTAACAACATTTAGCGGTCGTCCACCCAAAGAAGAAGCGATGATGGCGATCGCACTAAATCGCATTTATACGCCCATACTGCGGCAACAAGTATCAGAAATTGTCGATTTCTTCTTACCAATGGAAGCTTTGAGTTACAAAGCGGCGATTATTTCCATAGATAAAGCATATCCGGGACAAGCGCGACGGGCGGCTTTAGCGTTTTGGAGTGCTTTACCACAATTTACATACACCAAATTTGTAATTGTTGTGGATAAAGACATAAATATTCGCGATCCGCGTCAAGTTGTCTGGGCAATTAGTTCTAAAGTTGACCCAGTGCGAGATGTCTTTATTTTGCCGAATACACCTTTTGATACCTTAGATTTTGCTAGTGAAAAGATTGGCTTAGGTGGACGGATGGGAATTGATGCAACTACAAAGATGCCGCCAGAAACAAACCATGAATGGGGTTTGCCTTTGGAATCTGACCCAGATGTGGCGGCGATGGTAGAGAGACGATGGGCGGAGTATGGTTTAGCAGAGTTGCAGTTAGGAGAAGTAGACCCAAATTTGTTTGGCTATGATATGAAGTAACCTATAGCTCAATACAGTTCAAATAGAGCAACAAAACCCTAATGTAGAGACGCGATTTATCGCGTCTTTAAAGACCAATTATCTACACCAATAAGCATTAACTAAAACGTATTGTGTGATAGATAATGCAGTAATAGCACAGCAAAGCTATATCTTATGACAGATATTATTTAAATAAATGAAACCTGGTGCAATCAAATATCAAAATGAAAAAGCTGGAGAACACAGCCTGATATAAATATCTCTTTGATCGTCAGCAAAAGACCTTCTTCCATGAAGTATTCTTGTATTATCAATCATTAAAATATCGCCTTTTTGCCACGAAATTTCCGTAGTTATTTTTTCAGCAATTTCATTAAGTTCAGAGACAACCTCTTCAGGAATTTCTGAATCATCTTCAAAATTAATAATCTTTGGGTTTAACTGCTTTGTAGGCAATAGACTATTAATAAATACCTGATATTTTCCACATCTGCTAGGGATAATAGCTGGAGAAATGTATTCAAGCAGAATCGATTTATCCTCATTTACTGTCAAATGTGTATTATTTTTCCGACACATTTCTTCTAGCTGATTCAAATCATCTGTTTGATATTTTTTCTGCCAGTCATCTTGAGATATCCGAACGTTAAATTTTAACTTCTTTTTGTTGAATAACTCTTTAGTTGAACTACTAATTTCATTAAAAAATTGTCTACCATCACATACCGTAGTTTCACCATCTTCTAATGGTGGATTAGCACAGAAAAACCACAGCAGAAGTGGGATATTTTGCTGATAATACATTTCGCCGTGCAACTTAATCTCAGATTTAAAATCATTAACGCTTAAAAGAGTCTCATCCCCATTAATTACTCTTCTACTGAATGCACCACCGGCATAATTTATAAAATCGATACTCAAGAGATTGGTAAATTCTTTAAAAATATCAACATCAACATCAAATCCTCTAAAAAGTAAGATTCCATGAAACTTAAATAAGCTAATAATTTCTTCTTTGTCTAATTCTAAAATACTCACATTGTCGAGATTATTAATTTCTTGAACTATGCTACTTGATATAGAATGTATTTTTTTACTCATATAACTTAATGAATATTTGTCGAAATTTGAACTTATTGTTGGCGTTAACTACACTATCTATTGACATCTTAATACTTAATGATATCGTTGTGTTGCATTTATCCGTGTAGGCGTAGCCCGCACTTCGACAAGCTCAGTGACCATCGTAGACATCGCAAGACTAAATTTTGTAAAATAAAAAGTGTTATTACAGTACTAAAATCTCTTTGATAGAACTACGTTACAAAGTTAACCATAATTTGTTTATGTAGATTAGGAGATATCAATAAGACTCTAGCCTTGGGTACTGATGCCAAAAACTTGAATAAATGATGACAAAAAAAGTGAAAAATCCAGCATCAAAGTTAGCGATCGGATTGGCATTCAGTTGTATTAGTGTGATACTCAATACTAGTATAACTAGTGAAATAAGTTTAGCGAAATCAAGTAATTCTCAAAAGTGCGATATTTTTGCCTACGTCATTGATACAGATTCGCAAGGGTTAAATGTACGGAGTGGTGCAAGTACAAATAACGTAATTATAGGACAAATACCCATTAGCGAAACAGTTCATGTTATTGGTGCTGCTGGAAATTGGGTGCAGATTACTAATGCTAGCAATGGTTTTCAAGGAACTGGATGGGTATTTGTGCCAAAGTTAGGCTTAACAACGCGAGGCTACGGTACTAACGGCGTAGATTTCTATGCTAGTAGCAGTCAAAAAAGCCAAAAACTAAGAAGAATTCCTGCTAATACGGCTGTCAAATTGTTAGGCTGTCAGAGAGATTGGGCGCAGGTGGAATATCAAGGTGTTAAGGGTTGGTTGACAAGGGAAGAACAATGTGGTGCAGCCCTTACTAGTTGTTCTTAGAACCTCACCCTCAAGACGCAAGCGAGGATGGGGCTATGAGAATTATTTTTAAAATTTTGGTTTTGAGATATTTGTTATGGCTTATCCATTTCCAGGAAAGATGACTTTGATTCATCAGTCTCATCAAAAGATTCGCAGAAATAGCAATGGACTGGATTATACTACTGCGATCGCAACACAGTTAATGAAGTCAGTAGTGGGGTAGCAAGGCTAAAATTTAGAAATTTGTCAAACTTATGTAAAATTATACGATCGCACACACCCCTAAAACCCACATAATTAGCCCCTTCCTCGCTTGCGGGGAGGGGGTTGGGGGTGGGGTTCTATCTCTGCAACCAACCAGCAATATCCTGCAACACCTCCTCCATCCTCACCAGAACATTCTCATTTCTAAATCGCACAACCTGCAACCCCAAACTCTCCAAAAATTCTTGACGTATCGCATCTTCCTCTTGAGTATAGTCGTGAATTTCGCCATCCACTTCCACCACTAACCGCGCTTCATTACAGTAAAAATCGACGATAAAACGGTCAATTGTTTGCTGACGGCGAAACTTGAAACCCAAAAGTTGCTTGTGTCTCAACTTTTCCCAAAGTAGCTTTTCTGCTGGAGTTAGTTCGCACCGCATTTGTCGCGCCAATGGCTTAAGTTTTTTCCAAAGTTCATGTGGGGTTTGCCAAGGGTATCCCGGAACCCCACCCCCTAACCCCCTCCCCGCAAGCGAGGAGGGGGGACTGGAGTTGGTGAGAAAGTTTGGCTTGGGGTTTTGATTTTGGGCCATTTGGGCGATTGGTGGTTAGCTAATATTTCATGTATTATTAAGAGCGATCGCACTCTCCCAACTCTTCAAAACTCTGGCATAATCAGATATGGCTGCACCTTCAAAACTGATGTAAATCCTCTAAGCTAATTAAAAGGTTTACGCCAACTAGATATTTTAATAGAATAATCTCATCAAAAGATTCGCAGAAATATAAATGGACTGGATTACACTACTGCGATCGCTACAGTCTGATTTTATTAAAAGGTTAGCATCTGGTTCTCTGCTTCATTGTGAAACAGAAGGTCAATATAGTGAATTAACTATAATTTCTGGAGAGAGGTTAAAAGCACTACGGGAATTTTGCTGGCAAATGGCTGAAAAATATAAGCGTGTTTTACCAGTGCGTGATGTTTTTCTTAGCTATCTCAAAGGTAAGTTGGGTGAAGAAGTTGTCAAAGAACGTTTAGCTGATTTTATTACCGAAGTCGATTATGAAAAGCGATTTGGCGGCGATGGTAATATAGATTTTACCTTGACTTCTGACCCATCTATTGGTATCGAGGTTAAATCTCGTCATGGTCGCATTGACAGAGTTAGATGGTCAATTAGTTCTGAAGAAGTTGAAAAAAATGCAGTTGTAGTTTGCATTTTAATTCAAGAAGATGTCAGTGAAGCACAATCTGAGTATCACCTTTTTTTGGCTGGCTTTCTCCCAACCCAGATGATTAAGTTGAAGACTGGGAAAATTTCTTTTGGAATAGAACAATTACTATATGGTGGTGGTTTATGGTGTTATCTAGAACAGTTACAATCTTCTATAAATAATTCTTCTCGGCAACAACCACCTATTTATAAATATCTTCCAAAACAGGAAATTATATCTAAGCCAACTAATCATCAAATACTCAAATCCCCTTTTCAGCCTGAATATCATAATGAAGATTTAAAGAGATTTTATGTAAATCTGGGTGATGAATGCTTTCAAAAAGGAGAATATACAAATGCAATTATTAACTATAATCAAGCCTTACAAGTTAATCAAGGCGATGTTGATATTTTATATTATAAACGAGGTTTAGCTCACTATCAGATAGGAGATTACGAAGCTGCGATCGCAGATTATTCCCAGGCAATCCAGATGAATATTCATGATGCTAAATTTTACAATAAACGAGGTTTAGCTCTCTATCAACTGGGGCGATTAGAAGAAGCGATTAATGATTATACTCAAGCTATTAGAATTAATCCTAATGTTGCCGTAACCTATAAAAATCGGGCTGAAGCTCGTTCTCATGTTGGAGATAATCAAGGAGCAATTGAAGATTATACCCAAGCTATTAAAATTAATCCTCATTATGCTGATGCTTATAAAAACCGTGGAATTACTCGTTATTTATTAGGCTCTCAGCCAGGATTTCCTCAAGCAATCAAGATTAATCCTCAAGATGCTATAGCTTATAAAAAACGTGGTAATGCTCGTTCAGATTTAGGAGATTTTGAGGGCGCAATTGAAGATTATACTCAAGCAATCCAAATTAATCCTAGTTATGCTGATGCTTATTACAACCGTGGGAATGCTCGTTCAGATTTAGGAGATTTTGAGGGCGCAATTGAAGATTATACTCAGGCAATCCAGATTAATCCTAGTTATGCTGATGCTTATTATAACCGTGGCAATATTCGTTTAGAAATTGCAGATAAACAGGGAGCAATTGAAGATTTTCAAAAAGCGGCAGATATCTATCGTAAAGAAGGGAAGCTAGAAGCACTCAAAGATACACGAGAAATGATATTAGATTTAGAAATAGAAGAATCATTAGATATTTTAAACTTCTAGATAAATACTATTATAGGAAACGGGAAACAGAGAATAGGAAAGAAGCCTCTTGAAGTTGTGCTGAGTTTTTTCACGCAATCAAATACTAGCCTTATATTCAATTAACTTGTAAAAAGCTGAAGTTGTGTAATTACTTAGCTGAAAAATCAAGGGACTAATTAGCAGTCAGTAGTTTTACTATTGCCGATGAATTCACAGTATCCGACATATTCATGCCACACATCCACCTTTTCTGCTTGTTTGGGTGCAGTATTCATACCTGGAGAATACACGAATGCGATCGCCTCATTTCAGAAAACTGTATGATTAACGAATATCTGCTTAAAGACCATATCACCCAGTTTTTATTCTGCAAGGAGTCCACTGCTATGAATGCAAACATCTGAAAATGAAACTTATCTCTGTCAACGTCGGACTTCCACGTGAAGTTACCTGGAAAGGGAAAACAGTTAGCACTGGAATTTTCAAAGAGCCAGTTAGCGATCGCGTTACTGTGCGATCGCTTAATTTGGATGGGGATGGACAGGCTGATTTAACCGTTCATGGAGGAGCAGATAAAGCAGTTTATCTATACCCATTCGAGCATTACGAGTATTGGCGGGGTGAATTGCCTGATACAGAACTGCCGTTAGGTATCTTTGGTGAAAATTTTACGACCACTGGATTGAGAGAAGAAGAAGTGAACATTGGCGATCGCTTTCAGATTGGCAATGTCAGGTTAATGGTGACACAACCTCGCTTACCCTGCTACAAACTGGGGATTCGCTTTAGACGACCTGATATAGTTAAGCAATTTCTCGCAAGTCGTCGAACCGGATTTTACTTCCGTGTTTTGCAAGAGGGCGAAGTTGGAGCCGGAGACAATTTAGAGTTAGTGAGCCGGGATAATAATAACATCACGGTTGCCGATATCACTCAACTTTATGTGCGCGAGCAGGATAATCCAGAGTTACTTCACCGTGCTACTCAACTTGAAGCCTTACCCGAAAGTTGGCGCGACTATTTCCAGAGAAAATTAGGTAATTGACACTCTCACCGCCACAGCGTAGCTTTGGCGGGGTGGAGTTATTCAGGTTTAATAAGTAATCTAGCGGACATGATATAGGACTCATATTTGATTTTTGAAAAAAACTCAGTACACCTTTATTCCTTCTTCCCAGTCCCCAGTCCCCAGTTCCCAGTCCCTAGTCCCTACGATTAATTCAGAAATCAAATCGGATTGCTATATTAGATATCTTTTATCGAGAAGCTAGCTCCCGCGAAAATCCAACGATTCTTTTGTTGCAGAGAAAATAGGCGTTGGCTTTGATTCGTTGTGTCATGTCTTTACTTGCGGCTGCGATAAGATAAGCATTACTTCATTACAGTTCAAAAACACGCAAAATTCCGTGAAAATAAAGTAATAATATACACTTTTATTTAAAATAATTCATGTAACATCTCGTAAAAATATGCTTATTTTTGTCTCACATGTTACAAAGCTAAACTTGCATGGGCATATTAAGAATGCTTATATTGCAAGAGAAAACAATGACAGCTACTTTATCTGGTTATCAACTTCTCGAAACCCTTCACTCCGGTAGTAAAACCGTCATTTATCGTGGACGGCGAGAAACCGATAATGTCTCTGTGGCGATCAAAACTCTTCTGTGCGAACATCCACCACTGGAAGATATTGCTCGACTGCGCCACGAATATCAAATCATTGAGTCACTGCGAATTCCTGGCATTGTTAAAGCCTACGAGTTAAAGAATTATCAGCATGGTTTGGCTTTGGTTTTGGAAGATATTCCGGGTTGCTTGCTCAAAGAAATAATTGCGACTCAAAAAACTACCTTGATTACTTTTCTCAAGGTGGCGATTAATTTGGCACAGACTTTAGGAGAGCTACACGCCCAAAAAATTATACATAAAGATATTAAGCCGCACAATATTTTAATTAATCCCGAATCAGGGGAAGTCAAACTGATTGACTTCAGTATCTCCTCGCGCCTCGATCGAGAAAATCCTACTTTGAGCAATCCTAATTTGCTTGAAGGTACACTTGCCTATATGTCGCCTGAACAAACAGGCAGAATGAACCGGGTATGTGACTATCGCACCGACTTCTACTCGTTGGGTGTCACCTTGTATGAAATGCTAACTGGTACGCTGCCGTTTTATGCTAGTGACCCGATGGAGTTGATCCACTGTCACATCGCCAAAATGCCAGTCGCACCCTGTAGCGAAACCGTGTGTCGTGTTCTGGAAGATGTGCCAGAGGCAATTAGTGCAATTATTTTGAAGCTGTTAGCGAAAACAGCAGAGGAGCGGTATCAAAGCGCTTGGGGACTGAAAGCGGATTTAGAGGAATGCTTGTTTCAACTTCAAGTGATTGGCAAGATTGAAAACTTCGTACCAGGAAGACGAGACAAATCTGGGCATTTTTTGATTGGACAACAACTCTACGGACGCGAAGCAGAAGTAGCAACATTAATGACTGCATTTGAGCGTGTGGCAGGAGGTAGCAGCGAACTCATGCTCGTCTCTGGTTATTCGGGCATTGGCAAGACGAGTGTCGTCAATGAAGTTCATAAACCGATTGTCGGGGCCAGAGGTTATTTCATTGCAGGCAAGTTTGACCAGTTCAAACGCAATATTCCATACACGTCGTTGATTCAGGCGTTCCAATCTTTGAGTCAGCAATTACTCACCGAAAGCATTGCCCAAATCCAAGGGTGGAAAGAGAAACTGTTAACTGCGTTGGGAGAAAACGGGCAAGTCATTATTGATGTGATTCCCGAAATCGAACTCATTATTGGAACTCAGCCACCTGTAACACAATTAGGAGCGACAGAATCTCAAAACCGTTTCAATCGCGTTTTTGGGCAATTCATTGGGGTATTCACGAACCAAGACCATCCCTTAGTTGTCTTTCTGGATGACTTGCAGTGGGCAGATTCGGCATCACTGAACTTAATTGAGCTATTGATGACCGATACTGAGCGCAAATATTTATTGCTAATCGGGGCATATCGTGATAACGAAGTGTCGCCGACCCATCCATTGATGATGAGTTTATCCAAAATTCAATCTTCTGGTGCGCTGGTGAATAACATCGTCTTGTCATCATTGCAGTTAACGGATGTAGAAGCGTTAATTAGCGATACATTGAATCACATAGAACACAGTCAGCCACTAGCAGAATTACTATTCCACAAAACCGGGGGAAACCCTTTCTTCTTAACACAACTGCTGAAAACCCTACACCAAGAAGACTTACTAACATACGACTTCCATTCAGGAGTATGGCAATGGAATATCCAACATATTCAAGCAATCGGCATTACTGACCTGAATGTTGTTGAATTGACAGCGAGAAATATTCGCAAACTGTCATTAGAAACGCAACAAGTTCTGAAACTGGCTGCTTGTATTGGTAATACTTTTAACTTAGATGTATTAGCGATCGTTAATGAAGTATCTTCTCTTACAACTGCGGCGCAATTGTGGTCAGCCCTGCAAGCTGGGTTAATTCTGCCGTTAAATCAGGATTACAAAATTCCCTTAGTGTTTAGTCAGGAAGATTCTGACGGAATTAATTTAACTGATGTCAAAGTTGATTACAAGTTTTTACATGACCGCGTACAGCAAGCGGCGTATTCTTTAATTCCCGACGATCGCAAGCAAGCGACGCATCTGAAAATTGGTCAATTACTACTACAAAATACGACGCCAGAAGAACGCAAAGAAAATATATTTGCTTTAGTTAATCAACTCAATTACGGTACTGATTTACTGATATCTGAAACAGAAAAATATCAACTTGCAGAGCTAAATCTCATCGCAGGTCAAAGAGCAAAAGCAGCCACAGCGCACGATTCCGCCATCAAATATTTGCAAGTTGGTTTGGGACTGTTAGCAGAAGAAAGCTGGAAGTGTGAATATGAACTGACATTAACACTGCACTCAGAAGCGGCAGAGGCAGCTTTTTTGAGCGGTGATTTTGAAGAAATGCAGAGATTGTTTGAGATCGTCCAAAACTGTGCTGTGACGCTACTGGACAAAATTAAAGTGTATGAAGTCCAGATGCAAGCTTATATGGCGCAGAACAGACTACTAGAAGCGGTTAACACAGCACTGCAAGTTTTAAAACAGTTAGGGGTAGAGTTTCCCCAAGAACCGAACGCGTCAGATATTGGGCAAGGTCTGGCGGACACTGCGGCAATTTTGAGTGGAAGGCGAATTGAGGATTTAATTGATCTGCCTCAAATGAGCGATCGCTATAAATTAGCAGCCATTAGACTTTTGTCAAGTATCTTTGCTCCTGCATATATTGTTGCTCCGGCACTGTTGCCCTTGACGGTGTGCAAACAAGTACAATTATCCGTCGAATATGGTAATGCTGCCGTTTCTCCTTTTGCTTATGCCAATTATGGTTTTCTTCTGTGTGCGATTGTGGGAGATATTGATTCAGGTTATAAATTTGGTCAGTTGGCTTTAAATCTAGTGTCAAAGTTAAATGCTCAAGAAATCAAAGCCAAGACAGTTTTTATCGTAAATCTATTTATCCGACATTGGAAAGAGCATCTGAGAGAAACCTTAGAGCCTTTGCTGTCAGGTCACTCTAGCGGAATGGAGACAGGAGATTTAGAATATGCAGGATATAGTCTATTCCAGTACTCCTGTTTAGCTTACTTTAGCGGTAAAGAACTAACTGTCCTTGAAAGAGAGATAGCAAGAAACAGAGATGCTATTCATAAAACCAAGCAAGAAACAGCGCTTAATTATATAGAAATCTATTGGCAGGCTACCTTAAATCTACTGGGAAAAAGTGAAAATCCCTGCCTGCTCAAGGGTGAAGCCTGCGATGAACAGATAAGGTTGCCACTGCACCAGCAAGCAAACGACAACGGGGGAGTTGGCTACATATATTTGAACAAATTTTTGCTTTGTTATTGGTTTGAAAATTACTCGGAAGCGATTGAGAATCTCGCTATAGCCCAGAAGTATTTAGATGCAATGGTAGGAATGCCCCTTGTTCCCGTATTCAATTTTTATGATTCTTTAGTACGGCTAGCAGTATATGCCGATCGCTCAGAGTCAGAGCAAAAGGCCATCCTCGATCGCGTCCAAGCTAATCAAGAAAAAATCCAAAAATGGGCGGATTATGCCCCAATGAATCATTTACACAAATTCTATTTGGTAGAGGCAGAACGGCATCGAGTTTTAGGCGAAAAAATCGAAGCGATCGAGATGTATGAAAAAGCGATCGCACTTGCTAAAGAAAACGAGTATATCAACGAGGAAGCGATCGCTCACGAACTCGCCGCCAAATTTTATCTGTCATGGGGTAAAGAAACTATTGCCCAAATATACATGACAAATGCTTACTACGCCTACAGCCATTGGGGTGCTGTTGCTAAAGTCAAAGATTTAGAAGCACGCTATCCGCAATTAATTTTGCGGTCAAACACAGAAAAAACAGAAACGAATTACCTACACACTCTTCAAACAAGCTCTACGACTACAGAAAACGCTCACATTCTCGACTTCATGACAGTGATGAAAGCTGCACAAGTGCTGTCAGAAGAAATGGTGCTAACTCAGCTGCTCGAAAAATTGATGAAGATTGTCGTCGAAAATGCTGGCGCTCAACAAGGTTATTTTATTGCCAAGTACGAGAATCAATGGATGTTAGAAGCAACGGGAATAGTTATAGGTAAGGAGGTTAGCGTTGTTATTAACACAGAGGATAAAACTAATTCATTCTTACTCCCGGTTGCCTTATGCAACTATGTGGAAAGAACTAGAAACAATCTGGTTTTAGACAATGCTGTTAAAGACTCCCGTTTCGTGACTGATGCTTATATCACCACTTACCAATCCAAGTCAATTTTGTGTTTGCCGCTGATTCACTCTGGCAAGTTTACTGGAATTATTTACCTGGAAAATAATCTTATTTCTGGTGCTTTTACTCCAGAACGGGTGAATGTGCTGAGTCTGTTGATCGCACAAATTTCGATTGCGATCGACAACGCCCGTCTTTACACCAACCTGCAAACTTACTCAGAACAACTGGAAGCTAAATCACAAGAACTCGAAACTAAAAATGAAGCTTTGCAAGCATCCGAAACGCGAGAGCGAGAAAAAGCCGAACAAATCGAAAAATCTCTGTATAAACTACAACAAACCCAGGCTCATCTTGTGCAGACCGAGAAAATGTCGAGCTTGGGGCAACTAGTAGCTGGGGTTGCCCACGAAATCAACAATCCAGTCAATTTTATCTTTGGCAATCTGACCCATGCCAACAGTTACACCCAAGAGGTGCTAAGACTGCTGGAACTTTATCAGAAGCATTACCCATCTCCCCATTCAGAGATTCAGTCAGAAGCAGAGGCGATCGATCTAGAATTCGTGCTAGAAGACCTACCGAAGCTACTATCTTCTATGTGGGTTGGGGCAGACCGAATTCGGCAAATTGTCGCTTCTCTGCGAACTTTCTCACGTATGGACGAAGCCGAAATTAAAGCTGTTAATATTCATGAGGGCATTGACAGTACCATAATGATTCTCCAACATCGCCTCAAAGCCAAGTCAGATCGTCCCGGTATTGAGCTTGTTAAACATTACGGCAATTTGCCCCAAGTGGAATGCTATGCAGGGCAGCTAAATCAAGTATTTATGAATGTGTTGAGTAATGCGATCGATGCTTTGGAAGAGTCATTAACGGACAATCAAAGACAAATTACAACTCCAACCATTACTATTCACACTGAACAAATTGATGCTCATCAAATTGAAATTCGGATTGCAGACAATGGGATGAGTATACCAGAGCCTGTTCGCCGTCGCCTGTTCGATCCTTTCTTTACCACAAAACCTGTGGGCAAAGGAACAGGTATGGGCTTGTCGATTAGCTACCAAATCGTTACCGAAAAACATGGTGGTTCACTCTCTTGCACTTCAGAACCCGGCGAGGGAGCGGAGTTTCAAATCCGTATTCCAGTTTGTCAGTAAGTTAGCAAGAACATTGCTGGGTAGTGGTAAATATCAGTTTTACCCCACCCTAACCCTCCCCTTGCAAAGGGGAGGGAACTGGATTTTCCGGTTTCCCCCCAATGCATCGGGGGGATTAAGGGGGGTAATTCAACTTGTATATACACGGTAGCCCCGCTTGCGGGGAGGGGGTTGGGGGCGGGGTGCAATGATTGTGGGAATCATAACTAATTATGCGGACATGATATCACTCATTAGTTTATAACAAATAAAAAAATAGAATTAGCGATTTCTATCAACCCATCTTAGTTGATAGTTTGAAACCCGATAGGGCAGCTAAACTTATCTTGCTTGAAAACAGGTTTGGGAGGTTCATCTAAAGTCTGTTTCTCGGAACGGCACATTATTGAAACAGTAGTTTTGTTTTGTGTATCGTAAGCAACTGCGCCTACAAGGCTGTTAAAACCCTTTTTTGTCAGACCTAATTTCAATAAATCAGTCGGTAGCTCTTTTGTAGGCGTTGCATATATAAATGACTTATTCTTACCCATTTCTACAGAATATTGATAGTGGGTTGTAGCTGCTGGTCTATCTCCATCTCCAAGCTCTAACAAGCTATACGATTGAGCAAAAACTGATTTTTCAGAAAAATATGCTTGTTGTGCCCTAATAAAACTTCCAATTGTAATCTTACTGCTATTATTACAGCCACAGCTTGGTGGAACTTGAATAAAAATAGTTAAAATCCCAAGCGGTAATCCTCCAAGTCCAACAAGTAACAAGATTCTTTTAAAGTTAATTTGGGTACGGTCATTTTGTTTAGTCATATCTGACATATACGACTTGAGAAGGAATTGATACTTCAACTTAGCATTATCAAGCAAGGCGATCGCTGCTGTTTTCTGCCTAGTTTCAGTTCGTAGCCAAGCTTGCAACTTATTAATAGTGTCGTTCTAAGGAGCGATTTCTCGCACTGAATTTTGAGTAGTTGCGATCGCTCCCTTGCCATTTATTTCACAACCCTAAATTTAGCTTTAGCCTTTGAAAAGGATATCGTACAGTGACAGTAAAACCTCCACCACAATCAAAATCACCACATACCACTCTACTCGCTGACTACTGCTATGCTGCATAAACTCCAGCACCGTTTGGGCGGTTTGGGCAATTAGCTCTAGTTTACGTTCCAGGGCATGATGACGCTCACGGATTTCGTATTCATCTTCCAAGCGCAGATATAAGTTTTCTAGCTGTGGAGATTCCCAGAGTAACTCTGGCTTATCGATAATTTCTACTTGACCCACAATCTTATGTTGAACTAATAGGGTAGTCCCAAGTTGACGTAGTAATTCCCGGCTTTGTTGTCTACTCCTGTTTTCACGCTGGAGACTAGCTGCAAATGGTTCAATTTGATCGAATACAGTCGCTAGGCTGGTTTCATAGTGAGACAACACAACACTCTTGGCGAGGATATCAGCCACTATTTGCAAGCGTTCTATACTCAATTCATGCAGTAAAATTTTTCCTTCTTTAGCTCGTTCACTCTCACTAATACTGAGATGAACTTCCACCTCTTCTGTTTCCGGATCGGCAAAAGGGCCGCTAATTTGAGAGGATAGTTTAGTTAAAAAGGCTACCTTTTCTTTAGGCTCAAGGTTAAACAGCACAACCGCACCATAGCCCAGGAGTACTGCGTAGCCTTCCTCACCGGCTCTAACCAGTATTGGCATACTCGCCAAGCAAACGTAATTATCCAGCGTCTGTAAGTTAATACTTTTACCAAGGAATAGGGCCTGGGCTTTAAATCTATCTTTGTCATTAAAAAGGAGTTTTTGCATTGTTGCCCGGAAGCTATATTCTGCCTGCTTTACTGCTCTGGTAGCGATAGTAATTTATGCCTGTTGTCAGAAATAACTACAATCTCAGCTTACCATTTCGTCTTTCCCCTACATCCCATACCCTGTTTTTGATACTCTTGCGCTCTGAATAAATTGCAGCGCTTTTCAAGTAATGGAATTACATTACTCGTCACTCCCCCCAAAATTGTTAGAGTAAATAAAGTTATGAGGACGCAAATATGACTGACAAAAATCGTTCTCAATGGGACTTAGGCAGGTTTATCGAAACCCTGACTTACTTTGAGGTAATTCCTTTCCTTAACTGGGTACAGCAATTAATCCAAGGTCGTCCTAAGGATAATCAATATAGACCCAATGGAGGAAGAAATGTGGGTGTAATATTAGTAGCAGGTGCAACGGGCGGTGTCGGTAAACGAGTAGTGCAGCGATCGCTCCAACAAGGTTATAAAGTTCGCGCTCTAGTTCGAGATATCGACAAAGCGCGATCAATTCTTGGTAATGATATCGATTTAGTAGTTGCAGATATTACGCAACCAGAAACTTTAACTCCTTTAGTTCTTTCTGATATCCAAGCTGTAATTTGTTGCACAGCAGTACGCGTACAACCAGTTGAGGGAGACACAGCAGATAGAGCTAAATATTATCAAGGTGTTAAATTTTACCAGCCAGAAATTGTTGGCGACACTCCCGAAAATGTAGAATATCAAGGAGTCAAAAACTTAGTCCAAGCGGCGGCAAAATACTTACCCCAAGCAAACGAAAAACTAATATTTGATTTCACCAAGCCATCAGCAGAATTAAAGGATAGCTGGGGAGCATTGGATGATGTTGTCATGGGTGGCGTGAGCGCTAGTAATATCCAATTAGTAGAAAATACAGCTTTATTTGCGGGTAATGTCTCCACTGCTAACTCTGGCGGATTTGCTTCTGTCAGAACTAAGAATTTTGATCCACCCTTCAACTTATCTAGTTATGAAGGTGTAAAATTGCGTGTCAAAGGTGACGGTCAACGCTATAAAATCTTTCTGCGGACAGATACAACATGGGATGGTGTTGGCTACAGCTATTCTTTCGATACCGTAGCTAATACTTGGATAGATATTCAGGTTCCCTTTGCAGATTTGATTCCTGTATTTCGGGCAAAAGTTGTCAAAGATGCGCCGCCAATTGAGCAAAGTAGAATTTGTTCATTCCAACTGATGTTGAGCAAATTTGAACATGATGGCGCTTTAAATCCGAAATTTTCCCCAGGTAGTTTTACTTTCCAGTTGGAATCAATTAAAGCTTATGGAGGGGCAAGTTTACCACAATTTATCCTCGTCAGTTCAGCAGGTGTCACTCGTCCCGGTCGTCCTGGCATTAATTTAGATGAAGAACCGCCAGCTGTGAAATTAAATGACCAATTGGGAGGAATTTTAACTTGGAAGTTGAAGGGAGAAGATAGTTTAAGAGAAAGTGGAATTCCTTATACAATTATTAGACCTTGTGCCTTAACTGAAGACCCAGAAGGTAAGGAATTAATATTTGAACAAGGTGATAATATTAGAGGCAAAATCAGTCGTGAGGATGTGGCAGAACTTTGTGTGCAAGCGCTAAAAATAGGAAAAGCGTCTAACGTCACATTTGAGGTGAAACAGGGAGAAAATACTGTCAATATCGATTGGCAGAGTTTATTTTCTAACTTACAACCAGATAAGAGATGAATATCCACAGACTTTTAGTCTGTAAATTATCTCAACAAAGTTTGTTTAGATAGGCTGCGATCGCAAGTCAGCTATTGGTATGAAAAAAATCAAGGTGCTAGTAATCGCCGGGATTTTAGCAACAATTATCTGGGGCAGTTTTTTTTCTAAAACTGCCTCATCGCAGCAAGTAGAGTCTCGCATCTAC
This sequence comes from Nostoc sp. DedQUE07, assembly GCF_034530975.2. Lineage (NCBI taxonomy): Bacteria > Bacillati > Cyanobacteriota > Cyanophyceae > Nostocales > Nostocaceae > Nostoc > Nostoc sp. DedQUE07. The sequence goes on along the minus strand of NZ_JAVRCC020000066.1, from coordinate 8,399 downwards.
AATCTGGAAGCGGATTTGAATCGTGTTGAGTCGCGGTTAAATCAGCTAGAGTCTCAGCTAGGTAGAACTCGCCAGTCTCCATCTTCAAGAACAACACTTACCCCACGACAATCAAATGGTTCTAGAAGGAACTTATCACAGCAAGATCCGATGTTCGATCGGCTGGCAACTTTGGTGATTGAATTGAAGCAACAAGTTAATAAATTAGAGCAGCGAGTTGCTAAATTAGAATCACGTTAAATATTTAATCAAATTTTAAAAGGCTAGTGCCGCAAGGCGGAATTAAAAATTAAAAATTAAAAATGAACACATTAAGGTGAGAGACGCGGTGAATCGCCGAAGGTGAGAGACGCGATGAATCGCCGTCTCTACAATAATCAGTTTTTTGTGTTGACGGCGATTTATAATTTTCATCAAAAAATTTTAACCGAACTGGATTGATCTATTTTTGGACAATTTTCACCTGCAATTCTTGTAAAAGTTCAGTGCTAATGGGTGATGTTGCCAGAATTGGATGCTTAATACCTCCCCAAATACTTCCAGTGCGGATACGATGGGAAACTAATATTTCAGGAATTTGACTAGAGATTAAAACTTGTGGTGGTGCAAGTTGACCGATGGCTCTCGCTCTCTTGTAATGATATGATTCTGATAGAGCCAGATCCAGTTTTTGAGCGATAATTTCTGGGGTTTGTGTTGCCGAATCTAATAATAGAATATAGTGCGGAGGATCGGTAATTGGCATCAAACTTTTAAAATTAGTTTCTTGCAAGTTCAAGAGAGTTAGAGCATTATTTACAAAAGTTTCTTGCAACTTTTCGCCCACCAAATCGCTAACGGCTTGATGTCGTCCGAGAAACTCTAAACAGGGAGTGTGGCGATAGTAATGAGTTACCCGAATGCGATCGCCAATTCGATAACGATACAATCCTCCTTTTTGGGATAAAATAACCGTGTATTCGTTACCAGTGCTGAGTTCGTGTAAACCATGTAAGCAACCAGTCTCATCCTCAAACTCGAAAAATACTTCATCCAGAACCGGCACACATCCCCCAGCGACAATCAAGGGAATCGTTATTGGGGCTTCCGTTGCGAGTAGTCCTTTACCTTGAATCAATACACCTGGAAATTTTAATCTTAATCCTTGCGCTTGATCTGCTGCATTGGCGCTATCCCAGCAGGAAATCAGCTTCAAATTTGGCCAGAGTTGCATCCAGGGAATATTACTTTCGCACAGGTGTTGCAACCGATGATGTGAAATCCGGTTGTGTAATTCTCCTCGCAATAAATCTTGATTTTCTTGAATATATTTTAAATGAACTTGTAGAAAACTAGGACTCCAAATAGAGATAATTTCTAGTTTTTCAGCCTCTAATAATGCCAAAGCCAGTTGATGTTTAAATAAGTTCGCATCATGTAGCCGATTAAGTTTATTTGGCATCACCAACCAAGGACGCAAAAACCAACGCAACCAGCCATCTAAGTAATCTAAATCATCTTGTAAAGTTTGGCTATCAGCTACATTTAATTGCGGCGAGATACAAGCATAAATCTTGCCTGTGGAAAATTTCGGCCCATGTACAATCAGATCGTGTGCCCATACACAGAACATTTGATTAAACGATCGCCGCAAGGATTGAGTATAAGGAATCCATTTTACTGCTCCACTACTACCAGAGGTTTTTTCGTAGAACAAAATGGCTTCTGGTGTCAGGGAAATTTGCTGCTGTTTTTGATTTAAGTAAGGTTCGAGTGTATCATAATCTACAATTGGTACACGCTGCCAATCGTTTACAGAATGAATCCCCAAAGTTTTACCATACTCACTTTTGATTAGGCGATCGCAAATTTCCTTTTGTACAAATGTCTGCGTTAACTCTGGATTATCCAAAGCTTGATGAAATCGCCTCGCCGTTGGTACGAGAGTTTGCCCAAAAAGCTGAATAATCGGACGCATTATTGCACCTTTTGATTAGGATAAAGGTTACTGACTGCTGGTACATAAGAACCCTCAGCAATGACTACACCAGCAGCAAGATTAGATCCGGCTCCCACAAAAACATTGCTGCCAATCTTGACTTTTTTGACATACAACATTAAGTTTTGCTTGCGGGGTTTAATGACATGAGAATAGATACCGATACGATGCCCGATAACGACGCGATCGCCAATTTCTAATAAACTGCGATCGGCAATTTCTAAACCTGGTGTCCAATATACATCTCGCCCCACTTTAGCACCCCACAATCGCAACCAACAGGAAAACACCCCTGGAATCAACCGCAACACTGCTTCCAACGCTGGAATTGCAATAAAAATTACTTGGATTTGATGACTACCCCACCAGGAATTATATTCTTTATCTTGTAGGTAACTAATACCTTCCCGCACAGGATAAACCCATTCATGCAAGCGGTAAACTAGCACTGGTAGCCCATAAATAGAAAGGAACACCCCCAGAATGCTGAAGATGTTGGGTGAATATGCGAGATAAACTATTGCTGCTCCAGTTAGCAATAATATAAAGCCGGGAAAAAACAAAAGGATTTTACTTAGAACAGTCATGAAAATGGGAATAAAAGTTTTTGGAACAAGTTTAATGAACTAGGAATTCCGATTATAGATGGCCTTTTTTGGCTTTCATAATATGTCCCATGTAACTTATCCCAAATTTTCAGATTAGCCCCATAGTTATAATTGTGGATTTCACGGCAATGATGCCAAGCATGATCCTGTGGCAAGATTAACCAAGAAGATAAAAATTGATAAAACCAGCTATTTTCAGGAATTATCAAGCGGCTATGTCGCCATAAATCTAAGGCAGAAGTTAGACTTACTCCAACTATATAACCTGTAGGATCGGCTAAAAGATACAAAAATAAAGTGTGTATCCATAAATAGATAATTAACAAACTTGTCCAAACTGTGTTGCGAGAAGTTCCTAATACATCCATCTGAGTAACAGTATGATGAACTTGATGAACCTTCCAGAAAAATTTCGTATGTAATAAACGATGATTCCAATAATATAAATAATCTACTATAACAAAACTGATAATAAAACTCGGAATTAATGATAATTTTAAATCTCCTTGCTGAGTTGGTAATAAATTTTGATAAAGCCAATAAACTAAAGTAGCTTGTAGTAAAGGAATCAAAATTCCTTGAATCATTAGCCCTGTACCATCTAGCAACCAATCTTCATGACATTTAACTTCAAGTTGAGTTCTGCCAATTTGATTGGTAATAGTCCAACCAACTAATCCGATAAAAGAGCCAAAAATTAGTAGTTGGGAAAAAGTTTGTATTTCCACTTTTGATTACTCACACTGATATTGAATTTAGCAACTAATTGCCCTGTCTGGTTTACTTGCTGCTGACGGTTTAATAAATCCGGTAGCTGCTGGAGTAATTGTTCGGGATTTTCCACACATTTCTTATAATAAAATGCGTTCATTCGGCGATCGCCCTAAAATTTGGTGTGTTACTCATGCTCAGACGCTTACGCAGCCTAACAATTTCCTCAGTAGCGATACTTATGCTTGTTATATGCTTTACTCTGGTAGGTGTGCGTTCATTTGGGCAAACAATTATGACATCAGCACCCCAACTGCTCACCGACCCATTTTTGCAATTGCCGACTGAAACCTCAGTGCGAGTAGTTTGGTTTACTGAGTTTGCTGGTGTTAATCACACAGTAACCTATGGGGAAAATCTCAAACAAACTGCTAGGGCAAGTACTACCAAACTCAGTCGCACACGTGAAGACCAACAATCAAGAGTTGCAAACCAAACCCAAGACGGACAAGTTTATCAAAAACCCGTCCAGCGAGACATTTGGCGACATGAGGCTGAGGTAACTGGGTTAACTCCTGGTGTGCGGGTTAACTATCGTGTCACGAGTGTGCAAGAAGATGGCAAAAGTGTTGACAGTGATGTTTTCAGCCTTGCAGCTACTCCCAAATCAGATACACCACTAAAAATTCTACTGACCTCAGATCATCAATTAAAGCCGATGACAGCAGCAAATCTGCAAAAGGTGGTAGAAACAGTGGGGCGAGTTGATGGCGTGTGGTTTGCCGGCGATTTGGTCAATGTTAGCGATCGCGCCTCAGAATGGTTTGATGATAATGGTGGTGGTGCCTTGTTTCCCGGTTTACAAGGTCATGCTAAATATGAAATGACGCACGATGGTGTTAAAACAACCTACACTGGTGGACAAATAATTCAACACGCACCCATGTTTACTTGCATTGGCAATCATGAGGTGATGGGACGGTTTGCCAGAACGGGAAGTTTAAATGATGAATTTGATGATACAATTCCCCGTGCCGTTGCTCAAAGAATCTACCCAGATAAATCTTTAATCGATAATTCTTTTAATACTAATACCTACGAAGAGATTTTCTCTTTACCAAAAAGTAAAGAGGGTGGAAAAAGGTATTATGCAGTTAGTTTTGGTGATACGCGTTTGGTAGTACTGTACGCTACGAATATGTGGCGGACTCCCAAATTAGATGGAAAGTTTAAGGGTAGATATCGAGAAGCTGAAAAGGATTTAAATAATCCTGAAGATTGGGGTTATGGACAGGTGATTTATGAGCCAATTGCTAAAGGCAGCAAGCAATATAATTGGTTAGAGTTGGAACTTAACAGCCCTGAGTTTCAACAAGCAAAATACAAAGTTGTGATGTTCCATCATCCACCCCATACTTTGGGTGATAATATAGTTCCTGCTTATACAGAGCCAGTACAAATAATTGAACGGGATGGCGGCAAAATCAAAGCAGTGCGTTACGAGTACCCCAAAGACGCAGATTATATTATTCGCGATGTTGTCCCAATACTTGAAGCAGCTAATGTGCAATTGGTATTTTATGGGCATTCCCATTTGTGGAACCGCTTTGTTAGTCCCAGTGGAATGCACTTTCTAGAAACATCTAATGTTGGTAATACTTACGGTGCTGCTTGGGGTGACAGAAAGCGAGAAGTGCCAATTGGATATCAAGAGGATTATGTTAAGCTTGGCGATCCCAATGGGTTAGAACCGATAGTGCCAACAATTGCCCCCTTGCTGGGTGAAGATGGGAAGCCGATGCCTTATATTGCGAGTAATGATATTACGGTTTTTAGTATCTTTGATACGGGGGCAGGTACGATAAGTAGTTATCGCTTTGATACTCGCAAGCCTGATTCGGAAGTTTTGAAGTTTGATGAATTTAAGTTGAAATAGTCATCCTTACCCTTACCGCCTGGGAATAAATTCCCAGGCTAATAGCTAAAGTCCTCTCAAGAGGACTAAATGATTTCATGTATGAAAATGATTTTGCATGATATTAAAATTCTTGTAGAGACTAGCAATTGCAACGTCTCTACATCTGGATTCATACCGCAATTAGGCAAAGCCAAATTTTTAGCCAGCCATATAGATGGCTATCATATCTAAAATAGAGAATTTCAGTCCACTTGAGTGGACTTTAGCTATCAGCCCAGAACTTCAGTTCTGGGCGGGGTATGGGGTGAGCGCAATACTTTGACTGTTACAAAAATATGGCTAACGACAAGTAAAAAATGGGGTATCTCTTCTGCGTAAATCCTAAAATCATAGACTAGCGATCGCATCGGCAACTCGCCCAGAAACAAAAGGCAAAATATCCCGACTCTTAGCTTGGGCTTTCCCTTCAGTAAATACCACTAAAAGATAAGGGCGCTGTTCTGGTAATTCAATATACGCTGCATCATGGCGAACTTGACTTGTCCAACCTGCCTTTGACCAAATTTGAGCATTTTCAGGCAGTCCACCGCCTAAGAAACCTGTCACCTGATTTTCCTCGCCGTCAGAGGACAAATCTTTGAGAGGACGTTTCAGTAAAGCCATCATTGATTGCGATCGCGCACTTGAAACCGCCACTCCACCTACAATACTATGCAGTAACCTAGCGATCGCATTTGTTGTTAACATATTACGATTTTCTAGTAACTCCCCCACAAACGCCCGTTCCCGTCCATAAGGGCCATCACCCCAAGTTTTTTGACAGACGTTAATCGTCTCCATTTCTTCCCAACCCAAAGATTGGTAATAGCGGTTGACAATATTACGCTGATATTTCCAGGTTTCAAAGGGGCCAATTGGTAATTCTGGCCCTGATGTGGTGCCACTCAAAATATCCACAACCAAGCTGGTAGCATCGTTACTAGAATCGACAATCATATCCTGCAAAGCTCGCTCCAACTCCTTGGAGATTTGACTCATGCCTTTTTCTAGCCATTCGTTTACCGCTACCAGATAAAATAGCTTGACTACACTGGCAGGATAAATCCGCTCAACACCGCGATAAGTGAAACCACGAACTGGGTGATCCCAAAAAGCGTTAGGAGTCAGCGCCCCACCAGTATTGACTCGCACTGGTGGATCGTAAACAACCCAAGTCAAGGCAATTTGGTTACGCGCTAAGGTTGGAAATGCTGCCCAAGTTGCATCTAAAATGCCATTACCAAGATTCTCTAGTTGTTCGTCTTTATTAAAAAAAATCATTCTCTGATAATGTCCTTTAATCTAAAATCCAAAATGATTCGACTGAGCGAAGCCGAAGTCCAAAATCCACAATCAGGGGAGTATCAGTGTTTAGCTGACTTGAATTTATATGATTCTCCTGAATGTACGCGTTTAGCAACTCAAGCTGCATCTGGGAGACATTTGTGGGTAACATCAAATCATCAAAATTTGGCGGTTGAGGTGTATTTATGTGAAGATGACTATCCAGGATGGCTATCTCTTTCAGATTTTGATTCATTACAATCTGCTACTGTACCTTATCAGGCTGCAACATTTTCTGAATCGGAGATTAAAAAACTCCTAGCAGAGATTATCGCCTTTACCCAAAAAGCGATGCAACAATCAAATTATTACCTTTGGGGTGGTACGGTTGGGCCAAATTATGACTGTTCTGGGTTGATGCAAGCGGCGTTTGCTTCGGTGGGTATTTGGCTACCTAGAGATGCCTATCAACAAGAAGGATTCACTCAACCAGTTACGATTGCAGAATTAGCAGCCGGGGATCTGGTATTTTTTGGAACTAGTCAAAAAGCCACCCATGTCGGGCTTTATTTGGCGGATGGTTATTATATCCATAGTTCTGGGAAAGAACAGGGACGGAATGGGATCGGAATTGATATTCTCTCGGAACAGGGAGATGCGGTTAGTCAGTCGTACTATCAGCAGCTGCGAGGTGCTGGTAGAGTTTTTAAGAGTTACGAACCACAGAGACGCTGAGGGCGCTGAGGCTTATGAGGAGTGGGTTGATCGAGCAAGGGGTAATGGGGGAAAATGGGGCGATTTCAGCAATTGTCCCAGATGTTTCGGTGGTAGTACCAATACATGACGAGGTGGAGAGTTTGCCGCTTTTACTAGAAGCGATCGCCTCTACTTTATCTTTTAGTCAGGTAAATTATGAAATCATTTGTGTAGATGATGGTTCTACAGATGGTTCTGGGGATTTTCTCAAAGAACAGGCGCAAGTTCGTACTGATTTAAAGGCGGTGATTTTGCGTCGCAACTACGGACAAACGGCGGCGATGGCTGCTGGATTTTATTATGCAGTCGGTAAAGCGATCGTTACTTTAGATGCCGATCTCCAAAACGATCCGGCTGATATCCCGATGTTATTAGCAAAGCTGGACGAAGGTTACGATTTGGTGAGTGGTTGGAGGCAAAAACGCCAAGATGGGGCTGTAAATCGATTACTTCCTTCCAAAATTGCCAATTGGCTAATTCGCCGCACCACTAGCGTGAATATTCATGACTATGGTTGTTCGCTGAAAGCCTATCGTGCAGAACTTTTGGCAGATATGAACCTCTACGGAGAATTACACCGATTTTTACCCGCTTTGGCGTACATCGAAGGAGCTAGAATTACCGAAATACCTGTACGTCATCACGCCCGCCGCTTTGGTCGTAGTAAATATGGAATTTGGCGGACATTCCGGGTATTGATGGATTTGTTAACCATTCTGTTTATGAAAAAATTCCTCACCCGTCCGATGCACGTTTTTGGGCTGTTGGGCTTGATTTCAATGTTTTCGGGAACTGCGATCGGAATTTACTTGACTTTCGTAAAATTAGCTTTAGGCCAGATGATTGGCAATCGCCCTTTGTTGATTTTAGCAGTTCTTTTGTTACTAACGGGAGTACAGTTGTTTTGCTTCGGACTTTTAGCAGAATTGCTCATGCGTACATACCACGAATCCCAAGGACGGCCTATCTATCGCGTGCGAGAGGTGGTAGCAAAAAATGTTAAGTAAGGTAACAATAGTAATCATTAGTCATTGGTCATTGGTCATTGGTCATTGGGCATTGGGCATTGGGCATTGGGCATTGGGCATTGGGCATTGGGCATTGG